>CAZAQS010000211.1:0-8369 GCA_964486825.1 uncultured Anaerolineaceae bacterium | reverse complement strand
AATATCAATCGCCTGGATTGGGATCCTGAGTTGTGCGACTTGTTTGATATCCCTAAGGTAGCTTTACCAGAGGTGCATGAGAGCCGGTCCTCTTTTGGAGAGACGGACCTGGAAGGGTATCTGCCTGACCCATTACCTATTTGGGGTGTGATGGGCGACTCTCAAGCAGCCTTGTTTGCACAACGCTGTTTCCAGCCTGGTTCGGCAAAGGTCACCTTCGGCACCGGTTCCTCCATCTTGCTGAATATTGGCCCACAGAAAAAAGCACCACCTTCTGGAATTGTGACCGCAGTGGGGTGGGTGATTAATAGCGAACCTACCTATGCCTATGAAGGGATCACGAATTTTACCGGTGCAACCATCCAGTGGCTGCGCGATCAATTGCAGTTAATTCGTTCGGCTGAAGAGACTGAAGCGTTGGCGGAGTCTGTAACCGACAACGGAGGCGTTTTCCTGGTACCCGCTTTCGTTGGCCTGAGCGCCCCGTATTGGCGGTCTGATGCACGGGCAGGCATTCTGGGACTTACACCTGGAGCGACGAAAGCCCATGTCGTCAGAGCCGCTTTGGAGTCGATTGCATTCATTGTTAATGATGTCCTACAGCTTATGGGGCAGGAAGCCAACCTTGAGTTGAAGTCGATCCAGGCGGATGGTGGTGCTGTGCAAAACCGGTTCCTGATGCAGTTTGTTGCGGATATATCTGGATTGGTGGTACGCGCATCTACTCTCCCGGAGCTTTCAGCACTTGGTGCCGTCCTTTCTGGCATGTTGGGCATGGGTGTGTACACGTCACTGGAACATATTCAGAAAATACAGGCAGATTTCAGAGAATACACACCAGTTATGCCTGCAGACCGGGCAGCTGGCCTGATTTCAGATTGGCAAGAAGCAGTTGCTAAGATTCTTTATTCGCGCGATTAAAAGATAACAAAAGCTAAGTCGAAAACCCTCAGAGAACCTTTTATTGTCTGCTCCAGGCAGGCACTTGCACAGGTACGGTTTTGAATGTAAAATGACCTGTACATCTGTTCTCATTTAGAACCTTTGTTGAGAAAGGTTCTCCACCAGCCTATGCCGCTAGATTTTCAGCAAGTCCATCGCCAGGTGAAACAACTCGGGGAAACCGCTGTGCAGCGTGAGCAGCATTTGCAATCGTTGCGCGATCTCGCCCGCGATTTACTATCCGACCTGGCGGCAGATGTAGAGCGGTTGAACCAAAAGGTCCGGCTGGTTGCCCGTGTTCATGACCCAACCTTGAGATGTGCCTTGCCGGTGGCTGATCACCTGGACGCGCGTTTACCGGAACCGGAGCTACCGCCGAAGGCCACCCTCCTTGCTGCGGATGGCTCCCAAATCTCTCCCAACCGGAATGCAGAAGTGTCTTATTGCCTTGTAAACGTAGGGGCAATCCGGCTTAATCTGCATTCGCCAGAAACCCCACGCACGTATGTCACCAGCCAACTTTTCTACGGCGAGCAGCTCTATACCGAGACCGGCAGGATCACAGATTCAGCGCTGGCCCTTCTGAGGGACGTAAACGAGCGGTCTACCTTAGCCGACCTGGCCCGTGGGGCCGAGCCCCCGATCATAACCTTTACGGATGGCCCTATGGAATTATGGGGAGCCAAGGAAGTCGATGCTGCCACTGAATTCCATAAACAGATGGATGTCTATCTGGAGGCGCTTGCCAGGCTGTGCTCACTAGGCGTGATTACAGCAGGTTATATCGATAAGCCGGCAGCTAACCTGGTTGTCCGGCTGCTCGAGGTAGCCCTGACACCGGATGATGAGCTACCCGATATGAAAAAGCAGCATCCCTTGCGGGGAGTCTCGGACATTGACCTTTTCATAAGCCTGCTGGAGCCTGGTGATCGATCGGCAGTATTTGGAATGCAGTCGAAATCAGCAGCAAATTACCAGGATGAACTGGCGTTGCACTTCTTCTATTTGAACGTTGGACGTATAGGCCGGCCATGGATAGCCCGGGTGGAGATACCTGCCTGGGTAGCTGGCAATCAGGAGATGCTGGAGCATTTGCAAGCTGCCTTAGTCAGCCAATGCCGGATCCTAGGGAGCCGGCCCTACCCATACCTTCTGCATCGCGCCCACGAGGCCGCGATGGTCTCATTTCAGGAGCAAGAACAGGTCACGCAGATGATCGTGCTCGAGCTACACCGCCGGGGGGTGGAGGTCGGTGAGGAATCTCAAAAACAGGCTCTCAAAAAACATTCCGGTAGAACGAGGATAAAAACATGAGCGTAATCGATCTGGGGCGCTTGCTTCGCTCAGCGACGACGTCGTTTGTTGTCGGCTGCCGGGTTAGCCAGCTAGAGCACCCCTCCTTTGGTGGACTGGTCAGTGTTCCCCTCCATAACGGCCTTTGTACCTACGGACTTATTTATGACATCCATATCGACGATGATGGCCTGGTCCGCCAGCTGGTCACTGCAGATGATGTAGATGAGAATATCATTGCCGACAATCGACTTAACCGCAATATCCCTTTGGAAATGGGTGTGTTGGTTGTGGGTTACAGCAAGTCTAACCGGATTTACCACCTACTTCCACCTGTGCCGCCCTTGAGCCTGGATCGGATTTATTTGTGTGACCCACACGAGCTGTGTGCCTTTACCCGGCCTGGCAAGTTCGGCTATTTCAGGCATATCTTACGGAGCCAGGATGTTCCGGTTGCAGAACTGCTGGCAGCTCATCTGCAGCAGGCTGCTCAGGCCCATAGGGAGGTAGGAGACCCGGATTGGTCCTCCTCAGCTGTGCGTGAGTTGATCACCTTGCTAAGGGACGATTATCCTAACTTAATGTCTGTGCTGTCTGCAGTGGGTGATGCGTTCTCCGAGCCCTAAAACCTTAGCAGAGAGGGAAGCCATGACTCCAATAAAAGATACCATTTCATCGAATGGCGGAGGCTTAACAGCCATCGGTTATGTAGTTGGCGGCGGATTGAAGGACAACTTGCGCGTGCGGCTGACTGTGCCCGCACAACAAGTGCAAGAGGGTGGCTTCGTCGTGATCGAAAGCGGTGACTGGCTTTTTTATGGGCTGGTGACCGACTTGCAGTTAGGCTCTACCGACCCGCGCTTTGCTGATGAGCAGAGCGAGGTACGGCTACCGCCCGGACTTGCCAGCTTATTGCATGGACAGACTCTGTTCACCAACCTGGAAGTCTTGCCGGCCCTGATGCTGGAAAGGGGGCCTGACCCTGCCAGTCCAGACTACTCCCGGTGGCGAGGGCAGATCGATGCAGGCTTGCGGAATGAACCTCGCCCGTTGCCAGTCAAAACCGTTCCCCCCCACCATGCTGCAGTCCGGTTGGCATCCCAGGGCGATATCGCCGAGATCTTTGGGAAGGATGAAGAGAAAGGCAATTTCGTGATCGGTCATACCCGAGAACAGGAGCACCCGGTCTGTCTGAATCTGATCAAGCTCGTGCAGCGCTCTTCGGGCGTGTTCGGGGCGACTGGCACCGGGAAATCCTTCCTGACCCGAATCGTCCTGGCCGGCCTGATGCAGCTCAACCAGGCTTCTGTGCTGGTCTTTGATATGCACAACGAATACGGTTATGACGATACTGCCGCCGATACCGGACTGCGGGTGATCGGGCTGCGCGGCCGTTTTCCCAACCGGGTGAGGGTGGTCGGTCTGGGGGCGGGAGCTAAGATCCGGGGTCAGGCGCCCGATTTCAACCTGGAAATTGCCATGCGCGATATCCAGCCGGAGGATATCGAGTTGCTGAGCCGGGAGCTGAACCTGAAAGAGACCACGCCAACCACGCTGGAAGCCCTGGTCTCTTCTTTCGGTCGCGAGAACTGGTTTTCTTCCTTCCGTGCGATGAGGCAAGGGGCGATGGTTGAGGATGAGAATGGGAAGAAGGTCCCTGCCACGGACAGCGTGGCGGCCTGGGCTAATGAGAATGGAGTGAACGTCCTGGCCGCAGAAGGCCTGCACTCGAAGCTTGGGCGAGTTTTCCGGCTGTCGTATGTCCTGGAAAAGCCAGCTGCTGATACGGTCGGGGAGATCATCAAGGCCTTGGAGGCGGGACAGCATGTCATCCTGTCATTTGGAAAGAATGAAAGCGACCTGGATTACCTGCTGGTAAGTAATCTCCTGACTCGCCGCATCCGTTCGGCCTGGGAAAATCGCACCAATCTTTTTCGCAGCAGCGGCAAAGAAGAGCCGCGCCCGCTAGTCATCGTTTTGGAAGAAGCCCATAAGCTGCTCAACCGGGAGATGGCTGCCCAAACCACCTTCAACACCATTGCCAGGGAGATGCGCAAATACTACGTGACCCTGCTGATTGTCGACCAGCGTCCTTCGCAGATCTACGATGAGGTGATGTCTCAATTAGGGACGCGTATATCCGGGTGGCTGGGTGACGAGGATGATATCCGGGCAGTGCTTTCCGGGTTATCCGGAAGGGAGGCACTGCGTGGAATGCTGGCCCGTCTCCAACCCAAGGAGGAAGTATTGTTATTAGGATGGGGGGTGCCAATGCCCATTCCTGTCCGGTCCCGTCGCTATGACCAAAACTTTTGGAACGAGCTTCAGGGGAAATCAGGAAGCCAGCGCGGTGAAGCTGAGATCTTAAAGGAGTTGGGTTTTTAGATATTCACAGGAGAATATATATCTAGATATGTAATTATCTAGGCCTCTGGTAGAATCGAGCTGCAAACGAGGTGGGAAATGGAAGGTAAGCACTACGTAACCCTATATAACGGAGAGAGGATCCCGCGTATTGGCCTGGGTACCTGGCGGGTTGGAGGAGAAGCCTCACCTGACCATACGCGAGATGCGGAGATGGTGAACATGATCCGTTCAGCCATCGGTTCAGGTTATCGGTTAATCGATACGGCTGAGATGTATGCAGGTGGGCATACAGAATCTCTGATCGGACAGGCTATGCTGGGCTTCAACCGGGACGAGCTTTTTATTACCACTAAAGTATGGCATACACAATTGCGCTATAGAGATGTCATCCAGTCCTTGCACCAGAGCCTTCGTCGATTGGGCACAGATTATGTGGACCTTTTCTTAATCCATTGGCCGAACCCTTCTGTTCATCTTGAAGAGACCTTCCAGGCGATGAACGAGCTGGCGAGCGATGGGAAAGCCCGACATTTAGGGGTGAGCAACTTTGACCTATCCAATTTGAAGCGGGCTCGAGAGCTTGCCAGGCCAGCGCTTGCTAACATTCAGGTACGCTATAGCCTGATCCAACGAAGGCCCCAGCAGAATGGCTTGTTGGCTTATTGCCAGGAAAAGGATATCGTTTTGACGGCTTATTCGCCAATAAAAGGAGGCCTATTGAGCCGTCCGTTATTAAGAGAAATTGCCCAGAAATACGGGGTACCGCCAGCTCAAGTAGCCCTGAACTGGCTGGTACGCCAGCCGAAGGTAAATACAATTCCGATGTCCACCAACCCTGAGCACCTGGCGGACAACCTGGGGGCTGTAGATCTGAAGCTCGAAGATGAGGACGTGGAGAAGCTAGACAGGATGGCGTAGCGCTACAAATTGGAAAGGGTATAAGCATGATCGAGTTTTTACAAGGCAAGTGGCTAAAACATCCCTTGCACCCACCCCTGGTGCACGTGCCGGCTGCATTATGGCCGGCGGCATTGGTCTTTGATATCCTCTCCAGGATCGGGGAGGGGGATAATGTTTTTGTTCAGCTTTCCTTTTTCTCCATTCTATTGGGTCTTTTAGTTGCTTTGGTTGCAATCCCAACCGGGTATGCGGATTGGACCGGGATCCGGCGGGATAAACCTGCCTGGAAGATTGGACTGTACCATATGGGTCTCAATGCTGTGGTTTGGATCCTCTCGGCCATTAATCTAATTTTTCGCCTGGAGATTTATCAAACTGCCCAGGCAGTTCCGTTTGGGTTGCTCTGGCTTTCCGGGTTAGCAGTGTTCTTGCTTTTGATCTCCGGTTATCTGGGTGGACGAATGATTTATGCCTACGGCATTAACGTTGCCCGGCTTTCCAAGGGAAAGTGGCGTGCGGTGGCCGAAGCAGGCAAAGCCAATTTACCGGAAAAGGGAGGCTAGACCATGCTGAAAGAATTGCTGCAAGGGAAACCTTTCGGTCATCCACTCCACCCGGCAATGGTCCATTTTCCAATTGGACTTTTCGTGCTCAGCTTGATAATGGATTTTGCCACTTATTTGTTAACGGATCCTGGCATTCTTTATCGGGGTACGCTCTACAGCCTGGGATTCGGGATAGGCATGGGTCTGCTGGCAGCGTTAGCAGGCTTTCCGGATTGGCTGGATATTCGTTCTGATCACCCTTCCAAGAGGACGGCTACCCTGCATATGCTGCTTAATTTGCTGGCTATAGCGCTTTTCGTTCTTAATTTTGGTTTACGGGTTGGTGGAAACGGCATAGAGGTCACCCCTCCTTTATTCGTGGGGCTTTCTTTGGTGGGTGTAGGAGTGATTTCTGTGTCGGGATACCTGGGTGGGAAGATGGTTTATGATGACGGCATCGGCGCCGGGCAGCACCGGCGTCATAGCCCTACCCCTAAAGAGACAATCCATGTTTCCTCGGGGGACTCGGCAGATGGCTGGGCAGTGGTTACACAGGCAGATTCGGTCCAAGAGGGGGAGACCTTGAGGGTGGACTTTGATGGCCACGTATTGGCGATCGTAAAGCTGGACGGTGAGATCTATGCCTTCCAGGAGTTCTGTACTCACCGCTATGGCCCCTTATCAGAGGGTAGTTTCCACGATCATCAGGTAGAATGCCCGTGGCACCGCTCCTGTTTTGATATTCGTAATGGGAAAGTTACCCAAGGCCCGGCCAAACTGGAACTAAAAACGTATCCAGTGAGCGTCCAAGACGGCAATATCGTATTAAGAGCGGTATAGCTCTATCGTAACAGCTAAAAAAACCGGGCATACAAGTTACTACGACCTCTACTACCGTCCGCTCTTCGGTCTACGAACATAGATTCTCCCCTACGCCAAAGCCTCTTAAGGAGCTGGTCGAGATGGCTCTTGAGGTTCTCGAGGCTGTCCTCGATGAGGTATTCGATGAGGAGATCATAACGGAGAAGCCCTTTTTGCCTGGATTGAGCCTTTGAGTGGTGGTCTTTCTTTACAATATCCGATGGTATAATAAGACGTTCTGGATATTAATCATATAATATGACCCCCCATTCCACGGACAGTGGAATATATGTATTACGGAAGCATCCCTAAGACAATATGATCTGCACGAACTGCCGTATGTCCAATCCGGACAATGCAAAATTCTGCGCTAACTGCGGTACACAGTTAAGTGCCGCTCGTGCACAGGTAGGCGAGCGAAAGCTCGTGACTGTATTGTTCGCAGACGTAGTTGGCTCGACTGCCATGGGAGAGCAGGTAGACCCTGAAGATATCACAGAGATCATGAATGGGGCTTTCGCTTTGATGAACGATGCCGTCGCACGGCATAAGGGCATGGTAGCGCGCCTGATGGGCGACGCCATCCTGGCTTTTTTCGGCGCGGCAGTGGCGCGTGAAAACGACGCCGAGTGGGCAGTACGCGCTGGCCTGGATATCTGCAAAGCTGCCGGGGAGTATTCTGAACGCATACGTAAACAATTCGGTGTCGAATTCCAGGTGAGGGTTGGTATTAACACCGGTTTGGTGGTGATAGACGTTGTGGGAAACCAGGTCAGATCTGAATTTACAGCCATGGGCGATGCCGTCAACATAACCAACCGTCTCCAAAATGCCGCTCCTCCGGGCAGCATTTTGATCTCTCACGATACTTATCGCCACGTGCGCGGCCTGTTCGTACTGCAGCCCCTGGAGCCCATCCATGCAAAAGGGAAAAGTGAGCCTGTACGGGTTTACCAGGTGTTAGGGGAGAGGGAGCAAGCCTTCCAACAGCAAACCCGGGGCGTTGCCGGGATTGAAACTCCAATGGTGGGCAGGGATAATGAGCTCAAGCAGCTTCAAGAAAGCTTCATAGCGCTCAAGGATGAGGCTGGCGCCAAAGCCAGGATTGTAACCATTACCGGTGAGGCGGGCGTTGGCAAATCGCGCTTGTTATATGAGTTTACAAATTGGCTCGATCTGCAGCCAGAAGATCTGCGACTGTTTCGAGCGCGCGCCAGTGAGGAGATGGCGCACCTTCCCTACTCACTCTTGCGCGAGCTTTTTACAAGCGAGTTTGGCATTCACGATAGTGACAGCGAAGCAGCGGCGAAACAAAAGCTGGAGAGCGGTATTGGAGGGATCAATGGGAGGGGACATGCAGATTGGGTCCCGGTTATTGGACACCTGATTGGCTTCAATTACAACGAAAACCCAAATCTGCAAGGCATTCTGGAGGACGCTCAGCAGATCCGAGAGCGGGCG
>CAZAQS010000210.1:0-8501 GCA_964486825.1 uncultured Anaerolineaceae bacterium | reverse complement strand
TACGGGAGATTGTAAACCAGCTATCGGCTGGATCACAACTTATTTATACAAGGAGTACATACTATGAAACTCATCCTGCATTGGTTGGTTGTAGCGGTAGCATTAGTTGCAGCCGCCTTCCTGGTCCCAGGCATCCGAGTGGAGGGCGACGGCACAATCGCCGTTCTGGTCATGGCAGCCATACTGGGCATCGTCAACGTCGTCATCCGCCCCATCCTGGCCTTACTGTCCTGCGGCTTCATCATCCTGACCATGGGCTTGTTCATGCTGGTGATCAACGCCATTACCTTGTGGTTGTCCTCCTCGATCGCCGTCAACTGGTTCAACGTTGGTTTTTACGTGGATGGTTTTTGGCCGGCGCTGTTGGGCTCGATCATCGTCAGCATCGTTTCCTTCCTGCTTTCCGTGATCCTGTTCCGCGGCGAGCGTTAAAGCTACCCCTCTAGCCGCCACAGGCTGAGCGACTCAATATGGTAGGTCTGGGGGAACATATCGATCAGCGTGATCTCTTCGAGACGGTAACCACCACGGGCAAGCCGGGCCGCGTCCCGGGCCAGGGTAGCCGGATCACAAGAGATATATGCCAGGACGGGCGCCTCCAGGGCCAGGAGATGCGGGATGGTCTTGGCCCCCAATCCGCTCCTGGGAGGGTCTGCCAGCACCAGGCCCGGCTTGAGATCCAGGGCCGGCAGCGCCTGCTCCACCGGGGCTTCGTAAAGCTCGACGTTATCGAACTCATCCAGGTTCTCAACAAAATCAGCCGTGGCGCTGGGGGAAGACTCAATCGCCACCAGGCGCTCCACACGCGGGGCGATAAAGGCGCTGAACAGGCCCACCCCGCTGTACAGCTCCAGTACGCTAGCATGCCTTTCCAGGGGCAGGCGCCCCAGCAGGTAGGTTAGCATCCGGCCGGCCTGCAAGCTATTGACCTGGAAAAATGATTGGGCCGAGACTTTATAGTCCCGCCCGGCAGCCTGCATGAAGATATGCTCGCTGCCCGCCATCACAAACTGCCCGCCCGGGCTCACATACACCGCCGACACATCCAGGTCTTCGACGCTTAGCCCGGGCGCGCCAGGCTGGCTGGCCTCCAGGACCAGCAGGATATCATCCTCCATCCCCAGGCGCAGGCTTATTCTCTCCAGGCCGGCCACCGGCTCCAGGTCAAGCTGGGCCCGGACCTCATTGAGCGGCTCCTCCGCCAATGGATCGCTCTGGATCGCTATCACCTGGTTGCTGCGCGCTTCGTGATAACCCAGCCGCCCCTGGTCGTCCATATGCAATTGGATATGGTTTCGGTAGTTCCAGATTTTCGGAGATGGGATGGGAGGCAGGAGCGGAGGATCGACCAC
Source organism: uncultured Anaerolineaceae bacterium (assembly GCA_964486825.1). GTDB lineage: Bacteria > Chloroflexota > Anaerolineae > Anaerolineales > UBA4823 > CAZAQS01. Next base: position 7,149 of record CAZAQS010000210.1, on the reverse strand, counting down.
CCCTCCCAGCCTCTCGAGCTGCTCCTTGAGGATGGCGTCCTTGGCAGAGAGCTGCAACGCGTAAGGCATATGCTGGTAATGGCAACCCGGGCAAGGCTCTCCGCCAGGGGTCTCGGGTGGGATGCGATCGGGGGAGGCCTCAACCACTTCCAGCAACTCGGCACGTGCATGGCCGCGCTTCTGCTCCACCAGCCGCACGCGGGCCAGCTCGCCCGGTAATGTATTCGGCACGAACACGGCCCGCCCGTCCGGCAGCCGGCCCATGGCGTCTCCGCCATACACCAGGCTATCCAATTTGACGGTATAAATATCTTCCTCTATAACAGCCTCCCCTGCTCAGCCCAAGGCGCCAGGAGCGATGCTTGTCCCTTATCACCCCGCGCTTATATACTCATCCAGGGCAGAGAGCAGGCGTTCGATATCCTGCATCTGGATCTCGCCCATATGCGCGATGCGGAAAGTCTGGCCTTTCAGCTTGCCGTAGCCGTTGGCAATGCGCATGTCCTGTCCCAACAGGAACTTGTTCAAAGCCGAGATATCCAGGCCGGCCCGGTTGACCACTGTGGTCACGGTCTGCGAGCGAAAACCCTGGCTGGCGAACAGGTCCTGGTCGCGCTCCAACGCCCAGCGGTGCACCCGCTCAGCCATCGCCGTGTGGCGGGCGAAGCGCTTTTCCAACCCCTCCGCCAGGATCCGGTCGAGCTGCCTGTCCAGGGCGAAGATTAGCGACATAGCCGGCGTGGCCGGTGTCGAGTCCTTCAGGCGATGCTTTTCCAGGCGCAGCAGGTCGAAATACCAGCCCCGGTTGGGAACCTGCTCTGCATAAGCCAGGGCCCGGTCGGATATAGCCGCCAGGCTCAAGCCTGGGGGTAATGCCAGGCATTTCTGGGAGGAGGTCAGCACCATATCCAGGCCCCATGCGTCCATCTCCAGCCTCGCCCCAGCTAATGAAGAGACCGCATCCACGCAGATCAGTGTGTCCGGGCTGGCTTCTCGAGCCGCTGCAGCGATCTCCTCCACCGGGTTCTCGAGCCCGGTGGAGGTCTCGTTGTGGACGACCGTCAATACCTCGTAATGTTCCTTGCGCAAAGCCTTTTCCACCATCTCCCCCCGGATGGGTTGGTCCCATTCTACCTCCACCCGGCCAACCTGCTTGCCGTTGCTGGCTGCCACATCGTACCAGCGCTCGGAAAAAGCCCCATTTACGCAGGAAAGCACGCTGTCTTTGGCAAAGTTACGCACCGCGGCCTCCTGGAGACCTGTCCCGGAGGAAGCGCTAATTAAGACGCGATAGTTCGTGAAGAATAGCTGGCGTGCTTTATCCTCGACGCTCCGGAAGATTTGTTCGAACTCTTTGCTGCGATGCGGCAGCATGGGCTCCGCCTGGGCTGCCAGCACATCTGGGTCCACGTCCACCGGGCCGGGGACGAACATGGGTGACATTTAAACCTCCTTGAAGATCCTGATGAAGATTAGCTCCCCTTGGAGCGATTATGATCTCCGCCCCTTTTTGCTACCTCTATTTTACCAGCCGGAAAATGGCGCCAGCAAGAACGTCCCACAGGTTCACTCGAAGGTTCTAATATTCGCTTCTAAACCTGCGGGATATTTAATTATTACCGTTTGAGATCGTCCCGCAGGTTTTGGATTACCTGCTGCACCGTGGTGACATGCGCAAACCCCAGCGCCAAGTTCATCAGTGAAGCGAGATGCATCTCCTCATTGATACTGCCTGTACCGTCTGCCAGGAAGAATACCCGGTAATCCCGATAGTAAGCATCACGGGCTGACGATTCGCAGCACATATTGGTCATTACGCCGGAGATGACCAGGTCTTCCACCTTGAGAACGCGCAGCACGGTTTCCAGATCAGTATTGTAGAAGGCTGAGTAGCGGTGCTTCTGGATCACTTTCTCACCGGGATTGGGGGCAATCTCTGGATGGACCCGGCTTTCCGGGCTGCCTTCAATGCACATCCCTTCCCACCACCAGCCCATAATGCCGCTGTCGAGATTGCCAGGATGGTGTACGTGTTGGGTGTAGATCACCGGCAGACCTTTCTCTCGAAAGACACCGATCAGCTTCTTCAACCGGGGCAGAATCGCCAGCCCACCACAGGTGAAGGTGGGCGACTCAGGATCGAGAAAGAAGATCTGCATGTCAGTGACGAGCAGCGCGGTTTTCTCCGGATGAGGCTTCATGGGGTGCGTGTTGTATGGAGCGATTCTGGCGAGCCAGGTCTCAGTTTGTTGATCGAGAGAATCAGCGGTAACGTAAGTGTTCATATTTCTCCTGTATTAAGCTTTGTCAAGGCTCGTTGTGAATCAGCGTTAAATCAAGCTATTCGCCTTGACAAAGCATTTGTCTTTGTGGAGCGGTCTGAGATAAATTAAGTAGATCATCGAACTTTGCAAGGTGCTGCACCAGCTCTGCCTGGGCCTCCGCTTCTTTTCAAAACCTATTTTACCAGCCGGCGATGAACCTCCGGCAGGTTTTTTGGACCCTTAAGAGGGGTACTTAAATGAAATTGCGGGCGGTTATACGACTGCACTCATATGTCCTTAAATTCCCCCCATCCAAAGGCTGCTATAATCCAATTTATGAGGAAATCACCGGTATTCATCCTGGCCTTATTTGTGCTTCTGTCTCTGTCATGCAGTGCCCTGGGACTGTCTCCCACCAACGGAGACCTCACTACTCCCACTCCTATCCAGTCCACCACCTCTCCGACAGAGACCCTGCAAGCTACCGGGACACCCGCCTTTACCCCAACGCCAGTCTTTACCCCTACCCTGACTCCCACGCCCGAACCAACTGGCGCTCCGGAACAGGAATACAGCGTTCGCTACCATCCCGACCATGCCCTATACGTTGGCGACCAGGTCAGCCTGGAAGTCATCGCACCGCCGGGGGTCGATGTCTCCGAACAGCGGGTAACGGTGAGCATCAGCGAGCCGGCCGGGGAGCAGCTAGGCCCGCTCGAGTTCGGACCTTTCGGGATCGAGCAACGCATGCAGGCTACCTTTTCTTGGGCTTGGGACACAGCGGAGCTGGAGCCGGGCTCTTACACACTGACCTATAGCCTAGATCCGGAGGACTACCAGTGGCAGGAGAGCGTGGTTCTCAACCCCTTCAGCGCTCTCCCACCCCCCGAACCGTACGCCGAGTGGGCCAGCGCCGAGAGCGAGTGCTGCACCGTTCACTATATCACCGGGACAGATGCGGATCGCGACCTGGACTGGCTGCTCGAACGGATCGATGGCATCGCCCGGCAGGCTGCCAGGGAAATAGGCGTCGAGCTCCAGGAACCGCTCAACCTGACACTCCTGCCGCGCGTCTTAGGGCACGGCGGTTTCGCGGGAGATGGGATCAGCGTTTCCTACCTGGACCGCAATTATGCCGGCAGTAGTTTCGAGATGGTCCTGCATCACGAGATGGTGCATATCCTGGACGCCCGCCTGGGTGGTGAGCTGCGCCCAACCCTCCTGGTGGAAGGCCTGGCAGTCTACCTGAGCGGGGGGCATTTCAAGCCTGAAGCCATCCTGGCCCGGGCAGCCGCCCTGCTGGAGATTGACGAGGGCGAGTTCGCCGGAGACATGGGTTGGTACCAGCCCCTGGAATCCCTGGCGGATAACTTCTACCCCGCCCAGCACGAGATCGGCTACCTGCAAGCGGCCGCGCTGGTCAAATTCATGATCAGTACCTGGGGATGGGAGGCTTTTAACGACTTCTACCGCGATATTCACCCCCATCCCAGCGGCAGCCACGCTCGGGCAATCGACCAGGCCCTGCAATACCACTTCAAACTTAGCTTTTCCCAGCTCGAGCAGATGTTTTTAGAAGAGCTGAGCCGCCAGGAGGTTACAGCGGAAGACATTCATGACATCCAACTGACGGTCGAGTTTTATGAAAGCGTTCGTCGTTACCAGCAGCACCTGGATCCCTCGGCTTATTTTATGACTGCCTGGCTGCCGGACCGGCGTGAAATGCAGGAGCGCGGTCTCGTCGCAGATTTTGTCCGGCGACCTTCGGCGCCCGCCAATATCATCCTGGAGGAGATGCTTGTGGACGCGCACCAGCACCTGGTTGCTAGGCGCTACGAGACAGCCGGGCTGGTACTGGCAAATTTACATGTCGAGCTGGATAACCAGGTCCTTCACCCTGCCCCGGTTTATGAGGAGACGCTCTGGTAGGCATCTATCCCGATACCTTTTTTCACGCAAAGCCGTAAAGGACGCAAGAATTTAAGGGTAGGGGATGCGGCGCGCTCTCACCACACTAAATCCATCAAATTGTTCGCCCGCATTTTACGGACAGGGGAAAAGCACGTCAAAGGGCGGCACGCAGTACAGGTTCAAGCTATCGAAAGCAAACGCGCCCGCTGCCAGGATACAGATCACCACTACCAGGCACCCCAGACCTGCATACAACCACGGGCGGTTGGCGGACCTGGTCGGCGGAGCGGGGACATCAGGGGTATCATAGGCCCCCGGGCCAGGCGGCACATAGCCGGAATATGAGGCGGGGGGTTCTGAAGGGCGCACTGGGGCTTGCTGGCGCATGCCTTCCTCACGTGCGTAAGCATATTGGGAGGGTGGGGGAACAGCAGGGGTTTCAACCTGCCGGGGACGCACGGCAACCGTACCTTCCTCGTCCTGGGCTAGATACTCATAGGTCATGCTGATATTCTCCCCCAGCAAAATCAAGTCCCCGTGTCGGAGCTGGTAAGGCCCCATCAAGCGCTGGCCATTGATATAGGTCCCGTTGGTAGAGCCCAGGTCTTCCAACACATAACTCCCCTCCTGGAAGAGCAGCCGGGCATGTTTCCGTGACACCTCAGCGTCATTGATTACAATATCGTTGGATGGATCTCTGCCAACGGTGACCTCGCTCGCTTCTAACGTATAGGTCTTACCCGTGGTGGGGCCGGTGCGCATCACGAGTTGGTATCCCTGTGGGGCCATGCAGTCCTCCTGTTTTCAGTTCCGACCAGATTAAATCCTATGCATAGTGTACTACTTTTCGCTTATTCGTCAAATAGAAATCGACCCCCACCTCCCAGCTGGATAAACCTTCCAAACCCCAGAACACTGGATGTTCAGACAAACCATTCATGTGGGGTAACTGTCATGTCCCCAGGTGAACGCCCGCGACCCACAAGGATATCTGTCCCTTTCTATTGCCCAAAGGTCAAGAACTCCTTTGACAGGATGCCGGAAATCCAGTTACAATGATCATAAGAAATACTACGGGCTCTGAATTTGTTGTGGAAACCCAGCCAGGTTTCTACAACAACTCCGGTCTCCTGTACTCATACCAGGGAGGAAAAAAATGATTCCGCTGAAAGATGAAAACCCGACTCATATCACCCCATTTGTTAATTACAGCCTAATCGCTATCAACATCCTGGTATTCGTATACCAGGAATTTATTACCCCTGACCCGGAAGCCTTCGTCCTGGAGCATGCCCTGGTGCCTGCTCAGCTCTTGCGGGATCTAGACTTGCGCAATTTCATCCGCTTATTCACCAGCATGTTCATGCACGCCGGCATCCCCCATATCGGTGGGAACATGCTCTACCTGTGGATCTTCGGCGACAATGTAGAAGACGCCATGGGCCACTTCCGTTACCTGCTCTTTTACCTGCTGGGCGGTTTGCTGGCATCTGCCATCCATATCTTCACTTCTCCCGGCTCACAAATTCCAACCTTGGGCGCCAGCGGGGCGATTGCGGCCGCTTTGGGCGCTTACCTGATCCTGTATCCCCGGAGCCGGGTGCTGTCTCTCATACCGTTGGGGTTTTTCTTACGGCTAACCATGGTGCCCGCCATCATCGTCTTGGGCTTGTGGTTCGTGCTACAGCTCTTCCAGGGCATCCTTGCCCTGGGCGGGCCGGATGTAGGGGGGGTGGCTTTCTGGGCGCATATCGGCGGGTTTGCAGCCGGGTTCGTCCTGGCCAAGCTCTTCGTAAGCCGGGAACTCTACAACCACATGCCTCGCTGGCAGTGATACATACGCGCGGTTAACAATCCGCTTACATTTTTCCTATATTGGATAGTTATACTTTTCAGGCCAAGGAGAATCCACCGCACAAGCCCTCAGCTTTGGGCTTTCGAGCTGGTAATTTATTGACATCAAAATTTTAAAGTGGAAGTTCCAGTCCAAGAGTATTGGTACTTAAGGAGGAGTATTTATGAACCTGGAACGTTATACTCAAAAATCTCAAGAAGCCCTGCTTAGCGCCCAACGCCTGGCTCAGGAATACAACCACCAGAGCATCGAGCCACTGCACCTTTTGCTGGCTCTCCTGCGCCAGCCGGATGGTGTTGTCCCGGCAGTCGTCACCCGGGTGTCGGGCGGGATCGATGCGCTGCGGGATGAGGCCGCCCGCGAGCTGGAGAACCGGCCCAGGGTGTATGGGGCCGGTGGGGAAGTTGGCCTGTCCCGGGCAACCTCGGACGTGCTGGCAGCAGCCGAGCGGTACGCCCGCGGCATGGGCGACGAGTTTATTTCTACCGAGCATATCCTGCTCGGCCTGACAGACAGCGTTGAAGGTAAACGCCTCAGCCAGTATGGGTTGGCCAAGGATGACATCCTCAAAGCGCTGGCCTCCGTGCGCGGCACCCAGCGGGTCAGCTCTCAGAACCCTGAGGAGACTTACCAGGCCCTGGAGAAATACGGCCGGGACCTGACAGCCCAAGCCCGCCAGGGTAAGGTGGACCCGGTTATCGGGCGCGATGAGGAGATCCGCCGGGTGGTACAGATCCTTTCCCGCCGCACCAAGAACAACCCGGCCATTATCGGTGACCCTGGGGTTGGAAAAACCGCCATCGTCGAGGGATTGGCTCAGCGCATGGTAAACGGGGATGTGCCCGAAGGTCTCAAGCACAAGCGCTTGATCCAGTTGGATATGGGCGCGCTGGTAGCCGGCGCTAAATACCGTGGTGAGTTCGAAGAGCGCCTGAAAGCCGTACTGAAAGAGGTCACCGACGCGCAGGGCGAGATCATCCTGTTCGTCGATGAGATGCACACCGTGGTCGGAGCGGGAGCAGCCGAGGGCGCCATGGACGCCGGCAATATGCTCAAGCCGATGTTGGCGCGTGGCGAGCTGCATATGATCGGGGCGACCACCCTGGACGAGTACCGCAA
>CAZAQS010000209.1:0-8505 GCA_964486825.1 uncultured Anaerolineaceae bacterium | reverse complement strand
ACATCGATTTCATCGTATCTCAGTGCATTATGTTAAACAGGGGAGAAATATAAATGACCGAACACGAAGCTCTGCTACCCCGCTTCGGGGCAAGCATCGATCCATCCACCCACAACCTGGAGCTGACCTTGCGCCTGGCCCGCCTGGCTGACGAGAACGGCCTGGATATGATCACCAGCCAGGACCACCCGTACAACCGCAACCATATGGACACCTGGACGCTGCTTTCGGCGCTTGCGATGCGCACCCAACGCGCCCACCTGGTGACGAACGTCGCTAACCTGCCTTTACGCCCTCCCGTGATGTTAGCCAAGGCAGCCGCCACACTCGATATACTCAGTGGGGGGCGCTTTGAGCTGGGGCTCGGCGCAGGATCCAATTGGACAGGTGTAGCCGCCATGGGCGGGGAAAAACGCTCGCCGGGGGAAGCCGTGACGGCCTTCGAAGAGGCCGTCCAGATCCTGCGCGGTTTCTGGGACAACGCCGGGGGCACGCTGAAGTCCGAAGGGGAGATCTACCAGGCGCGTGGGGCGCGTCCCGGGCCGCAGCCCGCTCACCGCATCCCGATCTGGACCGGCGCCTATGGCCCGCGCATGCTGGACCTTACCGGACGCCTGGCAGATGGCACCTTGTTCACCTCCAGCTACCTGCCTCCGGAAGGTCTGGATCGGTCCAACCGCCTGATCGACCAGGGAGCTCGTAAAGCCGGGCGCTCTACCTCAGATGTACGCCGCGGCTACAATATTATGGGGCGGATCGAGCAGGACCAGGAGCTTGGCGGAGAGTGGCAGGAAGGGCAATTGCGTGGGGGCGTCTCTGGGTGGGTCAGCGAGCTGGCGCGCTTATACAACCAGCAGCGTATGGATACCTTTATATTTTGGCCGCTCGGTGGAGATGAAGCCCGCCAGATTGAAGTCTACGCCCGTCAGGTCGTTCCCCGGGTCAGGGGACATCTTGAACCTGCCCGTTGACGAGCAGAGCAGCTTCGATCAAGCCCTTAAGCTTTGCTCCAGGTCAGCCAGGATATCTTCCACCGCCTCGATGCCCAACGACAGGCGCACCAACCCGTCTGAGATGCCGGCCATAGCTCTCTCCTCCGGTGTTAATGAGCGATGGGAAGAGCTGGCCGGGTGCAGCGCCAGGGTGTAGATATCTCCTAACGTCGTCGCCGGCAGGCATAGGCGCAAGGCTTCCATGAAGCGGTAGGCTCGCTCTTGACCGGCGCCACGGATTTCAAAGGACAGCATCCCCCCATACCCCAAGCCGGCGAACAGCTCACTCGCCAGGCTATGTTGTGGGTGACTGTGTAATCCAGGATAGTAGACTTTCTCGATCTCCGGCTGCTCGGTCAGCCAGGCGGCGACCTGGGCGGCATTGGAACATTGCTGGCGCATCCGCAACGGCAGGGTCTTCAGACCGCGCATTGCCAGCCAGGCTTCGAAAGGTCCCAGCACGCTCCCAACCAGCTTGTTCAGCTCGTAGAGCTTCTCCCGGTTTTTAGCCGATGTCACAACCACGCCTGCCAATACGTCCCCGTGCCCGCCGATATACTTGGTGGCAGAATGGATCACAAAATCGGCCCCGTGGGCGAGCGGGTTCAGCAAGTAGGGGGATGCAAAGGTGTTGTCCACCAGAAATTTAGCCCCGTGGCGATGGGCCATCTCCGCCAGTTTAGGAATATCAGCGACTTTGAGCAGCGGGTTGGAGATGGTCTCTGCCAGCAAAACAGCCGGGTCGTCGCACCGGGACAGGGCGGTCTCTACCTGCGCCAGGTCGGAAACATCCACCCAAACCGTCTGCACAGCCTGCTCCACCAGCAAGCGCTGGAGCAGGCTATAGGTCGCCCCATACACATCCAGCGCCGCTACCACGCTGGAACCGGCCCGCACACCGGCAGCCAATAAGGTTGTATGGATGGCGGCCATGCCCGAAGCAAAGGCATGCGCGGCTTCTCCCCCTTCCAGCTCCGCCACAGCCCTTTCGAAAGCCGCTACCGTTGGGCTGCCGTAACGCGGGTAGACGTAACCGGGATGCGTACCGGCGAAGACTCCATCCAGGTCGGCCATGCTTTCGTAGGTAAACCCAACGCTCGTGTTGAGGGGCGTAACGACCGGGCTGTAGTTTCCGGGAGGCAGGCGCTCTCCGGCATGTACAGCTCGGGTCGAGAATGCTTTACGAGTTGGTCCTTTCATAAGTCTCCTCATTTATTTAGACTCAAGAATGGGATGATGAACCAATCTTATCATAGCCATGATGAGGCCAGCAGGTAACCGGCGGGCCATTTTTATTACAAAAAATTCGTGTAATTTGTGTCCCATTTCCAGACAAAAATATCCCCTCCGATAGTATAATCGAGCCTTAATACCTGCCCCAGGATCCAAGCACCTTATTCGAAACATACGGAGGCATACAGTGGCCCACTCCACACAAACCCAACCTCCTACTCTGGTAATGAAGTTCGGTGGGACATCCGTTGGCACCCATCAGGCAATGCGCCGGACAATCGAGATCATCCGCGAAAGCCACACCAGATGGCCGCGCCTGGTCGTGGTGGTATCCGCCCTGGCAACCGTTACCGACCTGCTGCTGCAAAGCGCCGCCCAGGCTGCTGCAGGAGAGCTGGGACCTGCTCGAGCAGCTGAGACCCGCCTGAAGGAGCTGCATGGTCAGATATTAGACGAACTGGTCACCAGCCCCTCGCACCTGGCTCAGGCAAAAGCAGAAGTCCTGGAACTGGTGGATGATTTTGCAGAGCTTTGCCGGGCCATATGCGTGCTCGGAGAAGCCACCCCGCGCGCCCTGGACGCCATTGCTTCGATCGGCGAGCGTTTATGCGTGCGCATCCTGTCAGCCGCCTTGCAATCGAGCGGCGCACCGGCCCGCCATATCGACGCCACCCAATTGATCCGGACCGACCGGGTCTTCCAACGCGCTCACCCAGATTTCGTAGAGACCACCCGGCTGTCCCGCCAGGTATTGGGCCCGCTCCTGGATCAAGGAGGCGTGGCGGTCGTGACGGGTTTCATCGGGTCCACCCCTGAAGGCGTCACGAGCACGCTGGGCCGCGGCGGGAGCGATTACAGCGCCGCTATCCTGGGAGCCGTCCTGCCCGCTGACGAGGTCTGGATCTGGACCGATGTGGATGGCGTCATGACGGCGGACCCACGCTCCACCCGCTCCGCTCGCAGCATACCTGTACTTACGTTCCGAGAGATCTCGGAGCTGGCTTACTTTGGCGCCAAAGTCTTGCACCCCAAGACCATCCAGCCGGTGATCGACGCCGGGCTGGGGTTGCGGATCTGTAATACCTTCCACCCCGAGCATCCCGGAACGCGTATCGTTGCAAACGGTGAGGCCGCCCAAGGTGGAGAGGTCAAAGCCGTTACAGCCATCCATCACCAGCGTCTGGTGACCATCGAGGGGCGCGGTATGCTGGGCGTACCCGGTGTAGCGGCGCGCGCCTTTGGCGCAGTAGCTTCTACCGGCACCAGCGTACCCCTGATCACGCAGGCCTCCTCGGAGCAATCCATCTGCTTTGCCGTGCCCAGCGAAGCTGCTGGGCAGGTCCTGGATGCCCTGAACGAGGCCTTCAGCCTCGAGCTGGCCCACCGGGACATCGATCGCATTTGGGCCACCGGCGAGGTCGTCATCATCACAGCAGTTGGCGCCGGGATGCGCCAGACGGTGGGAGTAGCGGGACGGCTCTTCAGCGCCATCGGCGAGCGCGGAGTTAACGTGATCGCCATCGCTCAGGGCTCATCGGAGGTCTCGATCAGCCTGGTGGTGGAGGACCGAGACTCTCATGCTGCTGTCGAAGCCTTACACGACCTGATTATCAATGGGAGACCTGTAGATGCCTGAACTCAACCTACCGGTCCCAGTCTACGTTTTAGGCGCTACAGGCAGCGTCGGACAGCGCTTCGTACAGCTGCTGGACGGGCACCCGTGGTTCCGGGTGGCGGCCCTGACCGGGTCTGAGCGCTCCGTGGGCGAATCCTATGGGGAGGCCTGCCGTTGGGTGCTGGCAGAACCGATGCCGGATTGGGCCAGGGGGATGCGGATCGAGCCCAGCCATCCCAAATCAAACACGGCCCAAATTGCATTTTCAGCCTTGCCAACCGACAAAGCCCGCCTCATCGAGCCCAATTTTGCTGAAGCAGGCTTGATGGTCTGCTCCAACGCGTCCGCTTACCGCCAGGCGCCGGACGTGCCAGTCCTGCTCCCGGAGGTCAATCCAGATCATACAACAGCCTTGCACGTCCAGAGACAACGCTGGCCCGGGAAAGGCGGCATCGTCACCAACCCCAACTGCACCAGCACCGGCATGACGGTGGCTCTCAAGCCCTTGCTGGATTCATTTGGGTTAAGCCGGGTCTTCGTTGTATCGATGCAGGCCCTTTCAGGGGCGGGCTACCCGGGCGTATCATCTATGGACAGCCTGGATAACGTGATCCCCTATATCGCGGGCGAGGAAGATAAGGTCGAGGACGAGCCTCGCAAGATGTTGGGAGGCTTCACCGGCGGGCAATTTCAGCCGGCAGGCTTCCAGATATCTGCCCATACCAACCGCGTCGCAGTCAGCGACGGGCATCTGGTCTGCATGAGTGTAGAGCTGGCCTCACCCGCCAGCCTGGAACAGGTCTCGAACGCCCTGCAAGACTTTACGTCTCCTGAGGGCATCCGCAACCTGCCATCGGCGCCCCGGCCTGTGATCGCCCTGATGTCAGAGCCCGACCGGCCTCAACCACGCCTGGACCGTATGCTAGGCCGTGGCATGACGACTGTGGTGGGGCGCCTGCGCCACGACCCGCTCTTCCATTTCAAGATGGTTGTCCTTTCCCACAACACGATCAGGGGAGCAGCGGGTGGTTCTATCTACAATGCCGAGCTGCTGCTACAGCAGGGTTGGCTCGCCTGAGGTGATGCGATGAAAACCTACGGCTGCAGCTCTGTTTCCGAGTTTATCCAGGACCGTATCGTTTACCGCAATCTTGAGCCGGTTGACCCAGACTTGCCCTCCTTAACCGATTATTGGGCGCAAACCGGCCAACCTTCCCTATCGATTCCCCGCAAACACGAGCCCTTATACGCCAAATATATCGCCTGGCTGCTCCGCTTTGCCCTCCAGCAGGATGCGCCAGGTTCCATCCTGCGTAGGGTGCTCTTCATTGGGGATACACGCCTGAGCGACGCGACCGCCTTCGACCATATCTGCCAGGCCGGCAATTGGATAGGCACGATCTTCATCGGCGCAGACCGCTCTTCCCAGGCAGGATCCAGCATCGAACCTACCCCCGGCGGGCAGGAGCTCTTCCAGGCTACCCGCTGGGCAGGGTTGCGGGACTTCGAGAACTACTTACATGAAAAAAGATTTCCCATAGATGAGTCGACTGCCGTTTTGATCGATCTGGACAAGACCGCCATCGGCGCCCGCGGCCGTAACGACCATGTCATCGACCAGGCTCGCGTGCAGGCCATTCAGGATACGGTGCAGGGTTTGCTGGGTGAGAGATTTAACCAACCGGCTTTCCTGGCTGCCTACCGGCGATTGGACCGGCCCGAGTTCCATCCTTTCACCCTGGACAACCAGGACTACCTGGCCTATGTCTGCCTCATCCTGGGCAGCGGCTTCACCAGCCTTGAGCGGTTGCTCGAGGGGACCGAATCCGGTGAGACGCGTAGCTTCTTCGACTGGATCGAGCAAGTTGAAAGCCGCAAGAGCCGGCTGGACCCGGCCTTGCGTGAGATCCACTCCGAGATCTTGGCGCTTGTCAGGGCCGGTGACCCAACCCCCTTCAAAGCCTTCCGGCGCAATGAATATCTGGCTACTTCCAGCCGTATGGGCTGCTTGCCAGATGGCGCCCGAGTGGATGAGCTGTTAGAGCAAGAGATCGTTATCACCGAAGAGGTACGCCGGCAGGCGCTGGCCTGGCAGAGCCAGGGAGCGCTGATCTTTGGCCTGTCCGACAAGCCGGACGAAGCCTCTATCCCCACACCGCAGCAAGCCCAGGCGGGGATGCAGCCCCTGCACCGCATCCAAACTCACAGTGTGGGATCAGAATAGCTCCTCAGGGACCTGCCGAAGCCTTAGCCTGCTCGACGAAGAAGTGCGCCCGGTTGATCAAGTTTACCTCGCTGCCACCGGCATCCAGGTCCAGGAAGAGCAGGTTCAGATCAGGGTACAGCCCTTTTAATCGCCGTGCCACGCCTTTGGCGACCACGTGGTTAGCGATACAGCCAAAGGGCTGCAAGCATAGCACGTTCTTCACGCCTGCTCGCACGAACTCGCCGACTTCGCCCGAGAGCAGCCAACCCTCCCCGTACTGGTGAGTAAGCTGAACAATGGAGGATGCCGTCTGGGCAATCTCGGTGATGCGGCGGTGCTTGGGATAATCACGGAAGCCATCCAGGACCGCTTCGGCTTCATCCAGGACGGATTGAACCAGCCGGTGTCCTATCGCGCTCAAAACCCACAGCAAATCCGGCCGGCGGATTCGCTCATGCACCCCGGCCTTGAACCCCACGAAGGATCCCTGGAAGAAGGTCAACAGGGGCGGCAGCACCACTTCCATCTCCCGGTCGATCAACCACTGCACGATATGGCTATTGACGAAGGTATTGTACTTGACGTACACTTCACCGACGATGCCTACCTGCGGCAGGCGATCCTTGTACGTGGACAGGCTGTTGAACTCCGCCACTGCCTGGCGCAGGTTCGCCATCACCGTGTGGCGCGTGAGAGGCATGCTGCCATTTTCAAAGGGACGCATCCATTTTTCGGTCAGCGCCAGCGCGTCGCCTTTGATCCGCTCCCGCACTACGCTGGCATGGTACAGCGCTGAGATACCGTCGGTATAGATCATGCTGAACATGGCCTTGATCAGGTACTGGACCACGTTGAACTTGAACTCCGGTTGCGGATTGAAGGACTTCAAGCGAGTTGACAGGGTTATTACGGGCACATCCTCGTAGCCGGCGGATACCAGCGCCTTTTTCAACAAGCAAGAGATATTCGAGGCCCGGCACTGCCCGCCCGTCTCCCAGGAACCTACGATCACCTCACTTGGATCGTAGCCCCCCGTTTGAAGGGCCCGGATGGCATCTCCGATCACAATAATGCCTGGGTAACAAATCTCGTTATTGGTGTACTTCAAGCCCACATCGACCGATTCGCGGTTGGAGGAGGGCAACAGCTCGATCTGGTAACCCATATCCATGACCGGGCGGGTGATGGCGGGCGTACAGAAGCGCGAGAACTCGGGTACCAGGATCAGCTTACGGCTGTCGGCTGCCCGGTAGAGGCGGGTGGTCTTTCTCAAAACTCTGCTCGAAAGCTCGCCCGCCGCAATCTCCTTCTTTTCATTCAAAGCTTCCAGCATCGAGCGGAGCCTCAGCCTGGCAGAACCCAGGCTATCGATTTCGTCTATGCGCAGGACAGTGTGGTTTTTCCTGTATTCCGATAAGATGCCCCTCACCTCGTCCAAAGCGAACGCATCCGGGCCGCAACCGAACGAGTTCAGCTGCGCCAGCTCTACGTTGGACTGCTCCCCTACCCAGTGGGCGGCGTGGAAACAACGGTTCAGGTATTCCCATTGGGTCAATACTTGAGGGCTTCCGAGGGTCTGCTCGGGCCCCAGGGGCACGGCGTCCTCGCTGATCACATCCACACCCATATCGGCCAACGCCTCTGGGATCTTGTGGTTGATAAGGGCATCGACATGGTAAGGGTGACCCGCCAACACAACCACCAGCTTGTTCTTTTCTTTTGCTCGCCCGGTGATCTCTGCCCCCGCTGCTCGCACTGCCTCCTTATATACTGCTTGAGCTTCCATGGCGCGCCCGAATGCCCGCTCGAAGACCGGTTTTTTTACACCAAGACCGGACAGGTACTCCCAACAGGACTTCTTCAACAGCCCACGTTCCTGGAAGGTAATGGCAGGTTGGTCTAGAGGTATGTCATAGCCGCCTTGCGGGTCAATGGCGCTGCGCACAACGTCCGGATAACCGGAGACGATCGGGCAATTGAAACAGTTGATGGCGTCGGAAAACTCACGCTGCTCGTAAAACACCATCGGGTAAAAGATCCGCTCCACACCTGCCTGGATTAAATTGAAGATATGCCCGTGCAGCAGCTTGGCGGGGAAACAGATATTTTCAGACATGACCGTGCGGGCTCCGCTCTCGAAGAGCGCGCTGCTGGAAGGGTCGGACAACTGGACTTTGATCCCACTCTCCACGAACAGTGTGCACCAGAATGGGTAATTTTCGTAAAAGTTGAGCGCCCTGGGGATTCCAACCGTCAGGACAGGCTGCCCGTTTGGCTCGGCAGGGCGGTCGAAGAGCAGCCCGCGCTTCTGTGCGAACAGGTTTGCGCCGCGCTCCAGCTTCCGCCCCCGGTTGCTGAATGTCCGCTCGCAGCGGTTGCCCGTGTAGAAAATGTTCTGGTTCTGGAAGGTCAATTTTGTGATGGCGCAGGTGTTCTCGCAGCCTCGGCAGCGCAGGGAC
>CAZAQS010000208.1:0-8521 GCA_964486825.1 uncultured Anaerolineaceae bacterium | reverse complement strand
GCATCACCAAACCGGCCCAAGATTCACTCCTGGTTTACCCGTTAATTTTCTTTATCCGCTCCTTCCCAAACCCGGCCGGGTTGTTGCCTGGTGGAGAGGCATTGAGACGGCGAACCCACCAGGTGACGCCAAATGCCGCCGGAGTACGCGAGTATTCTCCTGGCGATTCAATGAACCGCATCCATTGGGCGAGTACGGCCCGGCGTAACAGAATAATGGTCAAAGAATTCGAGCTAGACCCGCTGGCAGAAGTATGGATCTTCCTCGACGCGGAGCGCTTTGGCCAGGCTTCCCTGCCGGAGCAGAGCGAAGAATTCAATGTTCTGACTTACTGGCGAAAGCCTACCCAGATCAAATTGCCCCCCTCTACGGAAGAGTATGGGGTCAGTATCGCCGCTTCAATAGCCAGCCATTTTACCCGTCGTGGCCGCTCCGTTGGCCTTGTGAGCGCTGGACGTCATCTGACCTTACTTTCTCCGGACCGTGGAGGCCGCCAATTGGGGAAGATCCTGGAAGCTTTGGCTCTGTCTCACGCAGAAGGAAACCTGCCCATGCGCGGCCTGGTGGAAACCCAGGCGAAACATATCACGCGGGGGAGCACGGTAATTCTCATCACACCGACCGTGCGGCAAGAGTTCCCCTACGTAATTGAGTATTTGCTCAGGCGAGGTGTGCGCCCGGTGGTCGTTCTCATGGATCCAGCTAGTTTTGGGGGAATAAAAGGTAGCAGTGAGATCGCTGACAAGGTGCGCGCTCTGGGAGTGCCTCTCACGGTTATTGAGAATGGGGTAGACCTGGGGATTGCTTTGGGACAAAATCACTCTCATATAATTCCAGCTTATTGATTGCTGGAGTATTTATACTGTTTTTATCTGTTTATCTTGACTTCTTCTAAAAAGTGTTTTATAGTTTGTATGAAAAATTAGAGTTATGACTGGGATTTTCAGAGCCATTGTTCGTATTTATTAACACGCTAATCCTATCAGTCATTCTTCGTAAGGTTTTGCGATCTGACTTGCTCGCCGTCAACAGGTGTAACCAATGGGGGATAATGGCGTCGCATTTACGAAGTTACCTTCTGATCCTGATTTGGTTCACCTGTAATTCGATCCGATATTAACGATTGTGTAAGGGTTCGTTTGGATTAATCCCTCGAAACTGAATGTTGAGATTGATATAGAACGGAATATTTGATGAATAAATCAAAGCCAGACAATATACGAACTGAGCAGATTTCAGCAGAAGTCGCTCGATTACAACAAGTAGAGCGTGAGCTAAATTCTCGCCTCCGGCAGCAAGCAGCTATCGCACAAGTGGGCCAGGATGCTCTAGCAAGTACTGACCTGGAAGGATTGATGCAGGAGATCGTACAGCTAACTGCCCAAACCCTTGAGGTGGAGCTTTGCAAGGTTTTAGAAATGTGCCCTGGTGGTGAAAGTTTGCTTCTGAAATCCGGTATAGGTTGGAAGGAAGGTCTCGTTGGGGCTGCGAAGGTGAGCACGGGGATCGAATCGCAGGCAGGATATACGTTGTTATACAACGACCCTGTCATTGTAGAGGATTTAGGATCAGAAACTCGCTTCCATGGTCCGGATTTGTTGATCGAGCACAAGGTGGTCAGCGGTATGAGTGTAATTATCCCCGGTATAGAGAAACCTTATGGAGTCCTCGGCGCTCACACCCGGCAGCATAGACGGTTCGATCAAGATGATGCGAATTTCCTGAAAGCTATTTCGAATATCCTGGCTTCTGCTATCGAACGCAACCGGACCGAAAAAGAATTGCAATCCTCTCGCGACGAATTAGCCTTTATCCTGCAAGATGTAAGCGATGGTGTAAGTGTACAAGGTAAAGACGGGGAACTGGTTTACGTAAACCAGGTTGCTGCAAAAATGTTTGGATATGCTTCGGAAGAAGCTGTCCTGGAAGCGCCTGTCTCGGAGATCATCAAGAAATACGAGATCCTGGATGATCGCGGCCGTCCCTTCCCATTGGATCAATTACCGGGTAGGCGCGTGTTGGCAGGTGAGGAGCGCGCCAATGCGATGGTGCGCTTCCGCGTTCTCGAGACTGGAGAAGAACGCTGGTCGTATATCAAGTCTTCCACCGTTCCGGATAAAACCGGACAGAAAAGATTAGCCATCAATGTCATCCAGGACATCACGCATCTCAAGAATCTTGAGCAATCGCAGAGGTTGATATCTGAGGTAGGCGCGGTGCTTTCTGCTTCTCTAGACTATTCCACAACGCTGCAAAGCGTTGCCCAGCTCACTGTTACTCATCTGTCGGATTGGTGTGTTGTCTATGTGCTAGAAGAGGACGAAAGTCTTCAACCGATCGCCGTAGCTCACGAAGATCCTGAGAAGGTTGCCTTAGTCAGACAGATCCAGGTACGCTATCCTCCCGACTTAGACGCCCAGGCGGGAGTAGGCAACGTTCTGCGTACCGGGATGGCCGAGTTCTACCCAGAAATACCGGAGCCCTTCCTCGAGAAAGTGGCGAGAGATGAGGAACATTTACGCTTGCTGAAGCAGCTAGGATTAATATCCGCTATCGTTATGCCTCTTAATGCCCGGGGGAGGACGATCGGCGCCATCACGATGGTATGGGCAGAATCCGGCAGGCATTACTCCCCGCATGATATCGTATTGGCACAGGAACTGGCCAGCCGGGCAGCCTTCGCAATTGATAACGCCAGGCTTTATCACAATGCCCAATCCATGAACGCCGAGCTGGAAAATTGGGTCAATACCAGGACGTCTCAGCTACAGGCCTTGGTCACGAAGCTACGAACGGAAATCGCCGAGCGGAAGCGGGTGGAGCAAGTCTTGAGGAAGCAGGAGCTTGTCCTGCAAGGTCTGTTCGAATCAGCCCCAGATGCGACCCTATTGGTTGATGCAGAGGGAAAAATAGTGCGACTTAACGCCCGGGCGGAGGAGATGTTCGGTTACAGCCGTGAAGAACTAGTAGGAAGCTCGGTCGATCAACTGCTACCTGAGCGGTACCGGAATAGCCACCTGGTTGACCGGCAGATTTATGTCAAAGAACCGCGCACCCGCCCGATGGGAGCTGGTGTCCAACTGTTCGCCAGGCGAAAAAGTGGAGAGGAAATCCCCGTCGATATCATGCTGAGCCCGGTGCAAACCGAACAGGGACCGATGGTGATAGGCGCTGTACGTGATATCACAGAGCGTAAGCAAATGGAGGCCGAACTGGCTGAATTGCAGGTGCGTTTGATCGAAAGCCTGGAGGCGGAGCGCCTGCACCTGGCCCAGGAGCTGCATGATGGCCCCATCCAGGAACTATATGCTATATCCTACCAGCTCAAGAGCATTGAGGATACGATCCATATGGCACTTAATAACGGTCACAATTCTGAATCAGGGGTCGTCGAAAAGATTCAGGAAGTGGTGGCTCACCTTAGAACGATATGTGGGGACCTACGCCCGCCCTCCCTGGCGCCCTTCGGTTTGGAGAAAGCCATCCGGGCACATATGGATAGGATCCAGGCGGAAAACTCGCATTTAAAGGTTCACCTGGACCTGATGCCAGATGGAAGGCAGCTATCCGAGCGAGCTCGCCTGGCATTGTTTCGTATCTTCCAACATTCGGTCAGCAACGTCCTTCGACACTCCAACGCCACGCAGCTACGGGTCCACTTTTCGCTGGATGCAGAAGAGGTCTACCTTGAAATCCAGGATAACGGTCAGGGCTTCGAGTTACCAGCACGCTGGATCCAACTTGCACGTAAAGGGCACCTGGGGCTGGTTGGAACAGCCGAACGTGCTGAAGCATTGGGTGGCAAGCTTAAGATCATTTCAGCACCCGGTAATGGGACGATCATCCGTGTGATTGTGCCCCGTAGTAGGACACAAGAGGATACCTATTCCAAGAGCCTATCCAGCCTTGGGATCGAGTAATTCTGGTGTTTTCGAGATCGTAACATAAGTATTTGGTTACGGTCCGTGCACAGGGCAACTATTCCCAATGAAGCTGGTGCGATATCCCGCGCCGTTCAAATTCACGTAAATAACGTTCTGGTGGGACCGCAATTTCAACCGGAGTGACTCCTGGGTGAACCTCTGCCCGTGCTTGAAAGGCCATCATGATGGAGCAGTGCCAACCCGTCAGGCGCTCCATGGCTGAAAAACCTGTTTGTGGATCGAAATAATCGATCAAGTCAACGTTTACGACTGCAGGTCGCCCATTTTTTATACCGCTTCCCCTTGCCCGGATGACAGCCACATCCCTCACATCTGGAGAGCTGATTTTTGGCTCCAGGAGGGCGTGATAGACCTGGCGGGGAATTACGCTTTGACCTGCTACAGGAAGAGGCTTTTCCGAAAATAAACCCAATGCCTTGTAGGCGCGTAGCCATTCGAAATGCCCAGGATAACGAAGAACTTTATTTTCATATCGTAAAAGCTTCTCCTGGAATGTCCATGGGGCAGTAGAAGTGCCTCCCGATGTGACGTCCGCTTCCAGCACCCCCAGCCCGGGGAATTCGATGAATTCCGGCTCGGTCAAGGTGGGGACGTGAACGATCTCGCCTTCTCTAAGGAAAACCGCTTCCCCGTCCATTTCGTTGGTAAGTCCATTGATGTGAAAGGTCAATTGATAGTTCCAGGGAGGCATAGGGTTTTGTGGAAGCCCTGCATCATATATGCATACTTCCTGAGCCTCATCTAACAGCTCGATTGCGTAAGCACCCATGGTATTGATCAACCCCGGTCCCATGCCACAATCCGGTACGACGCTGATGCCATCTTTCCGTGCTTCTTCATTTAGGGCAAGTTGGTCCCTGACGACACGGGTGTTGCCGCCCATATCGGTAAGGTGGGTCTTTGCAGCAATAGCGGCGCGGGTGATCTGCAGGTTGAAGTAGTATGGAACGGCGCTAAGGGCTACGTTAGCTTTATCGAGCAGCGAGCTCAGCTTGGCAGAATCGGTAACCTCCAACTCGTGACCGGAAGCTGCCTCCCAGCCGACCAGCTGGTTCACCCGCCTGGCAGCGGCATGAGCTGCTTCGAGATTCGCATCTGCCAGGATGACTTGAGCAGAGTCTCCGTACAATGCGAGATCATAAGCGGCTGCAGTGCCTTGTCTCCCAGCGCCAAGGATGATATAGGTGTAAGGGCCATGTTTTTGACTCATAAAGGTTTGGTACTCCGCAGAACAAGAATTAGATCAAAGATTCAGGCTGAAAACTCAGGCAGCAAAGCTTGCATGGCTTTCAACAGAATCTGGACATCTTCCTGTGTGTTGTATCCCTGGATGGAGACCCGGATTAAGTGGTCTTTGTTCCAGGTAACCAGGGGTACTTCCACACGGAAGCCATCGTACAGGCTTTTTTTCAGTCCATCCAAGTCACCAACATGTGGAAGTAAGGCAGAGGCCATTTGGGAGTAGGGTGGGCATCCTTCACCATAATTGGATGGCAGACCGGTCAAGCTTTGCAGCCCTTCCAGCGCCTGACATAAAAGACGTTTGCAACCGGCGCGTACGGAAGGCCAATCATGCTGCTCTTGAAAATGTATGGCGGCCGGCACGGTAAGGGCAGCCGAAGGGTCATGGGTGCCAGTCCACTGGAGCAAATCCAGGTAACGGGAGCCATAGTTCAAGGTTGAGTTATCTCCCCATCCCCAACTAACCACCAGCGGCTCGATCAGCTCCTGACGGTCCAGTCGCGAGTAGAGGAAGGCCGAGCCTTTCGGCGCCATCATCCACTTATGGCAGTTGCCCGTATAGAAATCAGCGCCTAAAGCCTCCAGGTTTAATTGGATTTGCCCGGGAGCATGCGCGCCATCGATGAATGTCAGGATCCCAGCTTCTTTCGCTCGAAGGCAAAGCGCTTCCACCGGCAAGCGGATGGCAGTGGGGGAAGTAATATGGCTGAGGGTGATCATTCTGGTGTTCGCCGTCACTCCCCTCCATAAGCGTTCGAGAATTTCCTGGGAAGATCCGGCAGGTAAGGGCAACGGTTGGCGAACGTAACGGGCGCCTGTCAACCGGCAGACGTATTCCCATGCGTTGTCACAGGCTCCATACTCATGATCGGAGGTCAGGACTTCGTCCCCGGGCTGGAGAGCGATGGACCGTGCGATGATGTTTACCCCATGGGTGGCATTGGGGATGAAGACCAGCTCCTGCGGTTTCGCATTTAGATAATTTGCTAGAACCTCTCTCGCTTCGCTCAAGTGCTGGTGTAGCTCGGATAGGATAAATCGGACCGGTTGGCGCTCCAATCGCAGCTGCCACTCCTGGTATTCTTCGAAAACAGGCCGCGGAATCGCACCAAAGGAACCGTGATTCAAGAAGACGATTTCAGGCTCAAGCAGGAAAAGATCCTTGAGTTGGTTCATGATGATCCTTTTTTTGTATTTCACCCTGCAACGGGATGGATTATACCCGGGATCTTTCGTTAACCACGATTGTTAAATATTGTTCAAATTATTGTGAACACGGGTATAATTAGCCCAACCAGTTAGAATTGAAGGTGGTGAGCAGGAGGATCTGCTGGCCGCTTTGGGGGCTTAACAAGCACTGCTCGCTTGGGGACGGATTATTGTTGGGGAAATATCCCACACTGTTAGATTTTATTACCGGTTTTCAAAATCCTTCACGAGCAGGCTGTCGAATTTTATAAACAATTTCTACGTTCACATTTTGCAGGAGGATTCTTGGAAACTGCATCAAGCCCAACCATATACTGGCCTTTCGTTGTATATTTCTTCACCGTAGTTGGCCTGGTTGCTGCCATCATCGGCCTTTCCTCGGTCTTGGGAGAGAGGCATTCAGACATGGACAAGGGTAAACCCTATGAATCGGGGATGGAGGTCACCGGATCCGCTCGCTTGAGGCTTTCTGCTCATTTCTACCTGATCGCTATGCTGTTCGTGATCTTCGATCTCGAAACCGTGTTCATCGTTGCCTGGGCATTGGGCGTGGTGGAGTTGGGATGGCCTGGGTTTATCGGCGCGATGGTTTTCATCTTTATCCTCATTGTGGCTTTGATCTATGAATGGCGTATGGGAGCGCTTGATTGGGCTCCAGGCTCAATCGTGAAGCGTGCTTGATGCTCATCGTTCACCTGGTCCTACATAAAATTTTCAATACGAAACACTTCGGCCCCTCGCCGAAGAATGCGAGGCTGCAAACATGAAATGGTGGTTCAGTAAACCCGGCGACGAGACTCCTATCGACAACCAGAACGGCTCCTTCGAAGATTCGGTCAAGCGCTCGCTAGTGCTTGCTCGTTTGCAGGACCTGTTGGCCTGGGGGCGTAGAAATTCGATGTGGCCCTTCAACTTCGGCCTTTCCTGCTGTTATGTTGAAATGGCCACCAGCCTGACCAGCCGTTATGATATCGCCCGTTTCGGCGCTGAAGTAATTCGCGGCACGCCCCGTGAGGCAGACGTTATGGTGATCGCGGGGACAGTATTCCTGAAAATGGCCCCGGTCATCAACCGTCTGTACCATCAAATGGTGGAACCGCGCTGGGTAATTTCAATGGGTTCGTGCGCTAACTCGGGCGGGATGTATGATATCTACAGCGTCGTGCAGGGCGTGGACAAATTCCTTCCGGTGGATGTGTATGTTCCCGGTTGTCCTCCCAGACCGGACAGTTTTATGGAAGGTCTACTGCTGTTATCTGAGGCGGTAGGGAAAGAGAAGCGCCCCTTGAGCTGGGTGGTTGGACCGCAGGGAGTGAGTAGACCAGAAAAAACCTCTATGCGGGACGTCAAGCGAGCAGATCGCAAGAATATGACCGATCTTTTACCGCCAAACAGGATCTATGATTAGCGGTGGTGTACCAGGTTGGTGTCAGAAAATCGATTGTACATCCATGTTAAGCTCACGGGAGAAGAGGTCAAAAGGATATGCAGGTTAGAGAGGAAAACCCCGGTGAATTGGGCGAGCTGCAGGCTGTTTTTGAAGAGGCCGTCCTGGCCTACCAGCCAACCGCCGATGAAATCCCTACCTTCTGGGTGGCAAAAGACCGAATCATAGACATGCTCAGGCTTTTAAAGAGTGAAGTCAGCCAGCCGTATAGCATGCTGTTAGACCTGACGGCCATCGATGAGCGCACCCGGACCCACCGGGAGGGGCAGCCTGCCAGCGACTTCACAGTCGTATATCACCTGACCTCCACAGAGAGAAACGCAGACATTCGCTTGAAGGTGCCACTGGAGGGGGAATTCCCTTCCTTGCCATCCGCGACACCCGTCTGGCCAGCTGCCAACTGGTATGAGCGCGAGGTTTGGGATATGTTTGGCGTCAAGTTCGATGGCCATCCCCATCTAACACGAATCCTGATGCCGCCAACCTGGGTAGGTCATCCCTTGCGGAAGGAACATCCGGCCCGAGCGACAGAAATGGGTCCGTACCAGCTGTGGGATGAAAAACAGGAGCTCGAACTGGAGGCGCTCAAGTTCCGTCCTGAGGATTGGGGCATGGAGCGCCAGAGGGAAGACTCGGACTTCATCTTCTTGAATTTAGGCCCACAACATCCAGGCACCCA
>CAZAQS010000207.1:0-8557 GCA_964486825.1 uncultured Anaerolineaceae bacterium | reverse complement strand
GTCAAAGTGCAAGGGATCTGCGACCGAGATCGCTCAGTTCGCGCTGGGCGATCTCGCTTTTAAGGTGCATACTCCTCATTATATATACTCCTCTGCTCTCGTCAAGGTATTGTGAGACATCTGCAGCACAATTTCGACACCAGTACTCATTTGTCCCGTAGCTTCTTCTACGTCACGGATGTTCCCTTCTACCTCTCTGCGCTCTATCCAATAGCCCACGTAGGTAGGGCCTATGGTCTGAAGCGAAGCTTCGGCGGTCTCGTAGGTGCAGTTTCAGCTGCTTGGTTTGCTGGCGAACTCACATCCATACCGCTTGCCCCACACCCTTCAGGGCAATTAACCAACCAAAGATATAAATAAGATAAAATATCTCTCTGTTAGCCCCGATCATGCTTTTATCCAGAGATCCGTCGAGATCACCATGACCTCTACCAACTTGCCTCTTCAATTAACCACCTTCATCGGGCGCGAGCGCGATCTGGCAGCACTGGAACAGCTGCTTTCAACCGCTCGACTCGTCACGCTGACCGGTGTGGGGGGATCTGGCAAGACGCGGCTGGCGGTCCAGGTTGCTAGGCAGGTAGGTGAGAATTTCCCAGACGGCGTGTTTTTTGTGGATCTGGTGCCGCTGCACGAGCCGGAGCTGGTGCCGCAGCTCGTCCTGGAAACCCTCGGGCTACGCATTACGCCAGATCAGCCGGTGTTGGAGGCGCTGCTGAACTTTTTGCACCACAAGCAGTTGCTGATCGTTTTGGATAATTGCGAGCACCTCATCTCCGCCTGCACCTCGCTTGCCCAAGCTCTGCTGCCTTCCGATGATCTGCGTATTCTGGCAACCAGCCGTGAGCCGCTTGGCATCGCCGGCGAAAGGATTTACCCGCTGTCCGGCCTGGCCCTACCAGAAGCTGGGAGAGCGGCAGAGGCGGTTCCGGGCAACCTGGATTCACAAAGTTTCTTGCATTATGATGCCGTGCGACTGTTTGTGGAGCGAGCGCGCCTCTTCTCCCCCGATTTCAGCCTCACCTTTGAGAACACCCCGGCGGTCGCCGAGATCTGCCGGCGCCTGGATGGCCTGCCCCTGGCTTTGGAGCTGGCCAGCGCCCGCGCCAACGTTCTGACGGCCCAGGAGATCTCTGCCCGGCTCGACGACCGATTTGCATTGCTCACCTCCGGGAAGCGTTCGGGGCTGCAACCACGCCACCAGGCATTGAGAGCGACGATTGATTGGAGTTATGCTCTGCTCACCGCTGAGGAACAAACCTTGCTGAGGCGACTGGCGGTGTTTACCGCCGGCTGCAGCCTCGACACCGCCGAAGCCGTCTGCTCAGGAGAGGGGATTGAAGCCGGCCGCATGTTGGACCTGCTCTCGTCGCTGGTGGATAAATCTATCGTCATCTCCGAGACGACCGGGCGGGCTCAGGCGCGCTACCGCCTGCTGGAGACGATCCGCGAATATGCGCTCGAGAAACTGGATGAGTCAGGGGAAACGGAATTTCTGCGCAACCGCCACCTGCAGCTGTTCCTGGCCCGGGCGGAAGAAGCCGCGCCGAAACTGGGCGATGCCTACCAGCAACTCTGGCTGAGCTGGTTGGAAGGCGAGCACGACAACCTGCGGGCTGCGATGACCTGGGCGTTGGAGAGCGATCAGATTGAAGCCGGACTGCGTATCGCCAATGCCCTCCCCCGGTTCTGGGAGATCCGGGGGCACGTGCCGGAAGGCATGGCCTGGCTCGAACGATTGCTCGCCAGGGCGGACGAGAGCATTTCCCTGGACGTCCGTGTGAATGCCTTCACTTATGCTTCCCACATGGCGATGTTCCTCGACGATAGCACAGCTTCCACTGCGTATGCGCGCCAGGCTGTGGCCCTGGCCGAATCGGCCGGTGAGGAAGGCAACCCGCTCCTCCTCATGGCCCTGGCAGGTTTATCTTCCAGCGTGCAAGCGGCGGGGGATTATCAGAACTCATTCGCCATCGGCGAGCGCTCGCTGCAGCTTCTGCGTAAAACACCTTTGCCCCCGTTCCTGTCAGGCATGTTCTATTTAGGAACCGGGAACGTCGCCGTCGAGGCGGGTTACTTTGCCAGAGCCCGGGAACTGCTGAGCGAGGGTCTGAGGATGGCGCGTGAGGCGGGGGATGCTTATCGCGTTGCACATTCATTTACCTCTCTGGGCAACCTGGCACGCTACGAGGGGAACTACGCCGAGGCGCGAGCTGCGTACGAGAAGAGCGTTGCGCTTCTGCGCGAGGTGGACGCGCGGCATGACCTGGCCGCGATTATCCGCAGCCAGGGGCAGACCTGTCTGCTCCTGGAAGATGTCGAGCGCGCCTATGAGCTTTTCAATGAGAGTATGGCGTTGCACCAGGCTGAGCAGAATACCGCAGGCATCGCCGAGTGCCTGATCGGGCTGGGGTCAACAGCAGTCGTGCGTGGTATGCCCGCTGCAGGTGCGCACTTGCTGAGCGCGGGCGCTGCAATACGCGAGCAGCGCAGCGGATTCACATGGCCTGCCAAACCATTGGAGACCGAGCCTTACCTTGCGCTCGCTCGCGCTCAGATTGGCGAAGCTGAGTTCCAGGCGGAAGCGGCGGCCGGCCGGGCCATGTCTCTCGAGCAGGCCATCAAGTATGCGCAGAATCTTTCACTCAAGCCGGAAGCGCCGTTTGTCAGGAACGAAAAGATGGCTGAACTGACTGGGCGCGAGCGTGAAGTGGCTCTACTGATTGCGCGGGGATATTCGAACCGGGAGATTGCCACTGAACTGGTAATCAGCACCCGCACTGTTGAGAAGCATGTGGCCAACATCTTATCCAAGTTGGGGATGTCCAGCCGCTCCCAAATTGTGCTCTGGGCGATCGAGAATGGCCTGAGACCAGTTTCTGAATAATGGCCGGCGTTTCCATCTAGAAGCGGGCACGCTTCGGGTGTGCCCGCTTTTTGTTGGTTCTGTTGGAAGGGGACCCGGCGGATTCGCCTTCGAAAATACGTAGTCGAATACGCAATTCCACCCATGATAAATTAGGTCTATTTTGTCATAATAACAGCATCCTGGTGCAGTGTTTTGTTCACCATTTTCGTATGGAGGTTCCGATATCCACAGAAACGATCCCGGTTCAAAATACTCGCTTCAAATACGTATACGTGCACGCACCCACGAAAAAGTCCTTCCGTGTTTGTCATAATAGTCGTGTGATTGCGCTGTAGAAAGCCAGACAATTCTTTTCATGGATATCTTTAGACCTCAAGAGGATGGCTAAAAGGTTATGAATCCGCGTCGAATGGCAAGCTTTTTGATGATTGCCAGCCTGATTCCCTTGATCATCGGTTTCAGTCTGTTTTCTGCCCGAAACGGGGTCGCAGGTGGACCGGCCAGAACTCCAGCCCACTTCATGTTAGAACGAGGTAGCTGGCTGGCGGCCGTCTTCCTGACTGCCCTTGGCCTGTCCCTGCTGGCCGATATCTTGCGGGAAACAAAAGGTCATGTCTTGGCCCATTTGGGGGCCAACACCTATTTTTTGGGGGCCGTCTTAGTGGTCGTGGGCGAGGCGCTGCCTCTACCACGCGATGCCCCTTCCTACCCGTTGATTGTCAGCTATGTGGTGCTGGCACTTCTCAGTCAGGCCGCCCTGGGCGCAGCCCTACTCCAGGCTAATTTTCTGCCTCGTTGGGTCGGCTGGACCGTCTTTATTTGGAATATAGGTTGGTTGATCATCCTTCCTATTGCCAGCCCAGATGATCTCTATTATCCCTTGCTTCACCACATGATGCCCTTGCTGCTTGGGTTCATGTTATTGAGACGGTAGGCCATGCAGACCGCCAGCGCCCTAATCCACAGAACGCTATGAAACGCATTCTCCTTCTACTCATCCTCCTGCTCGTATCCTGTTCGCCAGTGTCCGAACCCGTGACTATTCCGCCTGCCTCACCCAGGCCGGTGATTTTCGATGGGGACATGGCGCACGAAGATATGTTTGCCGCGCTATTCTTGCTCCAGCACCAAAACGTGGACCTGAAGGCTATGACGGTGACAGGTACGGGGGAGGCGCACTGCGCGCCGGGCGTGGAAAACTTACGGGGTCTCGTCGCCCTGGCGGGCCGGAAAGGGATTCCCGTGACCTGCGGGCGGGATAAGCCCCTCGCGGGGGATCACACCTTTCCCGAGGAGTGGCGGCAGGGCGCGGATTCAGCCTACGGGGTCAGCCTCCCCGCGGGGTCGGGTGCGCCCTCCGACATGTCCGCGCCCGAGCTGATCGCCCAGGTGGTGCGGGAATCGCCGGAGCTAGTGACCATCATCGCCGTTGGACCTTTGACGAACATCGCAGAAGTGGTGCGGGATCATCCGGACATTGTCCCCAAAATTGGGATGGTTTACGTCATGGGCGGGGCAGTGGATGTGGAAGGAAATGTCGGCAGGTCAGGCGTGGGGATCGAGAACCGCATGGCCGAGTGGAACATTTATATTGACCCGACCGCGGCGAACACCGTGCTGGCTTCGGGCGTGCCGGTCACGCTCGTGCCATTGGATGCTACCAGGCATGTCCCGATCACTCACAAGTTTTACGATACGCTGGGTCGTTGGCAGGATACCCCGGCAGCACAGTTTGTATACGACGTACTGACCGCCGAACTGGAATTCGTAGAGTCGGGTGGTTTCCAGTTTTGGGATTCGTTCACAGCCGCGGTGGCGACGGACGAGACGCTGGCGAGATTCCAGCCACGGGAGATCGTGGTGATGGAGGACGAAAGCTCGGATAGCGGGTGGACAAAACCCACGCCCGACGGTTATCCGGTGCGGGTAGCGGTGTGGGGGGATGCGGCAAAGTATGAGGCGCTGTTGCTAACCGTGTTGAATAGGGAAATTAATGAATGAGAAGGAGGCGGGAGCCATGCCAGTCAGCCGCCTGAATACCCTTATCCACCGCATCTTTGAGAATGCCTTTAACCTAGGGGATTTTGCCGCAGTCGATGAGCTTCTGGCACCGGACAGCATCACCCACATGACTGCTTGGAGGCTGGCGAATAACCGCACAGGGCTCAAGCAATTCATCGCCAGTTTCCGCCTGGCTTTCCCCGACCTTAACTGCACGATCATTGACGAAATTTATGAGGGCAATAAGCTTGCCATGTACTGGATCTTGAATGGCACGCAGAGAGGACCGTTCCTGGGTAACCAACCGACTGGAAGGCCCGTTCGGGTGGAGGGGATGATTTTCGCTCGCACCCTGAACGGGCAGATCAGCGAGGGTTGGCTCCTGATCGATCAGTTCGCCATTCTCCAGCAACTTGGGATCGTCCCGCCGCCAGGGCATTCAATCGGCCAGGATGATTAGCCTGGAGATACGATTTTTATCTGCCGCCAGGGGACGGCGAAGACTGTAGAGTAGGAGGAAATATGTTTAAGTTTTCACGCTTCGTGTACCTGATAGCAGCCTGGCTGTTTGTAGCTGGCGTAGTGGTACAGGTCTTCCTGGCCGGGATGGTGGTTGTCGCCTACCGGATGGGTTGGACCAACCATATCAGCCTGGGTCATTCTCTAGCCGTTCCACTCCTGCTGATGCTCGTTAGCCAGTATCCCGGCCGGTTTCCAGGGAGGATGAAAGGATTGACCTGGCTGCTGTTTGGGGTGTATGTCTTGCAGGCGGATATCATCATCTTCTTGCGCAGCCAGGTCCCAGTGATATCCGCATTCCATCCGGTCCTGGCGTTGGTGGATTTTGCCCTTGGACTGGTCCTGGCGCGAGCCGCCTGGCCATTAACAAGGCAAGCCCAGGCGCCGACCCCTGTTCTACCCGAACTGGAAACATCCAACAATCCTTGAAGTGGGATGTCTGCGGTAGATGGTAAAGCTTTTGCAACCATCAGATTGGAGGTATCGAATGTTAGTACTTCATCTCAGGGAGGTTGAAATATGTTCAGGAAAGTATTGAAATGGATCGGGATTGTGCTGGGGGTTCTGGTTGGTTTCGTTGTCCTGGCTCTCGTGGTTCTGTACGGAATCGGCAGCGCCAGGGTCGCTAAAAAATACGACATACCCGTCGAGCCGGTTTCAATTCCCACCAGCCCAGAAACCATCCAGCGCGGCCAGCACCTGGCGACGATCATGCTCTGCACCCGTTGCCACACCGATAACCTGGGCGGGGAGGTTTACTTCACGATTCCAGGCATGTTCACCATCCCCACGCCGAACCTTACCATGGGAGCCGGCGGAGTGAGCAGCAGCTACACCGACGTAGATTGGGTGCGTGCTATCCGCCACGGCGTTGGAAAAGACGGCCGGGCGCTGTATTTCATGGCGTCAGATTCATACCAACACTTGAGCGCCGAGGACCTGGGAGCGCTGATTGCCTACGTGAAAAGTGTGCCCCCCGTAGATAACGAGCTGCCCGAGCGGAGCTTCGCGCCCATAGGACGCCTGATGATCGCCGCGGGGATGAGCCCGCCCTTACCGGTCGATAAGATCGATCACACCAGTCCCCCGCCAGTAGGTTCCGAGCCGGGAGTCACGGTAGCTTACGGGGAGTACCTGACCCACACCTGCCGCGAGTGCCACGGGGCAGAACTCAACGGCGCCCCGTTCGGCCCCCCCGGGCAGGAAGTCCTCACCCCCAATTTGAGCCCCGGCGGCGAGCTGGCAGGCTGGTCTGAGGCGGATTTCATCGCCACTATGCGTATTGGCCAAACACCCTCAGGGCGCACGCTGAGTGAAGAGATGCCCTGGAAGTATTACGGCCAGATGACCGACGATGAACTGTCCGCCGTCTGGACCTACCTCCACTCCCTCCAACCCGTCCCCCAGGGCCAGTAGCCCCATACCAGGTCGGCTGCTGGAGGGGCGAGGCGATTGTCTTCTACGGGTGGCCGAGGGCCGACGGGTAACTTCAGGATAGCTGCTACCAGCAGGAGCGCGCTAACCGTGCTAAAGACCATCTTCTATCGAATCGTTCTGGTTCTCGCGGGCGTGACTCTCGCGCTGGACAGCCTGGCGCTGGCCGATTTTTTCTTACACCCGCTGGGTACGGACTACAACTTTCATTCGACCCTCTACCGGGCTGTGACAGTCCTGGTGCTGATGCCCCTCAACCTCCTGGCCGGGTTTCTCATTATCCGGCGGGTGCCGGGGAATATCGTTGGGCCCCTGCTGATCGTGTGGTCGGGGACGGTCGCGTATAATTCCATCCGGGAGAAGATCGGGCCGGTGCTGTTTTCCCTGTTTGACTACCATGCTCTTGTCTTTGGCTGGACCGCTCTTTTCCTAATGCTCATGCACTTCCCGGATGGAAAAATCAACCCGCCGGGGGCCGCCTCCTGGATCTACCGCCAGCTTGGGATCCACTTCTTTTTGGCCAACTTCATTTTCTTAAGCACCGAAAACTTTCAAAGCCCAACCCGGCTGGCGAACCCGTTCTACCTGCCTGCTTTGCAAAAGTACGCGGGATTCATAATAGGGTTAGCGCTTCTTTTCGTTTCATCCATCCTGCTGTTGGCTCTGATTTCCCCGGTGCTACACTACCGGAAAGGCAGCCCCCGAGAACGCCAGCAGATCAAGTGGCTGGCGCTGTTTGCCGGATTTATCGTTCTCCATACCCTGCTGGTTGGAATCGTCTACCCACTGCTGACGGGCGGCCAGCTAATGAATCCCGGGACGAACCTGGCCGGAATGTTCTATTACCTCGCGACGGCCCTCTTCCCGCCCCTGGCGATTGGGGTCGCCGTCTTGCGCCACCGGCTGTGGGATATCGACCTGATCATACGCAGGACGCTGGTGTACTCGCTCCTGACGGCGATCCTGTCGATCGTTTACTTTGGCAGTATCGCCGTTTTACAGCGCCTGTTTACGGCGCTCACGGGCCAGGGCTCGCAAGCCGCCACCGTGCTTTCCACGTTGGGAATCGCGGTATTGTTTGCCCCCCTCCGCCGAGGCATTCAGGAATGAATCGACCGGCGCTTTAACCGTCAAAGGTACGATGCCGAACAGGTGCTGATTGCCTTCAGCGCCACCCTGAGAGATGAAGTAGACCAGGACCGGCTGGCGGCCTCGATCCTGGAAGTGGTCGAACAAACCGTCCACCCGGCCCATGTCTCTTTATGGCTAAAGAAAGAAGACGATTAACGGAAGGGATCCCGACCGTCTCCGCGACCGAGGCGCTGGCGCACACCGGCGCGCTGACCTCCTGCATCGTGCGCCCCGAGCTAACCGAAAGTCCTTATTTCGTATCCCTCTTCTGAGCTGGGGCAGGAATTTACCTCCCAGATCTTCTTTGATGACGCTCTCACCGACCAGATCCACGCTCAGGAACCGTATGCCAGCAAGGGCCAACGGGATATGCGCAATGAGAATGATATGATTTACCAGGAGGGGGGAGGCTGATGACGGAGCTATAATGTATGCCTGTTGTGTTGTGTCTGCAACCTAAGATAATAACGAATATAAAAAGCCAACCCTAGCTCTATTCGAGGAAGAATTGGCTCTTTGTGAAATTTTTCTCCACCGTGGGTAGGGGACCCACCCTCTCCGCAGGTTATAAGATCCCCCAAGGCAGCAGCGTCACACGTGACG
>CAZAQS010000206.1:0-8663 GCA_964486825.1 uncultured Anaerolineaceae bacterium | reverse complement strand
GGATAAAGGGCAGCGCCGGTGACGAAGACGTTGGGGGTGTCCCACACCTGGCCGTATTTATTGGTCATAGAATCTCCTGGGTTAAAACCCATGATAGCTCCCCCTGTGATATGAGTGCTTTGACAGGGATAAAGCGGGTCGGAGAACATGCCCTCGGCCGTATAGCGGCGCATTGCATGAAAAAAAGATTCAGGAGTTAGCGGCTGGAAACCCTCAGGTTCGTCCTCAAGCATGGCCTCGATTATCTGATCCTGCTGCTCTTCGCTCAGATCCGTAAAATCCTCGTCGAATTCCTGGTTTGCAAAACGATCCAGGGCAGCCAACCCGATGCTCATGACTTCACGGGAGGTCAAGATGGATTGGTATCCATATCGCTCGATCTCCTCATCCTCGATCCAGATCACCATGCCGGCCTGGCCAGGAAGCTGGTTTCCGGGCGGCTGATCACCGGCATAGGTAGCCGCAAAGGGTGGCTGGCGGTAAACGGATTCAGCAAAACCATCCGGCTCGGCCAGCAACCCATCGATATAGTAAACCACACCTGCTTCGCGCGCCCCGGGATCATCCGGACTACCCGGCAACAAGCGAGCTGTAAAAGCTTCGACTGTTTGGGCTTCGTGTGGAGTAAAGAACTGCAGCATCTGGGCCGGGCGCGGCTGAGCGGGTGTGTATGGGACAGCCGGATATTGCACGGAGATAGGCACGCGGTCCCTCGTAAATGCTTCAGGCTCAAACACTTGAGGAGCCACGACCTCGCAACCGGCAGCTGAAACGCCCACTACCCCGGCAGCCGCCACCCCGACCGCTTTCAAAAAATCACGGCGAGAGACAACTCTCGGTGCCCCATCATTAGCAACGGACTCTACTTGTTTATTTTTATCAGATATTTCCATCACATTCCTTTCTATTGTCGGATACTGCTATCGGCCACGTCGCAGCGTATAAAGGTAAGCGCTGATATCGCGAGCGTCCTGGTTTGTGACCCCCATATCCGGCATGGCAGTACCGGGGATCAACGCCTGAGGCGCCATAATCCAGGGGATCAAGTTTTCTGGTGTGTTGGGGAATTGGCCGGCGATAAAACGCCGGTCTGCCCAATTATTTAAAGGAGGTGCGACCAGCGCCTCAGAGCGAGGGATCCCGGGAACCGTATGACATGAAATGCAACCGTAATCCTGTAAGGCCTGGCGACCGCGCTCGGCATCGCCACCAGGCGCCTCATGCCGGAACGAGCTTTGAGGAAGCTGACCACAAGCAATCACAGCGAAAGACAGCGACACCCACAAGAACGCTCGAAGGATGGTTCTCATGGGCAGATTAAGAGCCTTATTCATTGTACGACTTCCCTCCCAGGCAGACTTGCTTTATCACGCCTGTCCATGGCTGCAAACCACCTCCATAACAAAGTCAAGAAAGCCGCCAGGTAGACAAAGTTTCCCGGCACCCACATCAAAACGCCGGCAAGCTGTTGGTCTTCTAGGGGAGTAAACCCCCAGACCAGGGCAGTATCCATATGGATGGGATACCATGCCTGGCGAGAGAAGGTAATCAGCGCACCGAGCACACCACTGAACATAGCCATCGAGAAAACATAGAGCATGCTGGCGCCATAAGATAACTGGCCCCGATTACCGCTGCGGATCAATACCATCCAAAAAAGCAGCGCGGTAAACAAGAAACTGGCATGCTCCAGGAAGTGCACGAATTCATTCACCAGGGCAGCCTGGTATAAGTCGGGGAGGTGCCAGGCAATCAAAGCCAGCGCATGCATGACCCATACTACCAGGGGATTGTTCAGATAGTGCCACCCTTTCCTCAAAGAGTTCCTACGCCGCCACCAGCGACCAAGGCCTGCCCGCCAGCGCTCCGGTATCGCCCACGCCACTGCTGCGGGCGGCGCTCCAAGCACCAACAATGGCGCGGCGACCAGGATCAATAAAAGGTGCTGCAACATATGACCGGAGAAAAGCACCTCACCCAGCGCATCGATGGGCGAAACCACAGCCAGTACCAAAGTAAACAGACCTCCGCTAAAGGCAGCCACCTGCCAGCGTTGTACGCCCCGTCCACGACCCGCCTGCCCCCAAAGCATCCTTACTCCCCGGAAATAAAGCCAACCGGCGAGTACGATTCCCGACAGGATGAGCGGGTCCCAGTTCCAGGCGCTCCAGATATCATGCGGCGCAAGTGGATCGCCGCTATGCGAGGCGGCCTTACCATTTGGAAGGGCCATAAGGCCTACGAGCATTACCACCAATAAGGAGCGCATTGGTCGAGTAGTAAGATCGGAAAGAGGGAGAAGACGATGGACAGCAAGAAGAGAGCGCTCAAGAGGATTCCGACCTGGGTCATAAACAGGTATCGACCCTCAGGCTCCCCGGCTTCACGAGCTCCACCCTCCTCCAGGCGTCGGTTATTTCTATAAGATGTCAATCCGCCAGAGACGACAATTGCGCCTGCCAGGATGGTAAGCGCCAGGAGCGCCAGGCGCAATGCATTGATACCCAGGATATCGAACTGCAGAAAACCCCAATGGCAAGCCGTGGACTGGAAACCGTAGACGATAACCAGGTGCAGCGCCCAGGCTACTGCGGCTGCCCCAATCCCAAACCATAAACGCTTATTACTTACCGGTATCTGTGAATGCTCCATCAACTGCTCCTTTTTCCCGGTCTCATATCAAGCGCGGGGCAATGTACAGGGTGAAAAACAGGGGCACCCAAACGATGACCACGAAATGCCAATACAATCCGTTAGCATCAACCGCCGAATGTCGCTCTTCATTGAAGTAACCTTTGAAAGCCAGCACAGCCACAACGATAGTCTTCAGTACCAAAGCGAGCACATGCGCGCTATGGAAACCTGTAATCGTCCAGACAATGGAACCATATGCATTGGTAGCCCAGTTATAGTCCAACCCGCTGTACTCGATGTACTTCAGTACCAGGAAGATCATCGCCAGAACGATACCCGCAGTCAAGCCATACTTCAAGCGGGTCTGGTTGCCCTTTTTGATGCCCGAATCGGCCAGGTACATCGGGATACTGCTGGCGAACAGGATGAAGGCGTTGATGGTAGGCAGAAGCAGGTCAGGGGGATCGATGCCTCCTAGAGGCCATTCAGCTGCCCCCGACCTTAGATAGAAATACGACATGATCAGTGACGCAAACACGACTGTTTCGATCAGGATCAGGCCTCCCATCCCCCACCAGAAAGGCGGCAAGATGCCCCGGCTACCGGCAATCGTGCTAGAGGGCAGCGCACCTTCTGGAGCAGCCTTGACCCAATCCATATCACGCTGGTGCCGGCGCGGCCAGTGCCAGGCGACTGCCACCGCAAAGAACAGCAGACCCCCGATCGGAAGCAGTATCACGTTAAAGATAACCCCTATGAAGGTGAAGGCGACCGTTAGGGCAGCAATAAATGGGATGATGGTAGGGCCAGGTAGATGTACGCGCTGTACGGGAACACCGTCCAGAATGGAGGTACCCACCGTCTCCCGCCGGTCAGCCAACATACCGAAACGCTCGTAGTCTGGATCCTGCAGGTCGCGCCGGTATTCTGGATCATCAGGCATCTCGTCCCACAAAGGCTCCCGGCTGCGCACACTTGGGACAACGTTAAAGTTGTAATTTGCAGGAGGGGATGTGGTGGCCCATTCCAGGGTGCCTGCATTCCACGGATTATCCCCTGCCAGAGGGCCAGTGAAGTAGCTCTTGATGGCATTCACAAGAAATACCAGTACTCCGGCGGCGAGGATGAAAGCGCCAACAGTAGAAATCATATTCAACCATTCCCAGCCCAGGCCCGGCAGGAAGGTATAGACCCGGCGCGGCATTCCCACGAAGCCGGTGATATGCATGGTAAAGAAGGTGATATTGAACCCGATGAAGAACAGCCAGAAATGCCATTTCCCCAATCCCTCACTCAACATCCGACCGGTCATTTTTGGGAACCAGTAATAAATGCCGGCAAAGAGCGGGAAGACCATCCCTCCGATCAGGACGTAATGGAAATGAGCTACGATGAAATAGGTATCATGTACCTGCCAATCGAAGGGCACGGAAGCGATCATCACTCCAGAGATGCCTCCCAGGACGAAGACGATGATGAATCCAATTATGAACAGCATCGGGACGTTCAAGATCAACCTGCCGTAATACATGGTTGCAAGCCCGGCGAATATCTGCATACCGCTAGGGACGGCGATCGCAAAACTGGCCACGGTAAAGAAGCTCAAAC
Source organism: uncultured Anaerolineaceae bacterium (assembly GCA_964486825.1). Taxonomy (GTDB): domain Bacteria; phylum Chloroflexota; class Anaerolineae; order Anaerolineales; family UBA4823; genus CAZAQS01. The sequence continues at coordinate 4,421 of CAZAQS010000206.1, read as the reverse complement.
CCAGGGTTGGAAGGCCGGCTGCATACATATGGTGCACCCACAAGCCGAAGCTGAAAAAGCCGATCGCAACAAAAGACATGACCAGGGGAACGTAGCCGACGATCGAGCGGCGAGAGAAAGTCGCCAATACAGCAGACACAATTCCTAAGGCGGGAATGAAGATGATATATACCTCCGGATGCCCGAAGAACCAGAACAAATGCTGCCAGAGGAGCGGGTCCCCTCCCAGCTCCACGTTGAAAAAGTGGGTGCCAATGGTCCGGTCGAGGGCTAACTCCACGCTGCCTACCATCAAGGGCGGCATAGCAAATACAATCATGAAGCTCATCACAAGCTGCGCCCATACGAACAGAGGGATACGGTTGGCGGACATCCCAGGCGCTCGGAGCAGGAATATAGTCAAGATGATCTCAACTCCCGCTACCAGGGCAGCGATTTCCAAAAATGTGATCATCGTTGCGTAAAAATCTATCCCCAGGCCAGGGGAGAAGCGCTCGGTGGTAAGGGGCACATAGTTGAACCAGCCCCCATCAGGCGCTTCGTTAATCAAAAGGCTGAACCAGAGCGTCAATCCTGAAATCAGGTACACGTAATAACCAAAGGCATTCAGGCGAGGAAAGGCCATATCCCGTGCACCGATCATCAGCGGCACCAGGTAGATGCCGATGCCTTCCATGATCGGGACCCCAAAAAGGAACATCATGGTCGTACCATGCAGGGTAAAAAGCTGGTTATACAAGTCTGGATTCAAGAATTGAGCGTCAGGAACTGCCAGCTGGATCCGCATCAGCAAGGCAGCTATGCCAGCCAGAATGAAAAACATAATGCCTGTAAAGATATAGCGCATACCCATGGAGCGGTGGTTGACGTGCATGAACCAACCGATGAACCCGCGGGGGGTTTGCCAGGCTCTATCGAGCACGTCCGTTCTCGTAAAAGCAGTGGCCACATTGCCTCCTTATTTATCGTAAAGTATCCAGGTAAGCCAGCATTGCTTGCAGCTCTGCGCCTGTCAAGTTGGTGGGGGGCATCAAGTTGCCCGGTTTGAAGGTTTGTGGGTCGATGATCCATCCTGCCAGGTTGCCGCGATTGTTCTCGAGGATACCTGCGCCTATGGTCAAGCGGCTGGCTATATGGGTAAGATCTGGCCCCAGCTCACCAGTTGCATTCGTTCCCCGAACCGTGTGGCAGTAAACGCAAGAAGAGCCCAGGAAAACCTGCTGTCCGAATAGGACCTGCTCATCATCCGGTTCAGGAGCATCCTGTCGCTCGCGGTCCAGAAATTCCTGGAAGGCCGCCTCGGAGGAAGCAACGACCAGGAACTGCATATTGGCGTGTTGAAGGCCACAGAATTCAGCGCAAATGCCCCTGTAGATACCTGGTTCGTTAGCTTGTAGCCACATCGAGTTGGTTTCGCCTGGGTTCAGGTCCAGCTTTCCAGCCAATTGTGGAACCCAAAAACTGTGGATGACATCCCTGGAAGTGAGGTGGATCTCAACCGGTCGTCCAACCGGGATATGGATCTCGTTGGCAGAGACGATGCCTTCGTCTGGGTAGCGTACCTCCCACCACCAGCGGTGCCCGATCACTTCTACCTGCAAGACAGGCGGTTCGTCGGGTCCCGCTAAACGAATATGGCCATAAATGGATAACCCAAGCAGTCCTGCCAGGATAATGACAGGAAGAATCACCCCGCCCCATAAGATCCAGGCCATCCCCCGGTCTCCCGTTTCATGCAAAACCTCCACATCACCTGTCCTGCGATCACGGATCCCTCGGGAAAACACAATATAAAGTAGGATCCCAACAACAACCAGGTAAACAACCGACCCCAAAGCCAACTGGATCCACCATTCCGTAGCGATAACAGAAGAGACCGGGCCGCGGGTGTCCAATGCGTTCGGAATGCCAGCGATATTGGTGGCCGGCGCGCAACCACTCAGCCATAGGATGCATGCAAGCATGCCTAACAGGACCAACCGTCGAGGTAGGAATCGCACTTGGGTGTATTGTTTTTTTGGTAGGAACATTGAATCGTCCGTTGGATTCACCTTCACCTCCTGGTTCAATTGAAAATTCTAGCCAGTTTTTGTACCTGTAACAGAGGCCCGGGGCGTTCATAAATCCGCCAATCAATCTATATGGTTAAGATCGAGCGGAGAGGGATCAGTTGTAAGATAGCCGGTTAACGAATTGACCGGCTAAAAAGGGAAATTAATAACAGGACCATGTTTCGACTTATAAAATGAATGATAAATGGCTGTGTGCGGACGAAGCGCGCGAGTGCCAAGCATCTTTCCCCTTTTTCCCCCTGGCCTGTTTCAATCCTGGAAATCGCCCCCTGGCGGGCAGGATGATAGAAACAGCTTATATTAGATAAATTTTATCATATTTCAGTTATCTGTCGCGAAGCTCGTCCTTGCTCATCTTCAACCGCACACGATCTCCAGACACAGTTGCAATCTGGTCTGGCATGACATACCGGTCGGAGGCAAATAATCCCCGGGAGTTGATGCGGATGAAACCATGCCTGAGAAGCAGCTCTCGGACTTCCGAACCACTGGTTTCTGAGGGAGAAATCCCGCCCCCAAAAGCAAAATCGATGGCAGCCGGGTCTTCACCTGCCATCCCGAACACTTCCCCGGGATCGTCCGCCATTCCAGGAGCGTCTGCACGGGTGGTTGAAGCGGGTCCTTCACCCCGCGCCTGGCTTTCCTCGCTAACCGTACCGAAGTAGACGCGATCCACGACGCCCAGTTCCTCATCGTCCCGGTCGTAGACTTTCATGCCTTCATGGATTTTCATCAAAATATTATCATCCATCTCGCTACCAAATCTACCCTCGCTCATATCCCACTCCTCGTAATACAATTAGTCCAGTTCACGTCGATTCGTCTTTCGACTAATCTCTTCCAAAGGCGCCAGAAGGATGCAGATGTTTCCCTCACGGCGGATATACTTCTAGTCTAAAGGTTGAACACGTATATCTCAATAGGGGAAAACCCTTAACGTAGGATTAGGGAAATCCCTGATTGAGTGGAATAGGAGAGTAAAATAGACTTTATAAGGGGACAAGAAAGGAGCAATCCTGTGGAATTGAACGAAATCAAAAAGTTATTGAATCCATCCAGATCAAAAATCGTCCTGCTGGTCATGGATGGTTTGGGAGGCCTTCCAAGGGAAGCAGGTGGACCGACTGAACTGGAAGCAGCCCAAACACCACACCTCGACAGGCTGGCTCTGGATGGCGTTTGCGGGTTGCACCAGGTGATTGGGACGGGGATCACACCCGGCAGCGGGCCAGCTCACCTGGCATTATTCGGCTATGACCCTTTCCGCTATTTCATAGGAAGGGGTGTATTAGAGGGCATGGGCATTGGCTTCGACCTGGGGCCAGATGATGTGGCCGCGCGCGGCAACTACGCTACAATCGATACAGACGGTAAGATCACCGACCGCCGGGCAGGACGGATCAGCACGGAGAAGAACATCGAACTGACCCACCGCCTGCGCCAGATAAAGATCCCCGGGGTGGAGATCTTTATCGAACCGATCAAAGAATACCGGGTTCTGTTGGTTCTGAGAGGCGAAGGCTTGTCAGGGGAAATCAGTGGGACAGACCCGCAAGGAGTCAACGTTGAAGTAGCTCGTGCGGAAGCGCTGGCGCCCGAAGCAAGTGAGACGGCCCGCCTGGTGAATGAGTTCACCGAACAAGCTCGGGCAACCCTGGCCGGGCAGGAGCCTGCCAACATGGTCTTCTTCCGGGGTTTCTCAATGAAGCCGCACCTGCCTCAAATGGGGAATGTATTTGGGCTTAATGCGGCTGCCATCGCCCAATATCCCATGTATAAAGGACTTTCCCGGCTGGTTGGAATGGATATCCTTGAGGCCGGTCAGCGCACCCAGGAGCTTTTCGACACCCTGGAAACATATTGGGAAGATTACGATTTCTTCTACGTACATGTAAAGAGGATTGACAGCGCCGGAGAGGATGGGGATTTCGAGCGCAAGACGGCGCTGATCGAGGAAGCCGACTCGTTTATCCCTCGGGTCATGGCCTTAAATCCGGATGTAGTCGTGGTAACGGGCGACCATTCGACCCCGGCCTACCTGAAATCGCATAGCTGGCATCCCGTACCGGTGCTGCTCTGGTCGAAGTACTGCCGGCCGGATGGCGTTCAGCGCTTTGGGGAAAAGGACTGCCTGAGCGGCGGGCTCGGCCCGCGCCTACCCGCCGTAGACCTGCTACCGCTCGCCCTGGCAAACGCCGGGAGGCTTAACAAATATGGCGCTTGATTTAAATTCAAAGGGCTGTCCCGAATTTCATTCCTGACAGCCCTTAAGGCAAGGGGATAGATAATTCCTGGTGGCGAGGGCGGGACTCGATCCCGCAACCAACGGCTTATGAGTCCGCTGCTCTA
>CAZAQS010000205.1:0-8688 GCA_964486825.1 uncultured Anaerolineaceae bacterium | reverse complement strand
GCGGATGGACTGTTTTTTCGCCAGAAGACCGGTATATGTTCCAGTGGTGCTTCTACTTGATATTGCTGACCGCCCTGGTATTCCTGGCCAGTCCAGGCTTCTACCCACTCCACGCCAGAAGGAAGATAGACTATTCGCGAAACCGCACCCTGCTCGGTGACAGGTGCTACCAGCAGGTCCGGTCCCAGCATGAACTGATCAGCAATGTTGGCAGCAGCAAGGTCCGCTGGAAAGTCGAAGTAGAGGGGGCGCATGGGAGGGGTACCGTGTTCGTGAGCGGCGTAGTTTAGATCTCTCAAATAGGGTTTGAGCTTCTCGCGCAGGAAGAGCAGGTGCTTGATTATCTCGTAAGCCTTCTCCCCAAAGGACCAGACCTCATTATCCGCGCCAGACGACTGCGCGCCATATAACCCATTTAGCGGTAAACGAACGCCGTGCAACCGGAACAGCGGGCAGAACACGCCGTACTGGAACCAGCGCACGATCAGCTCCTTAAAGTAGTCCGTGCGAACATCGCCTTCCATGAATCCACCGATGTCCGTCGTCCACCAGGGGATGCCGCTCATTGCGATATTCAAACCAGCCGGGATCTGCGCGCGCAGCACTTCAAAGCGCGAGCGGATATCGCCTGACCAGACCGCCGCGCCATAGCGCTGTGTTCCAGCCCAGGCAGAGCGCGAGAGATTGATCACCTCATTCTGTCCAGCGGCGATCATACCATCATAGAATCCCTTTTGGTGCAGCAGTGGATAAATATTGGTGACTTCCAGCCCTGTGCCAAGTGCATAGCGAATGTTCTCTGCATGCATGGGCATCAGTTCCGGCTCATCTGCATCCAGCCAAAAGACCCGCACACCACAATCCAGGTAGTTCTTTTCCACACGCTCCCACACAAATTCGCGCGCTTCGGGGTTGGTCGCATCATAAAAAGCTACCATAGACATCCCTTCGGGTGTGGTATCGGCGATCGCCATGTGCGCGTGGACGCCATGTACCGTTTGGGCCAGCAGGCCGCGCTCGGTCATTTCCTTATAGACCGGGTTGCTCAGGTTCACCGTTGGCCAGATGGAAACCATCAGCTCAACGCCCATTTCTTTGAGCTCTTTCATCATCCTGGCCGGGTCCGGCCAATCACTCGGATCCATGGCCCAATCGCCCATCATGTGCCAGTGGAAATAATCTGAAACGATCACGGCTAAGGGCAGGCCGCGCCGCTTATACTCGCGCACCACATTCAATAGTTCTTCCTGGGTGCGGTAGCGCAGCTTGCACTGCCAAAAACCCAGGGCGAATTCTGGGAGCAGGGGTGGGCGCCCGGTGGCATCAATATACTTCTTCATGATTTCCGACGGCGAATCACCAACGACCAGGTAGTAATCAATACCGCGCGTGGCTTCCATCACCCAGCGGGTCATATTGGTGCCTAATTCTACGCGGCCCACGCCGGGGTTGTTCCACAAGAAGCCATAACCCATGCTGGAGATATAGAATGGAATGCAGACTTCGGTATTGCGCTGCTCCAGGTCGATCACGCTGCCCTTGTTATCCAGTAGACCGTGCTGGTGCTGGCCCAGGCCAAAGATCCGCTCTCCGGGCTGCGCGTGGAAATGGGTATCGATTTTCGAAAGATTGCTGCCCTGCTGCGGGCGGTACCAGCGCGCCGGCGGCTTGTTGAAGATCGGCTCAGGCTCTTCCAGCAGGATCGCGCCGGTATTTGCGTGGAAGAAATGCAACGTGCCATCCGGCCAGATTTCTGCGCGCGCTTTGCCGTTGATCAGGATGCCTTTGTCATCCTTCATTTTGGCCGCTGCGCCAGAGTCGGGCAGGCTTTCCAATAGCGCCCCTGGTATGTCGGGAAAGTCGTTCAGGTTGGTGGCTCGCACGCGAACGCCATCCGGGCCCCAGGGTTCAACCTTGAGGATCTCCCCGTTAAGGCGCCAGTTCAGAATATTGCCTTCAATCGAAGTTCGAGGCTGCATATTACTTCCCTTCTTAGGTTGTTATTTGATGAAAAAATTTTATAAGGTGAGGCCTAGGCTTTGCGCGAGCCGGTGCTTTGACGGATAACCAGCTCAGGCTCCAGCATCACTTGCTGCACTGTGAAGTTTGGATCTTCCAACTGGTTGATTAACATCTCCGTTCCCATCCGGCCCATTTCGATGGCAGGCAGCGAAATCGTGGTGATTTTTGGAGAATATTTCTCAGCGGACCGATCGGAAATTAAGCCAATCACCGAAATGTCGCCAGGAATGTGCAGGCCTTTCTCTTGCAGCGCCTGACTTACACCGTTATAGATCAGCTCATTTCCGGTAATGACAGCCGAGAGACGCGGCTGCTTTTCCAGAAGATCCTTCATGGATTCATACCCACCCTGAATGGTCGGATCGCAGCCATGAACGGTACCCTGGATACCCAATCTTTCCACCGTCTCGGAAAAACCACGGATTGATTCAAAAAGATAATTGTGCTGGGGATGTTCGATATCGAGGATTGTCGGTAGAAAACCAATCTCCTGGTGATTTAACTCCACCAGATGCTCGACAGCCATACAATAGGCTGTGTAAAAATCCATGTCCACAAAGCTGATCCCATCATTGTTTTCGCTATGCCCGATCAGGCTAAAAGGATAACCAGATTTTTTCATCAGTTCTACCCGAGGATCATGCCGAAGCACTTCCATTAAAATAAGCCCATCCACCAGGCCTTGATTCATCAACCGCAGGATCTCCGCCTCGCCCAATTCATGCGTGAACAGCAGCAACCCATAATCTTGCTCATACGTAACGGTCGCGACGCTGGCGATGAACTCGGTTGGTAAATCTTCCAGCGAACTCAGTGAAAGCGTTGGGTAAAGCAAGGCGATGATACGCGTGCGCTTGTGGATCAATCCGCTCGCCAGCAGGTTCGGGTGGTAATTTAACTCTTCAACGACTTGCAATATTCGCTTGCGAGTGGCCTCGGAAATCGGACGCGTACCACTCAGCGCATAGGAAACTGTGCTTACGGATACACCAGCTTTTTTTGCAACATCTTTAATGGTGGTCATGGCATACTCAGTCGAAAAACAGGTGGAATAGTTCGCATCTCAATTCACTTCATTCTGACAGCAAGAAATTATACCGGATGTGATGGTGCACATCCTGTGCTGCAGCAAGAATATATTCTGTCCGCCTGTTACCGAATTATAAGGACCGCGGTGGTCCGTTTTACTCCTTTACCGCACCGGCTGTAATCCCGGCGGCGATATAGCGCTGTGCGGCTGTCAGCAAGATGATGGCAGGTACCGCGGCGATCAGCGCCACGGCCATCACCGATGGCCAGTTGGTCGAGTAGCTTCCGATAAAATAGTAAATACCCACGGTAATGGGAGTGGTGTTCGGGTTGAGGATCAGCGCCATCATAAAGTCTCCCCAGCCAGCAAGGAACGAGAATAACGCGGCGGTGATGATGGCCGTGCGGCTGATGGGCAGAATGATGGCGGTGAATGTGGTCCAGTGGCCAGCGCCGTCAACCGTGGCCGCCTCCGACATTTCACGCGGGATGCCGAGCATGAAGGCCCGCATGATAATAATGGCAAAAGGCACCGCGGCAGTGCTGTCGGCAAGGATAACGGCCAAATAGGTGTTCAGGATACCCAGCTTGGTGAACAGGGCATAGAGCGATTGGGCCACGATAATGCCCGGGGCCATCTGCGCCAGAATCAGCACCAGCAGCAGAGTTACGGAAACCCGCGACCGGATGCGCGACAGGGCATAGGCAGCGGGCGTGGCGATCGTCATAGCCACCAGCACTGTGCCAAGGCCGTAGATGAGACTGGTACGGATATATGCGCCGACTACTTGAGAGGCGGCCCGATACCCATCAAAGGTGAGATCAGCCGGGTAAAGCGGTGGTGGATAGCGCAGGATATCGATCTGATCCATCAATGAGTAGTTGAGGATCATATAGAACGGAAAGAGCATCAACGCAGTAAGTAGAACACCAAGTGCCGTCAGGATCAGCTTGCGCTGGCTGACGCGCATGCTGCGGCGTTCAGTGACGGGAGGAGAGAAGCTTTTTTCCAACGTGCTCATCGTTGTTCCTCCCGGCTGGCATAGCGCAGGTAGATCAGGCCAAAGACCAGCACCACAGCCATAAGAATGTCACCCGCAGCAGCGCCCAGGCCGAAGTCCAGGCTGGTAAAGGATAGACTGAAAACCCAGGTGTTGAGCGTTTGGCTGACATTGGCCGGCCCACCGCGGGTGATGGACATGATCACATCGAACACCTTAAGGGTGTAGATCAGCCCCAGAAGCAGGACCACCGTCGAAACGGGGCGCAGCAGCGGCCAGGAAATGTAGCGAAAACGCTGCCAGCCGCTAGCGCCATCGATCTTTGCTGCCTCGTAAAGTGTGGGAGAGATATCCTGCAGGCCGCCGTAGAGGATAACCATATTAAACGGGATGCCGATCCAGATATTGGCAATCAGCGTTGAAAACGGGGCGAGCCTGGGGTTGGTCAGCCAGGCCAGCGGCTCGTTGATCAGGTGAAGCGAGCGCAGCACATAGTTGATCACGCCATAATCCATGTCAAAGAGGCGCACCCACACCGCGCCGGAAACAAGGATGGGCGCAAGCCAGGGCAGCAAGAAGAGGCTGCGCAGGAAGCCGTTCAAATGGAATTTCTGATTGAAAAAGACCGCAATGGCCAAACCAATGGTGAACTGGAAGAAGAGCGAACCAACGGTGAACACCACGGTATTGAGCATGGCCACTTTAAAGTCGGGGTTGCTGAACAGGCGCTCAAAGTTCCCCAGGCCGATGAAGGGCGCTTCGCCAGTGACGAAAGACCTGGCGGTATAGCGCTGGAAGCTCATCACAATGTTGTTGATAATGGGGTACAGGTAAAAAACGAGCACGAATATGGCAGCCGGAAGCATAAATAAGTAGCAGGCCAGCTCGTTGCGGCGCTTCCAGGAGGCGGCCCTATGGATAGGTGGTGCGGCGGCAATTGCCGCCGCACCGTCAACGATCGGGCCTTTTGATGGGCTCTTTCGTTGTTTTTCGATCATTTCGTCGCACTTTCTGCCTGCTGCTGTGCATCCTTCAAGGCTTGCTCGGGTGTCTTAGCGCCGGTAAGGGCGGCCTGGATCGCATTCCACAGCGGCTGAGAAATCTTGCTGTAGTTTGGCCCCAGGTTAGCGGGGGGACCAGGGCGAGAGCGGGAAGCCGCAGCAGCTTCCACAAAGGGCGCCATGTTCGGCCGGTCTTTTGCCACCTGCTGCGCCACCGATATGCGGCCGGGGATGTACGCATTTTGGTTGGCCCAGGCCTGCATGTTTTTGTCGGAGAGCAGGCAGTTGGCCAATTTACCCGCGGCATTCATCCTGTCGACGCTGTTGGTCAGGGGGATGGTCAGCACTTCGCCGCCCATCGGGCCGGGGGCCGCGCCGCCATCCGGCATGGGGATCGGAACAATGCCGAAATTGATCCCGGATTCTTCAATGGCGCCCAGATTCCAGACACCATTCTGCTGCATGGCAGCCTTGCCAGCCAGGAACTGGTCGTTCACATCACCCTGGCTCCACTGTACGACAGACTTGGAAGCGTATCCGCTGTTGACCAGGTCGACCCAGAACTCCAGCGCCCGGATGCCTTCCGGTGAATCAAGCTTCTTCAGGTCGCCGCCCGCGCCCCAGAACCATGGCTCGAACTGCCAGGTGCCTTCTTCGGTAGCAGGTGCTGAGAAGGCAATGCCGTACACATCCTCGGTGGTGAGTTTGCCGGCCACTTCCTTGATTTCCGCCCAGGTGGTTGGGGGCTCCACGCCGGCCTCCTCAAACATATCCTTGTTGTACCACAGGGCCATGCCGTTGATGCCAGGGGCAATGCCATAAACCTGGCCTTCATATGAACCGGCATCAAGCAGGTTTTCGTACAAGCCTGTCAGATCAACCCCATATTCGCTTAGCGGAGCCAGCGCGCCCGTGCTGGCCACTTCCTGCAAATCGGGATTGTCAACCATTAGGATATCGGGCATCTGCTTCTGCTGCGCGGCGAGCAGCACCTTTGTAATTAGTTCATTGCGCGGGACTGCCTGTCGTTCAACGGTTACCCCCACTTCCTTGGCACAGCCCTCTAATAGGCTGCCCCAGACTTCGTTGCCACCACCTGATGCCCAGTAATCCCACTCGACGAGTTTAACAGTTTCGGCCGCTGGCGGGGCAGCCCCCTCGGACATGGGTGCTGCCTGCGTAGCAGGAGCGCCGCCGCATGCTGAAAGCACCATGGATGCGATCAGCAGCAGACTGAACAGGGACAACATTTTCCGGACCATTTTTTTCTCCTTTTCGAAAAATTCGGGACAACACGTACAAGTACTTTGTGCAACAGCAGAAGTACTTCCCTGCGATTGTCAAGAAATACCGGTAAGCTACCAATGAGGACGAGATTGAGATTGCCGGTGGAACGTCAATGTCAGAAGCGTATTGAAAATTCTGAAAAGGTTTGCTATAATGATCGAAAGGGTTAGTCGAAAGGGTTAGTCGAAAGCATTCGATTACATTATAGCAATCTTTTTTTCGTTTGTCAATAACTATTTAGGAGATGAACTATGCTGCACCAGGAAACGGTAATCGCCATCAACGGAAGTGAAGCCAGTATCACCTATCTTCCTGGCGGCGCTCAATGGACCAACGCCTGGACCGGAGAAAAGCTCGATGGTGGGCAGACAATTATGGTGGCTACGCCCCTGGATATTATTCCTTTGTTCCTGCGCAACGGCGCGAAGCTCCCAATACGTGACCTGTCCGACTAGCACGAGGAATCCTGTCATGGAAGAAATATCCGTTGATTTCAAGAAACCCCTGGGGACTCCCACTTACCGGGCATCCGGTTTTATTTACGGTCTCTCCGAAGGTGGTACCCTGCCCGAGCAGAACCTCCAGAGTGAGATCAAGGTTCAGTTCTTCCGGGTGGGCGGCGCGCAGTTAGGCTGCCCCGACGGGGGCTTCGTGAACGGCCACTACGCCGAACGCTGGAAGGTCGTCAAAGCCTATTATGCCCGTGCGAAAGCGATTGGTGCAAAACTCATCCTGCTGCCCCACGATTTATGGGGCGCGGACGCGGTCTGTAACGTGCCGCGTTGGCCGGGTGACAACGACGACTGGACCGAGTTTACCCAATTTCTGATGCAGGTCATTGCGGATGTGAAAGCGGCGGGAATGACCGGCCCTGATGTGCAATGGGATATCTGGAATGAGCCAGACCTGCTGACCCCGGTTATATTCTGGGGACGCGATCAGGAGCAGTACCTGGAGATGTGGAAACGGGCCTACTGGCAGATCCGGGCGGAAATTCCAGGCGCGGTGATTACCGGCCCGAGCACGGCCGGGCAGCCATGCCCGTCATCGGACTGGTTTAGCCGCTACCTGGACTACATCATAGCCAACCAGGTCGTCCCGGACTACCTGAGCTGGCATCAACTGGTACCTACCAGCGATCCACAAACGTCCAGGGATGACCTGGTTCATATGCTTTCGGCGCGCGGGATCTCGGTCCAGGGTTTTCAGGTTAATGAATATGGGTCAAACACCCGCGAGCAGCAGGCCGGGCCATCCGCCTGGTACCTGGGCCGGCTGGAGCGAACCCAGATGGACGGTTTGCGGGCCAACTGGGGCATGGGTGGCGGCTTATACAAAGGGATGGGCGACCTGGTCACCGATACGAACCAGCCGATGGCCAGCTGGTGGGTTTACCGCCGGTACTCACAAATGAGAGGCGTTCTGATCCGCCTGAATCCAGGCGCGTCTGTTGACGGTGTGGCCTCGCTGGACCTGGCTGCATACCGGGGGATCATTCTCCTGGGCAGCCGTGCAGGGATAACCGGCGACGTGCGGGTGAATCTGCAGAATATCCCGGCCCAGCTCCCGCGCGAGGGGAAAATCCACATCCGCATCGAACGCATTCCGGAAGGTTCAGGACCGTCGAGTGAACCGGTGGTCGTTTTTGACCAGCAAATGGTCGTTTCAGGTGGCGCGCTGTCCTTGTCATTTCTCTGGAAAAGCGCTTACGAAGCCTATGTAATTTCGTTTCGCGGTGACGAGATATGATCTGCGGAAACATGGCGCACACCGGTGACATGGTTTCGATGCCGAACGCGGCGATGCCCTGCCGGCCCAGCCAGCGCGCGGCCGCTACGCTGACGCCTGGCCCATTGGGCCAATCGTCTGTCCCAAAGGCGCGGCGATAATGGTCCGTGTACAGCAGAACCGTATCCCCTGGCTTGATTTCAAGATCGGCCTTATCGAGGGCGCCTTCTAAATCGGCCGGCTCGATCAATGCGCGCAGACCTTTATCCGACAGGTCTAAACAGATCCCCTCGGTGTAGAACATGATCAACGGCATCGTGTCGATCGATTGTCCGCGGTGCTGGCGGGCCATGTGGTTGAGGGCGTCGACGTGCGTGCCGGTATGCTCGCCCAACACCAGCCGGTGCACGGCCGGTGAAATGAATGGGGATTCTCAACCAGCCGGTGGAGGTTTATTGTTTCCCTGATTATACGAGGGGCAGGAGGCAATCACCTGGAGGTGATTGCCTCCTGCCCTGCCCTGCCAGGTTGCAATGGATTCAAAATACTTTGGAATTAATCCTGCCTGGCCCTGCGGTACATTTTTAGGGTTCAGGTCGCACGCCAGTCTCCACCCAATT
>CAZAQS010000204.1:0-8690 GCA_964486825.1 uncultured Anaerolineaceae bacterium | reverse complement strand
GCAGCCTTTGCGGTTGAGGATGCCTCCCTGATCGGCAGGTATGAAAACGCGTGCCAGATCGGGGAGCTCCACCTTTGGCCCGTGCATGCCGGGGACGTCCGGTACCAAACCGGTAGCGTTCGAAACGGCTGCCATTTCAACCATCGTCTTTGTGCCGTCTTTAAAAGAAGCCAGCATTTTTGGGTTCATGTTCTTGCTGGCTGCCTCTTCGGAGCAAGATTCTGGTGTGGCTGAATAATCGATGATATTGTTCTTGCCCTTCCCAAGGCAGACAACCTCAAAGCCAAGACTGCAAGCAAAGTCATACAGCATCTTGCATACGGCTGGCTCGTCACCGGAAGCAACTGTGTAGACCGAGCCGGCCTGGTGCGCCATCCGGTTCAGGATGTAACCAACCGTGACGTCCGTCTCAACATTAAGCATGATGATGTTCTTCTTATTCAGGATACTGCTCCATGCGATGCGAGCTCCGATCTCGGTGTCGCCGGTGGCCTCAACAATGGTGTGCAAACTGGGGAGCTGGGGCAGCAGTAAGGCGTCTTCTGTGACAATGTACTTGCCCCGGCGTAGACCGTCCTCGGCCTCGCCAACGTTGTTGGCAATGCAGATCTCCGTCTCAGGCAAGCCGATCTCTTTTAGTACGTTCAAGGGACGTTGAACATCGATATCCGAGATGGCGGCTGAGTACATTCCGGGGGTTCTTGAAAGAACGTGCGCCAGGCCGGAGCCCATCTGCCCGCAGCCGACAAGACCGACCCGGACCTGCTTACCTTCTGCTTCTAACTGGCGTAGACGATGGTATAGTTCCATAGTAGATGATCCCTATCATTTCTTGATCGAATTGATCCGCGCCTGCTCCTGGTCGTATATCTGGTAGATATACGTGCTGAACTAACCCAGGCAGGCAGGGTAAACGACAATTCACCGAATAGCTCTGTTACCGGGCTTCGTAAGGGCCCAGTAGTTTCAAAAGACGTTTTGTGTCCCGATAAAAGAAGTCCATCGACCTTGCAATGATGTCGTGGTAGGCGCCATCCATTCTGGCTTGCTCGGTGAAGGACTTCAAATCCTTATAGGCTGCGCGTGCCATGGCTGTGTAGTAACAAACTTTTGTAATCCCACTCTTCACAAGCTGGGGGTACAAATCGTCTTCAAGCCCAGAAGAGCCGTGTGCTACCAGGGGCACTTCTACTGCCTGGTAGATCTGTTTCACCCTTTCTAAATCTAACTTAGGCTTGCCCCGGTAAACACCATGGGCATTGCCAAAGGAAATGGCGAGATAATCCACGCCGGTCCGTTTTACAAATTCAGCCGCAACGTGGGGATCGGTATAGATGCTCTCCGGCCCAGTGGAACCGGGGTCAACTGCTGATCCAGCGATCGACCCCAGCTCAGCTTCCACACACACTCCACGTGGATGTGAATAATCTACCACTTCCTTCGTTCTGAGAATGTTCTCCTCGTAGGGTAGTAGGGACCCATCGAACATAACCGACTTCGTCCCACAATCGATGGCCCGCATGACCATATTAAGGTCAGACCCGTGGTCTAGAATTGTACCCACTGGCACGTTGGCGCGCTGAGCGGCATTCACCAGCATGGGCATCCCTACTTCTAAGGGAATTCCCAGGTTCACCTCCTGTGTGAAGGTTAGGATGATAGGATGGCTCATTTCCTCCGCAGCCCGAATCATACCCAGCGCCATTTCGATATTTCCGCCCAACAGGCTGAGCACACCGTAGCCTTTTTCCCGGCCTTCTTGGAGTATATCTCTACAATTGACTAGAGCCATTGCCACTCCCTACGAGCGTTACGAGCGCTTCACCGGCTGCCTTATTTTCATGGACGATTTGTTTCAAGGCGCCAACCATGGCTTTGGGGTATTTGCTTTGCCAGATATTCCGCCCGAAGGTGATTCCGGCAGCCTTCGCCCTGACGACCGCGGCCGCCATCTCCAGAACGTCCTGGTCTGTCTCCAGCCTGGCTCCCCCAGCCGCCACCACAAGCGCTGGAGCGGCTGTCTCGACTACCCTGGCAAAGGACTCGGCTGATCCAGTATAAAAGGTCTTGATGATATCCACTCCCAGTTCCATGACCAGTCGTGAGGCATAGCATACCCTCTCGGCGGTGTACCTCTCACCAGGGGGAACCTGCATTCCATTCGGATAGGCGTGGACGATAACCGGCATGCCGACCTGTTCGGCCTCTCTTACCAGCCGGCTGAGATTGGATAGAAGCTGCGGTTGTTCCTCGCTCCCGACCGTCAGCGCCATGGCGATGGCGTCTGCACCGAGGCGAAGGGCATCTTCTACTGAGCTCACCCATACATCATGGTTCGGGTGGTATGGGGAAAGACTGGAGCATTTCAAGATCAGAGCGATCTGTCCTGCATAAGGAGCGAAACAACGCTCTGCGGTGCCTTTCATGAGCAGGATCGCATCCGGAGAAGCTGCGGCGACCCTGGAAAGGATCGCCTCAATATTTTCCAATCCATCCAATACCCCATAGCTAGGGGCATGGTCCAAAGCAACGGTCAGGATGCGCTTCGATACTGGGTTCCTCAAGCGGTTCAAACGGACTTGTTTTCCAACAGTCATTGCGTCTTTGCCTTCATAATTACATATCTATCTGGTGAATCCGACTAAAGATCTACCGCAAACCCATTTGGATATTCTGGGTTTAGCTGGTATTCGACGATCCGTTCGAGAAGTTTCAGGTAATCAATGCCGTCTCGTGCAGCGGTATCAGAATCAGGGACCATTGGCGCACTCTCGATCGTGCAATAACCATCGTAGCCGACCTTTTTCAATGCCCGGAACACTGACTTGAAATCTACGGTCCCGTAGCCAGGGGTGAGGGAGTTCGAATCACGGAAGTGCATATGCCACAGCAAGGGATGGGCGTCCATGACCGCTTCGTATGGATTAAGTTCCTCGAAGTTGGCGTGAAACCAGTCTAGCTGGATTCCGATATTCCCACATCCTGTAAGCTCGATCATTCGCTTGTGGTTTAGGGCAGTATTGACAAATTTGCCCATTTCCAGGTGATTGGTGGCTTCGAAAACCAGACGCACATTTTTCTTGTCGGCGTAATCTGCCATGCGTCGCAGGGCATCAACAGCAACCGCGGTGCATTCAGCAACATTCTGGTTGTTGATATCGCCATGAATCGCCACCGCTACAGTGACAAAAGGCGCACCCAACTCGTTGGCGAAGTCAATAGAAGATTTGGTTTCTGAGACAGCCAGGTTGGCGGTCTTCGTCTCTGTAAGGGTCTTGTAAGTGGGGGAAAATGGGTCCCACTCTTCTCCCCAGCATTCGTTAATACAGGAAACACCTAACCCATATTCCGCCTTGAGCTTCTTATGGGTCTCGAGGTAGTCTTCCATCTCAACGCCCAGCCCATAGCGGCCTTTGGGAGGAGTAATCTCGATTGCATCGTAACCACACTCCTTCAAGCGCTGGTACGTCACCTCCGGGTGCAGGTAAGCCTCTTTTTGTCCAAAAGTCAATTGAAAGTAGCTGTATTTAAAGGGTTTCATCTCCGGTTTTCCTTTTTTCTCTTATATGCCACAGGTCTTAGAATCCTGACGGATGGATGAATGCTTTTACATCCTGCTTACAGCGCAGGTTTTCGAAAGCCTTCTCCCACTCATCTAGACGGTAGTGGTTTGTTATCATTGGGTCCAAATTGAAGACGCCCCGGTCCAACAGATCGACGGCGTGCTCCCAAGTCTCCCGACCGTTCCAGCTCCAGCTACCGCGGATATCCAATTGCCCAAGGCTGACCTCGTCCAGGTTGAGTGTCAGATTGCGTCCCCATAGACTAATGAAGACGATTACCCCCTTCCCACCCGGCCCTTCGTGAGCCTTGCGAGCGCAGTCCACGGCATGCTGCACTCCATCCTGGCTGGCGGAGCACTCTACGATGAATTCGGCGCCTTTACCGGCAGTAACCTCCATTACCACCTTCTCCGGTCTATCCTCCGAATAAAGGATGTAATCTGCACCTACCTGTTTTCCGATCTGCAAGCGTAACTCATCGCTCTTCAAGCCGATCAGGAACACCCGGCGCGCTCCGCAAAGCTTGGCATATTGGACAGCCATAATGCCCATTGGCCCTGGCCCAACCACCACCACGTCGTCACCTACATGAACCTGGGCGCGTTCCTGGATCAGGTGGTGGGTTGCAACGATCGGCTCAGCCAGGCAGGCATGAGCCAGGGAAACATGGTCGGGAATACGATAGATCACGTGCTCTGGAACGCGCATATAAGGAGCATACGCCCCATCGATCGTGACTCCCAACCAAT
This sequence comes from uncultured Anaerolineaceae bacterium, assembly GCA_964486825.1. Classification (GTDB taxonomy): domain Bacteria; phylum Chloroflexota; class Anaerolineae; order Anaerolineales; family UBA4823; genus CAZAQS01. The sequence continues at coordinate 4,378 of CAZAQS010000204.1, read as the reverse complement.
CCCCTCCCCCGCATTCGATATCTGCCACAAATTTATCGCCTTCTTTAACCCGCTTCACGTTTTTGCCAACTTGATAAGCAACGCCTGAAAATTCGTGCCCCAAAGTAACCGGGGCGCGGTAGAAATGCCGGTCTTCCTGGATCAACAAATCGCTGCCGCAAATCCCACCGGCATACACCTTCATAAGTACCTCATCAGGACCAATCTCAGGGACAGGTACTTCTACCAGTTCTACATGCCCGACTCCCGGTTTGGACTTACGCAGTGCTTGCATCTTCATTAATAATCTCCACTTTATCGGGTTTCTCTCAGCTCTCAATTCAAAACCGGCATTAAACCATAAGATCATGAAACAGCGGAATTTGCTTAAACCTGCTTCAACTTAACCGGTTGGGGAAGCTCGGCTTTTTCCGGATTGCGATGGTGAACCAGCACATCTACCGTCAATGCAAGAGCGGCGCTTTCAATGCCAGCGTAAATGGCTGCTCGCTGGACATTAGCGGGGTCGAATACTCCGGATTGCACCATATTGACGATCTTCCCAGAGTTTACGTCAAAACCATACCCCGGGCCGGCTATTTCCAAATCCGCCAGGATATAACCCGGGTCATATCCGGCGTTTTCCAGGATCGTGGAAAATGGCTGGCCTACCGCATCCAGTAAGATCTGGTAAGCAGCCCGCTCTTCCACTTCAACACTTTCTTTCAGCTTACGCTTGAGAGCAGAGCGGCAGGCGAGCAGAGCTGTGCCGCCACCGGGCATTACGCCTTCCATCATCGCACCACGCATGGCTGCTGAGGTGCGCTCGGCTACTTCTGAACGGTCTTTTGCATTTTGCTCCGTAATACCGCCCACCCAGAGGGTGGCAGAGCCGCCCATTAGCTTGCCGATCCGGTCACGAAGCAAGTTCCGTGCAATCAGATCATCACAATGAGCAAAGGAGCTACGTAGTGTAGCGATATGCTTGCGAAGCTCTTTCGGATTGCCTCTTCCACCAATAAGACCGAAATTTGTAACATCAGCCCAGGCGCGGCGGGCTCTCCCGAAATCCTTTAACTGAACGTGGTTTAAGTTCTCGCCAGCCTGGGCAATAAATGGACGCCCACCTGTGAGAACCGACAAGTCGACCAATGCTGCAGATTTTTGATCTTTGTCCCAACCTGGAGTCTTAACCGCAACGATTTTGATCTTTTCATTTTTTGAATTAAGCATCAAGAAGCCAATCACCTTGTCTGAAAGGTGGTTGGCGATGATCATCAGGGTCGGGATTTTTGAATGGATCGCCAACGCGATGGGCGGGAAAAGCTGGGTTGGATCATTGATCTCCAGGTCGCTAATCAGGATGGCTGGATTCTCCAGCTCCATCCGTTTACCAGAGCTGCCTTGAAGGAAGGAGGTTGTGTGAACGCCCCAATCCCAATACATTCCTTCAACGTATTCACGCGTCAGATCCCGCGAGTAGCTAGATCGTATCTCAACCCGGCCATATTCACCAACAATGTCAAAGATCTCGCCCATCAGTTTGGACATCACAGGGTCATAACAAATAGATTCTGCCACCCGGGCAAGCTTTTCCTTCCCCGAGATATGGATGGTCTGTAACTTGAGCTCATCCATGATCAGCTTTAAACCTTCTTTGAGATATTTCTGTAGAATGGTTGCATTTGCACCGGCGGTGATACAACGCACCCCACCAGCAAAGACAGCGTGGAAGAGAATTGCCGCGGTGGCAGTACCGTCACCCACTTGCTCTTGTAGACGCCATAAAACTTCTCGCAGGAACATAGCCCCCATATCTGCATCACGGTCTGCAATTTGAATAATCCGCCGTGCGATTGAGCCCCCATTGTCAAACAACTCGGGTGTATTGCTCCCAAAGGTGAGCGAATCCATTGCCACAACCCTGGGGCGTGGCCCGAGGGTAGGGCCAATGGCTCTTACCACCTGGTCCAGTCCGTGTAGCATGCCCTGGTAAGCCCTGGGCTGAAATACTACACGACGCATCCTGGTGCTTGGCATAGGGTCCTCCTAAACTGATAAATTTCTACGATAGGCAGGGAAATTAACCTTTGATCGCGCCTGCCATAACGCCTTCTACGAAGTAGCTCCTGAAGAGAATATAGACGATCACCAAAGGTACGATAGATGCGAAGATGCCCGAGTAGATCACCTGGAAGTTTGTAGAGAACTGTCCAACTGTATTTTGAATGAAGGGCAACAAAGTCGAGTTACCCGGATCCAGGTAAACGTAGGGTTCGAGGAACTGGTTATAAAACAAAGGCAGCTGGATAACCACCAGGCTGATGATGGGTACTTTCAACAACGGCAGGAGAATATACCGGATGTAATGGAGACGACTTGCCCCATCGATCATGGCTGAATCCTCCAGCTCCTTGGGCAGGCTGCTGATGGCGGAGGTGAAGATCATTGTAGATAGAGCAGTGCCCTTGATATTAATCAGGATCAGGCTCGTGAGCTGCAAAGTGCTGCGGGTAAGACTGCCCTGGCTGGTGAAGCCTGGGAACAGCTGGAAGAACCATTGCAAGAGCTGATATTGTGGCAATATGATGAGCATGATCGGGATCACCATTTGCAACAGGTACAGGTTGTAAACGAACATCTGGTCGCGCCGTTTCAAGCCCGCCAGGCCATACCCGGTGAAGATCGATAATATGATCAATAGGGCAATGCTTGCGGAGGCAACTAAAAGTGTCCTGCCAAGAGCCGCCCAAAATGTAGTACCCTGCAAGCGTCCTTGTAGGAGGGTGATCCAACCATTTTTTGCATAGAAACCGTCAAAGAAGTCGACGATATCTTGTTCGGGGATATTGTACTGCTCGCTCACTTCTCTGAGAGTAGTACGCGCCATCAAGAAATCTGTGTTAGGAATACCCATGGCGTCTTTCAGGCCGGTCAGGTCCAGGTTATAGAAAACAGCCAGGTTGCCGACTTCAGCATCCAAGCTGACGTCGTCTGGATCGGGGATCCATAAGTGAAGCTCTGCCGAGTCTTTGGTCGAAACGAAGCTCCGGACAAAGAGCGCGTAGAAAGGAAAGATGGTCAGAAGCGAATATGAGACCATGATGATGGAGGCAATCACGCGCAGCAACTTCTTCCTGCCCGACATGCTCAAGACATGCTTCCTGGCTCCAGTTTGCGTTCCAAGCTTGATTGTATGGGTAGCCATGACACACTCCTGCTTTTCTAGTACTGCAGCCTGCGCTGCAGCCGCTGTAAGCCTATACCGAGGAGAACCAGGGGCAGGAAGGTTTCCAACGCCAGGGTCATGCCCATTGCCAGACGCTCGATTTGAAAGCCGTAAGTAAAGAACAGGATACTAAGCAGCTTGGCTTCCGGGTTGACGTAGGTTGCGCCCAGAGCCACCAGCTCATCGAACACGGCAAAAGACCCAATCAGGCACATTGTTGTGGCCAGGATGAAAGAAGGCCACATTTGGGGGAAATAGATGCGGAAAAGGCGCTGCAGGTAGGATGCACCGTCTACGACGGAAGCTTCTATGGTTTCTTCAGGGATGGAGAGCAAGCCGGACAAGAAAATCGCCATATTATAGCCAGCGTAGCGCCAACCTACCAGCAGGGGTAGGATAAAGGCCGTTCCCGAGGCTGAGTAAATGTTCAATGGGGTTTTTATCAACCCCAATTCTCTGAGGATAAAATTCCCCGTTCCGGTTTCTTTTGCAAAAAGCATGACGGCAATATAACCAACTGCCAATCCGGATACCATCAAAGGCAAGTAAACGATTGTGAAAAACCCGCCCTTAAACCCCACCTCATACATTAAGAGGGCCAGGCTCAACCCGAAGATGTATACAGTGGTGTAGTTTAGAAGGACAAAAACGATCGTTCTCCTAAGGGCAGGAAAATAGTCAGCCTGGACGCTTGGATCAGTAAAGATGGCAGTAAAGTTGCTGAATCCTACATTATTAATCTGAGGGTCATTAAACTGGGACTTATCGGTGAAAAGGATGGGGACTGCGACGATGAGGGGCACAATCGTCAGGAGTATGAAAACCACCAGTTGTGGCGTGATGAACGCCCAATCCTGTAAGATCCGTCTTCGTTCTAACTTGCTGATATGGCCTAACCCGACCCTAGAGAATATCCTGGCGCTCAAAGATCGATCTTGTACGAGCTGCATAACTACCCTCCAGAAATTATGGGATAGGGCGGTTCTCTACGTTAAGGGAACCGCCCAGTCCCACACAGGGAAAAATAGGCGGCTAGGCCGGAAGGCCTTCGAAGCTTTCTTCCCAGTTCTTCTGAGCAATATCCAGTGCTCCTTGAACAGTGATCTTGCCGCTAAACAGGTCAGCAAAAACTTGGTTATTGCCGTTGGACTCCCAGTCCCAAACGCCCTT
>CAZAQS010000203.1:0-8769 GCA_964486825.1 uncultured Anaerolineaceae bacterium | reverse complement strand
CGATGCGCTCATCGTGTAATGACCGCAGGACGATCTTTGCCTGCAGGGCCATGAGCGGGGTAATGGTATCGTTAGCAGGCGAGGCGGTAATCAGGTTTCCCGCCACGGTGCCGCGGTTGCGGATTTGGGGAGCGCCTACCTCCCAGGCCGCCTGTGCCAGCGGGAAAGCCCGCTCTACAATCAAATCAGATGCAACGCAATGGTTGTGGGTTACCAGAGGTCCCAGGTGGATCAGGCCGTCCTCGTCAAGCGTAATTCGATCCAGGCCCGCAACACGGGTGATGTCTACCAGCGTCTCGATTCCGGTACGGACACCTCGTTCCATCTCAAGGATGAGGTCAGTGCCACCGGCAACGATGCGAGCTCGTTGGTGTTTTTCGGATAGGATTTGAAGCGCTTCTTTAACCGAATTCACACAGTAATAATCATTCCACACAAGAACCTCCAAAGATCGGATCGCCCTGGCTATCGTATCATGCCTTATCCTGAGGGCAGCAATAAAGATATTATACAATGGAAAGGCCGGGCCAGATTTTACGGAAGCGTTAGTTCATGGGGGTAACCAAAGCCCGGTATTTATATCCAGCTCCATCCAGCGATAATCGTGCTGCAAGGCATAATCGTTAAAAGGCAGCTCCAACTCATCCTCAAACCCGACCAGGATGGCGCCCGGCGGGTTGTCTAGCAAAAAACGCTCCAACTCCTGCTCCGAGACCAGTCCAAGCGTGGCTCGCCTGTCAGAAGCAACCATAGGAGCCGTGCGCCAGGCAAACGGTCCGGTAGCAAATGCCGGGTAGATGCCTGCCCCGCCTTCCAGTGGGTAAATCGGCGCCAGGGTAAGCACCGCCGCGCCCTCGCTCAACTCTGCCACGCGCAATCCCAGGTCATGCATTATGAGAGGCCGCCAGGCTTCTGTATGCAGCAGGAAGGAGATACGCCGGTAATCGCCCAATTGGTACAGGTTGGCGATGACCACAAGCTGCAGGAAGAGCGCCAGGAGCCATGCCTTACCAGGGGGATGCCGGTGTACAAGGAGCGCTAAGCCATAAACCACTGCCAGGATGGCGAAGGGAAGTGGAGCAGCGTAATACTGGTACCAGGCAGGTGTCGGTAGCAGAGCACCCCAGGCTACCAGCGGCGCCAGCATCAACAAAAAAACAGGCTGGAAGGTCCTCCCCCTACTCTGCCAGAGCTCCACCAGGAGCGGCGTAACACCCAGGAAAAGCAACGCTACGAAGGTCAGCAAATGGCCAGGCTGTGTCAGGACATGCTCCCAAAAGTAAACCAGTTTTTCCATCCCTGTCATCGGATTGGGCGGGCCGAAAAAACCAACCTCTTCCCGGTAAAAGGTGTTCAAGCGAGCATAGGTAAAATTTCCAAAGATGAACTGTTGGGGCGCCATAGCAAACAAAAGCAAGACGGGCGTGAGCGATGTAAGAACACCTGCGCCAAAGAGGCCAAGACGTTTGAGGAAAGCGCGAACGGAACGAGTCCCTGAGTATAGATACAGCACAGACACAAAGGGAACCAGGGCGGAGGCGAAAGACAGGCGAGTCCCGATAGCCAATCCCAGGCAAAAGCCGCTGGCAATGATCCAGCGGACCGGGCTTTCACGCCGGGCGCCCTTCCAATGCAGCATAAATGCCAATACAGCCAGGAACAGGGACAGGTTGTGGTTCCAGGCAAAGGATCCCATGGCTGCGACCAGCGGGTTTGATACGAACAGCAGCGCGGCGCCCGCTCCAACCCAATGTCCGGCAGAGGAGGATAATTTTTTGAAGGAATCCAGGCTAAAGAGGTAGAGTAAACCAGCTATTGCAGTGATCGACAGGGCCGATAACAACCGGGCAGCCAGCAGTTTATACTCGGTCAGGCGGAAAATCAAGCCATAAACGAAGATCAGGTTGGGGAAATGGAAATAGGCGTAATCCCGGTATGGTAACAGGCCGTGCTCGACCCACAGCCCGGCCGAGGCAACGAACTGGTGCTCATCGTGATTGGCTCCTGCCCGGATAGCCCGGCTGAAGCTGAGGTTGAATACGACCAGGAACAATCCCACCACAGCCAAGGCCAGCAGAAGTTTCTTCAAACGAACAGGCACTTGCGCTGCTCCTTGCCGGACCTGGCAGTTATCCTTCCTGAGACTCTTGGCCGCTCTGGCTCTCTGCCCCTGTTTCAAAGCGCGTCCCGGCCATCACCCGCCCATCCCCACCCTGGCGCAGCATGATGATCTCGGCCATAATGCTCATGGCGATCTCTTCGGGAGTCTCGGCGTTTAGCTCCAGACCCATCGGCGAGCGCACCCGGGCCAGTTCAGCTTCCGAGATGCCGGCTGCCAACAGCTGAGTTCGCGTCACCGTCCAGCGGCGGCGCGAGCCGATCACGCCGATATAGGCAGCCGGTGTTTTCAGCAAGGCGGGCAGGCCTAGCACATCCACATTCGAGCCGCGCGTGGTCAGAACCAGGTAAGTCCAGGGTGTGACCTTAATATGATTGGGCAGCTCCTCCATTGGAACAGCCAGGTACTCGTCACCACCCGGAGTGGCTTCCGGATTGCAAAATTCGATCCTGTCGTCGCTGACCACTACCCGGAATCCCAGCCATTTCGCCAGGTGAACGACCGCTTTTCCCACGTGCCCGGCGCCGAGCACCACCAGGACAGGTTTTGGATGGATAGGTTCCACGTAAATCTCCAGCTGCCCCCCGCAGACACCCGGATCGCCCCGCTTTGGATCCGTCATACTATACTCCAGCAAGCGGGGGTGGCCGGAAAGGATCACTTCTCGAGCCTCCCGGATAACCCGGTTTTCCAGCTCACCGCCTCCGACCGTCCCAGCAATGCTTCCATCCGGATAGACCAACATCTTGCTGGTCGTCCGGCGGGGTGTAGAGCCTTTGCTGCTCACAATCGTGCACAAGGCCCCGGGCTCATTTCTTTCTTCTAACTCAACAATAGCACGGTAAATAGACATGCCGTTAATCCTCTAACAATCCCAACACCACCGGCAAAAGCTGCTTTTTGCGAGATACTACTCCCTCGGCCAGGCGGGTGCCTTCCGGTTGGCGGGGGTAAGGTAAGTCGTTTAGCTCGGCGGGTGGGTTCTCCAACAACAACCGGCTCGTACCGCGCACCACATCCGTTACCATCAACATGGCGAAATCGAGGCCTCGACGCTCACGCAGCGCGTGCAAGGCCTGGTTAAGGCCCTGCAGGTGCTCGTGTAGTTGGAGAAGATCGGTTACCTCTACCTGGGCAATTGCAAAGCGGAAACCACCCGCCTCGTACATCTTCAGATCGGTGCTGACGATCTCTTCCGGCTCGCGTGTCGCCAACCCGGAACCGGCCTGGATGAGCTGTTGCCCGAAGGATTGGATATCCATCCCGGACAACGGACCGTTCTTAACAAAAGCCCAGCGACCCAGGCGCTCAGCAGCTCGCTGGTCGCGTTCGGTGGTGGTGGGTGAAGTCAGGGTCAGTGTGTCCGAGAGCAGTCCCGCCAAGAGCAGGCCTGCCAGGTTCGGAGGCGCGCTGAGACCGGCGCTCTCGATGCGCTCGGAGACGAGCGTACTGGTGCTGCCGACAACGTCGACAGAAAAACGGATGGGGATATGGGTGGAAGGGTTTCCCAGGCGGTGGTGGTCGAGGATTTCCAGCAGCTCGGCCTCCTCCAGCGCTCCCAGGGCCTGGCGAGATTCGTTGTGATCGACCAGGATCACTTGCAAGCGGGGCGGGTTGAGTACATCGCGTTGCCGACAGACCCCCACGTAGACATCGTTCTCATCCACGACCAGGAAGTCGTCGCCCTCGTCACGCAGGATTCTGTTGATCGAATCGCGGATACGATTGCTGGCCTTGAAGTGAGGGACGGAGGTGTTGCAGGCTTCCCCCGTGGGAAGCTCCAGGATATCCGCCAGGCGGATCTCGTGCCGGCGGGGGTGCGTCCCTACCAACCGGCTGAGGAACCCAAACAAGCTCGGCCCGGTCACCAATCCGTGTGGCACGCCGTTTTCAAGCACCACCGGGGCGACACCCCAGGTGCGGTTGGCGATAGCCCAGGCCTCGCTCAGGGGGTGATCCGGGTGAGTGGTATCCAACCGGCGGGTGACCGATTCGAAGCGTGGCGAGGCGTCGTTCAACAAAACCGGAGCTTCCATCTCCAATCGCCGTAGGACCCAGGAGGTCTGAGGGTTGATAGCTCCGGCGCGAGCAGCCACGGTCTCGCCTCCGTCTCGCTCATGGAGCAACCAGGCATAGCCCATCGCTGAAGCAATGGAGTCGGTATCGGGATTGACATGTCCGATCACATAAATTGGACTCATAGGATGCTCGATAACCTCAAATTCCTGCCCTATAAAGGGTTTAATCCTTCGAAATGCTTTGCAAGGCCCGCCATATCTTCTCCGGCGTGGTGGGGTTCGTATAAATCACTGCCCCGCTGGCATCCAGGATGGCATTCCCGACTGCCGGGGCGACCCCATCCATTGGGATCTCCGCAACGGCCTTTACCCCAAATGGATGGGAAGGCTCAAAGGTTTCCACGAAGATGGTTTGGAGATCGGGCATCTCATTGGCGAGGTAGATATGGTAATCCCGCAGGTCGCGCTCGCGAGCACGCCCTTCTTCATCATACACCATTTCCTCGCACACGGCGTAACCTAACGCCTGGGTCATGCCACCCTCGATCTGCCCGGAAGCAGTGACCGGGTTGACGATCACACCTGAATCCACTGCCATGACCAGTCGGTCGACAACGACCTGGCCAGTCTGCGTGTCGACCGTCACCTCCGCGAACTGGGCCGCAAAGGGGGGCGGCGAGACCGGGGAGACGTAGGAGCCGGTGCCCATGATCTGTTCCTGGTTTTCGTGGTGTAGAGCGTTATGGCCGACCTCCGACAGGGTCAGGCTGCGCCCATCCGGGGCATGGGCTTTCCGTCCAGACAGGCGGATGTCGCCTGCGTTAATCTCAGGTGAACCTTGCGGGGTATCCCCCGAGGAATTCAACATGCTGGCAGCTCGCTCTCGGATACGAGCAGCGGCTTGTTGAGCAGCGATCACGACTGCATTACCGGATATATAGGTGGTGCTGGAGGCGTAGGCCCCCTTGTCAAATGGGGTGAAATCGGTGTCCGAGGAATACACCAGGATGTCTTCGAGGGGGACGCCCAGAACCTCGGCAGCCATCTGCGCCAGAACGGTGTCCGAGCCAGTACCCAGGTCGGTGGCCCCGACCAGCAGGTTGAAGGAGCCATCATCATTCATCTTGATGCTGGCGCCGCCCATATCCAGGTAGGGTATGGCAGTGCCTTGCATCACCAAGGCCACGCCAACCCCCCGGCGCAAGTAAGGGTGCGGGGTTCCGTTATCGTCCAGCAAATTGCGCCATGCCGGGTTGGCGTACTTCTGGTCCCAGCCAATCGCAGCCCTGCCCTGGCGCACGCATTCCTCCAATCCGCAGGTCTGGATCGTTTCTGGACGCGGCTCACGCCCCTCGCTCCAGGCCGTACTGAAGGGATGCAGCTCCCCGGCTCGCAGGGCGTTCTTCAAGCGGAAATCGAGTGGGTCCAAGCCCAATTTGCGGGCGATCATCTCCATATGGCGCTCCAGAGGCCAGAAGCCCTGGGGAACGCCGTAGCCGCGGAATGCGCCCGAGGGTGGGGTATTGGTATAGACGACGTCCGCATAAAAACGGATATTAGGACTCTGCCGGTAGGGCCCATCTCCTACATACAGGGCCATGCTTTTGTGCCCGGTATTGCCGGTGACAGTCAGGGCATGACAGCCATAAGCGCCGGTATCGGAGACAGCATACATGGCGTTGGCGGTCAACGTGCCATCGGCCTTCACACCGGTCTTCATGCGCACCCGCATAGGATGCCGCGAGCGGGCAGCAATGAACTCCTCCTCCCGGGAATATTCGTAGATCACAGGCCGGCCTGTGGCAATGGTCAAATGGGCAGGCACATCCTCAATCAGGATCTCTTGCTTGCCTCCAAAACCGCCGCCAATGCGCGGCTTGATCACCCGGATGCGCTTCAACGGCACGCCCAGGACAGGCGCCAGGATGCGGCGAGCGTGGAAGGGCACCTGGGTGCTGGTACGGATGACCAGGCGGTCGTCCTCGTCCCAATAGGTGACTGCTACATGCGGTTCGATGTGAGCCTGTTGCACCTTGGGAACGGCGTATTCGGCTGCATAAATGGGGTCTGCTTCAGCAAAACCGCGCGCCACGTCCCCGATGTCGATATGGATCTGGGCAGCCAGGTTACGCGAGGCATCGGACTCCGCAAAATTGACGTACTCTGGCTCATCGTGCAGGAGAGGTGCGCCGGGCTGCATGGCCTGGGTTGGATCGAGCAAGACTGGCAGCAGCTCGTACTCCACCTCGATCAGCTCCAGGGCTTTATCGGCGATCTCTTCTGTCTCGGCGGCTACAAAGGCCACCCGGTCACCTACGAACCGCACCTTATTGTCGAGCGAGAAGCTGTCCAAGGGCCCTGGGATCGGATCGGACTGGCCAGCCGTCGAGAAGACCACCCGTGGAATATCGTGATGGGTGAGCACGGCCGCGACGCCATCCAGCTCCCGAGCGCGGCTGGCATCGATGCGTTTAATGCTGGCATGGGCATGGGGGCTATGCAGGACCCTGGCGACCAGCATACCGCGCTTCTCGATATCCGCCGCGAAAGCTGGCTTACCCTGGACCAGCTTGACGGCGTCTACCTTAGGCTCTGGTTTCCCCACCCGCTCCCAGGTCTTGGATTCCGGGACGACGCGGATCTGGGGCATGACCTGCGTGCGAGCCAGCACATCACCGCCGGGTGGCAGGGCATCGGGAGATTCGGGAGACAGCTGCTCAGTTGTAAGCCAATCCTGCAGCGTAGCGGAACCCCCATCTACCGGACCAACCGCCTCGCCCCGCATGACAGCCGCGGCCCGCAAGACGGCCTGCACCGGTTTCAGATAACCCGTGCAACGACAGAGCACACCGGATAGGGCTTCGCGCACCTGCTCCTCACTTGGAGCTGGGACCCGCGCCAACAACTCCTGGGCAGCCAGGATCATGGCGGGTGTGCAGTAGCCGCACTGGATAGCGCCGGTCTCCACGAAGGCTTGCTGGATAGGATGCAGGCCTCGAGAAGCCTTCCAACCCAGCTCGGGATGCTCGCCAACCGATTCAATGGTGCGAATTTCGTGGCCTTCCGCCTGGGCTGCCAGGAACACGCAGGTGTTGACTGGCTTCCCGTCCAGCAGCACAGCACAGGCGCCGCACTCGCCCGTTTCACAGCCGTGCTTGACGCCGAAATATCCCAACCTGCGCAGCACTTTCAAAAGGCTCTCACCAGGTTGAGCGTCGATTTCCTGAAGGAGGTTATTGACCAGAAGTTGTAATCTCATATCTTGCCTCAGTTCAAATTCAGCAGGGACCGGAGCTACCAGCCGTTGGCTTTGCGGACCATTTGTCGCAGCCGGTCGATAGGCCAGCGCCGGCCATCCGTCTCGTCATTATAGAACCAGGCTTCCCAGCCATTGCAGGGGCCGTTGTTAAGGGCCTTACCTACCTGGTGGATCGAGCCGGTCAGGTCGAAATAACGCAGGTGACCGTTCGAGAGTACCCGGGCAGCCAGGTTACCGCTTTCTCCAAAATAAAGGAGCTGTCCAGGTCGCAATAAGCCGCTCTCGAGAAGCATTCCGAAGGGGATACGCGCCCGGGTGCGCTTGTTCTCGAACTCATACAGGTTGCGGTCTGGGTCGGGCTCAGCACCCATCTCGATCCGCTGGCGGGCCAACTCGACGTAGCTGGCCTCGCGTTCTATGCCGATCCAACGTCGCTGCAAGCGCCGGGCAACTGCGCCGGTCGTGCCGGCCCCGAAGAAGGGATCCAGGACGATATCCCCCGGGTTGGTGGAGGACATCAGCACCCGGTAGAGCAGCGCTTCCGGCTTCTGGGTGGCGTGGGCTTTTTCACCGTCCACTCGCAGGCGCTCCTTCCCCATGCACAGCGGAAGATACCAGTCACTGCGCATCTGGAGCTCATCGTTGAGGGCCTTCATCACATGGTGGTTGAAGGTATAGCGGGCGCCGCGCTGCTTTTGGGCCCACAGCAGGTTTTCGTGAGCATTGGTAAAGCGCACACCCCGGAAGTTGGGCATGGGGTTGCTCTTGACCCACACGATATCGTTCAAGATCCAGAAGCCCAGCTCCTGCAGGATAGCCCCGACGCGATAGATATTATGGTAAGTTCCGATCACCCAAATCGTGCCGCTGTCCTTCAGCACGCGCCGGCAGGCAGACAGCCAGGAGCGTGTGAAGTCATCATACTCGGCAAAACTCGTGAAGCGGTCCCATTCGTCGTCCACTGCGTCCACCAGGGTATTGTTCGGTCGCCAAAGCTCGCCCCGCAACTGGAGGTTGTAGGGTGGGTCGGCGAAGACCAGATCTACAGACTTATCTGGGAAGCTGCGCAGGACTTCCACGCAGTCACCCTGGATCACCTGGTCGAGGGGCAGGTCAAAGCGGGTCATGGCCTATAAAACCTTGAGCTGCTCCAGGGGTACGGGCAGGTCGGCGCTGGCCTTGGAGATGGCCGCCTGGCTCCCGAGCACGGCAACCCGAGCAGATTGGACTGCCTGCTGAAGGACTTCGCCGAAGCTACGGAAATCGGCCTGGCTGGTAGAGAGGGCTTGATCACGCCGTCGCTGCCGGTCTTCATCCGAAACTCCCAGGAGATAACGCAACATGGAGGTGTAGCCCTGGGCGTCGGGAAGCTG
>CAZAQS010000202.1:0-8886 GCA_964486825.1 uncultured Anaerolineaceae bacterium | reverse complement strand
CTGCATCAGATCCAACCGGCTAATGACACCCGAGAGCGGCAGGCCGGAGGCCAATCCCTTGGCGACTGTCATGATGTCTGGCGTTACAGCGTAGTGCTCGCAGGCGAACCAGCGCCCGGTGCGCCCTAACCCGGATTGGATCTCATCGATGACCAGCAGGATCCCATACCGGTCACAGCGCTCGCGCAGCCCTTGCAGGAATCCGGCCGGGGGCGGCACGTAACCGCCTTCGCCCAGCACCGGTTCGATCAGAACGGCCGCTGTCTCGGAGGGCGCGCTCTGGGTCTGGAACAGGTAGTCCAGCTCGTCCAGGCACCACTGGCAGGTCTCAGCCTCGCTCCACCCGTAGCGGTAGGCGTAGGGATAAGGAGCGACGAATACGCCCGGCATGAGGGGCTGGTATCCGGCCCGGTAGATGGTCTTGGAGGTGGTCAGCGACATCGTCCCGACCGTGCGCCCGTGAAAGCTGCCCTGGAATACGATGATATTCGGGCGACCGGTGGCGTGACGGGCCAGCTTGATGGCCCCTTCTACCGCCTCGGCGCCGGAGTTGCTGAAGAAGAAGCCGTCCAGGGACGGGTCGACGATGCTCCGTAGCTCCTCCACCAGCTCCAGCATGGGCTTGTGGGTGACGATATTGGCCTGCCCGTGTAGCAGCAAGCCGGCTTGCTTTTGGATAGCCTGTACGACATGCGGGTGGCAGTGCCCGGTGTTCGTGACTCCAATCCCGCAGGTGAAATCCAGGTAGGCGTTGCCATCCTGGTCGTAGATATAAGAGCCGCGGGCGCAGTCCACCAGGATAGGTGTATAGTGGGTCCAAACCGGAGAGAGATGCTTGAATGATTCAGATGAGTTGGTCATATCCTTTACCAGTGATTGCCCCCCTCCTGGCGGGAAGGGGGCATGTTTGTGTACGGTGGATAATCAGGCCGGAAGATGCTCCTGCGCCCATGCTATGCCCAGGTCCACCAGCTTGCTGGAGGTGGGCAGCCCCTCGGACGTCCAGCCGTTCAGCTCGTAATACAGAGACAGAGCTTGATCGAACTCGGCCGGGTCGATGAAGACCTGTGACGTGGGCCCGCTGCCTTTCAGCGGCTTGAAGAACCTGGCCGGAAGCGTGTCATCCTTACGGGAGAAGCCCTCGCGCGCGTTGAAGACCTTGAGCAGGTTGAGGCGGCGCTCGCCGACCTTCATCAGCTCGAACAGGCTGACCTGCCACCCGGTCACCGCCCGCACCAGCTCTACCGTCTCGGTCGGGCCGTACAGCGTCCAGGCCGGCCCCCACACGAACTGGCATAGCTCGAGCGTGTCCAGCAAGGAGTAGAAGCGCTGGCCATAAGCCGCGAAGCGCACTTTTTCGGCGTTCAAGCTGCCTGGTGGGGGCGGGTCTTTCAGGTCCAGCTCCGCCAGGCGGCTCAGGTACAGCTCGGAGGTCTCTTCCTCGTACATCGGGTCGTGCTCGCTGGATTGGTGATCGGCGCCAAACGGGTTGGCGGCATAGATCACTGCCAGCGACTTCTTGGCCTGTGGCATATGGGCGGGCGCCTCTTCGTTCTTGACCGTGATCAGGCAGGCTTCCGCTTCTGGCCCCCAGCATTTCGCAGCCCGGGCCGAGCCCTGGGCCAGGATCGGACCCAACGCCCCAGTGCCAGTCACGATCTGTCCCAGCACATCCAGCATAGCCTCGGGGTTCCCGAAGCGCAGCTCCAGCCCACCGGTCTCCCTGGTTGAGATGATGCCCTTCTCGAAGCATTCCATGGCGAAGGCGATCGTCGCCCCGCAGGAGATGCTGTCTACTGCGTATTGGTTGCAGATCTCGTTGGCCTTGCAGATGGCAGCCAGGTCCTCGACCCCGCAATACGAGCCAAAGGTGCCCAGGGTTTCGTACTCCGGGCCGCCGTAAACCGGATCGACCTGGTAAGGGCCTTCCTTGATCTCGACCACCCGCTTGCAGCGCACCACGCAGGCATAGCAGGTATCGCGCTCTTTGAGCACCGTGTTGTAGAGGGTTTCGCCGCAGATCGGGTCGCAGGATTCGAACTGGCCCTCGTCGTAGTTGCGGGTGGGCAGGGAGCCGATCGTATTTTGGAAGATCAGCACGCTGGCTGTCCCGTACAGGCCCAGGTCGTTGACGTCCGGGTTTCCGGGCATCAACCTGGCGCCAGCCTTGTGCAGCCTGGCGACAGCTTCCGGGTCGGCCGTCTGGACCGGCGTCTTGCCGCGTACGACGATAGCGCGCAGGTTCTTGCTGGCCATCACCAGGCCCATGCCGGTGCGCCCGTTATTGCGGTTGGACATGCTCACGACGCTGGAGAAGCGCACGCCGTTCTCCGCCCCGGGCCCGTACTGGAGCACCTCGATCTTGTTGTCGCCAATCTCCTGTTTCAGGATCTCTTCAGCTTCACCGGTCAGCTTACCGGCCAGGTGGGAAGCGTCGTGCAGTGCAGCCTCTCCATGCATCAAGGTCAGGTAAACCGGTTTAGCGGCCTTACCTTTGACCACCACACCGTCGAAGCCGGCGAACTTCATCTCGGCCGGGAAGAAACCACCGCCCTGCGAGTCGCCGATGGCGCCGCTCATTGGCGAGCGGGCGTTGATATTGATGCGGCTCTGCCCGGATATGGGCACACCCGTGGTTACCCCGGTCATGAAGGTAAGCACGTTCTCGGGGGCCAATGGGTCCACGCCGGCCGGCGTATCGCGCAGGATATAGTACAGCCCCATGGCGCTGCCGCCCATATACTTGCGATAGAAGGCTTCCGGCGGCTCCTCGATGGTCAGGCTTCCGCTGTTCAGGTCGACGTGCAGGATTTTTCCAATATATCCGTAAGGCATGCATACCTCCTTGTGATCAAGAATATCAGACATATAATTTTATTATCAAGGTACGCGGTCTATTGGCGCTGCATTCCCTGAAGATCGAAGGGTCAGTCTGCTGGCGCCAGGCTGGGTACCTCCTCGGCGTCTTCCTTGCTCCAGGCGAAGATATTCTTGGTATTGACGAGATTGCCATCGATATCGGTCAGTACCTTAGGGGGATCACTCTTCTGGGTCCAGAGTGAGACGACGATCAGTACGATCACCGAGATAACGAAGGCTGGGAAGGAAGCAATGTAAATCGAGTCCCAGACCACGTCATCCATCATCTCTCCTTCGTACACGACCGGCAGGATATAAGTATACATCCAAAGCAGTGTCAAGATAATCCAAGAAATCACCCCGCTGAAGAAGGAAGCCAGCGCGCCGGAGTGGTTGGTCTTTTTCCAATACATACCGATCAAGTAGGGCGCTGCCATCCCCACCAGGATGGAAGTATTGGCCAGAACCGCCAGCTTATAGATGGTAGAGGCGAATAGGGCGATCGCCAGGCTCATCACCCCGCTCACCAATAGTGCAAGACGCGTCAGGCGCAACGTGTCCTTATCACTCAGGTCCGGTTTATAGACCTTGACGATGTTTTCAGTGAACATCGTAGCTCCAGCCAGTAGGGAGCTATCGGAGGTGCTCATCAGGGCAGAGGCCAGCGAGGCAACAAAGACTGCCACCAGGATTGGGGGCAAGAACTTCATCGCCATGGTGATCAGGACGAACTCGGTTTGAGTACCTTCCAAATTCGGGCCAAGAGCGCCATATGCGACGACTCCTATCAAGGGCGAGAGAACGCCAAACCCCAGGTAGAGGGCGGCAGCTACGAAAGTAGACTGGACAGCCACCTTCTCGTTTTTGGCGGCGCAGGTGCGCTGCAGATAATCCTGGGCTGGAATGGCCCCCAGCCCCAAGGCCAGCCAGGCGGCAATATAATAGAACCAGCCATGTACACCGAAGTAACCATAATACCCATCCCCTTCGGTCGGCCAGATGGCAAAGGTGCTCTCGGTAAATTGGGCGCCTGCCATGTCCAGCATATTTTCTACCCCGCCTACCGCGTAGATGATCCCCAATGTGATGATGACCAGGCCGATGGAAGTCAGGAACATCTGCATAAAGTCCAGCGCGGTATCCGCCCACAGGCCGCCTAGCATCGTATAGAATGTCACGATGACTGTCACCAGGATCATCCCCCAGGAGATTGGCCAGCCCAGCAATGCCTGAAGAATGGCGCCGCCGGCGACGATCTGGGCGGCCGTCCAACCGAAATAGGTGATGATTTGGGTGACCGTACCAATCACGGACATTCTCGTGCCGTAACGACGCTGGAAGAAATCCATGATGGTTACATACTTGGCGCGGCGCGCCAGGCGTACAACGAAGATACCCGCGATGATCAGGCACATCGTCGCCCCAAAAGGATCAAATACCACCCCTTGAAAACCATAAGAGTAAGCTTCAGAGCTAGACCCCATCAGGGTTTCGGCTGCGAACCAGGTGGCCATGATGGAAGGGGCCGCCATCCACAGCGGCAGTCGCCGTCCGGCCAGCACGAAGTCCACGTTGGATTCGACTTTCCTGGATGCCCAATAACCGATGATCATGCGAATTACCAGGATTACCAAGATCCCACCGATGATCAAACTCGCATATTCATAACCTTCGAAATCCATCTCATCCTCCTTATTGCGAATATATGAATGATGAATGGACGCGATCCTTTGACCGTGCCAGTATGCTTACAATTCCTGAATTCCGTAGGGGAATCCGTACCCGGCCATCTTCTCCATAAATGGCTGCGGGTCGAAGGCTTCGGGGCCTAAAACACCGCTGCCCTTCCAGGCGCCCTGGTTGAGCAGATCCCAGGCGATTAACGGGTTGAAGGCGGTCTGGGCCACGACGGCCTGGACGCCAAATTCCTTCATGCAGGCCTCGTTGTCAGCGACCTGGTAGATGTACACCTGGCGCTGCGCGCCGTCTTTCTTGCCCTTCACCCAGGTTCCGGCGCAGGTTTTACCGCTCATCAAATGCCCCAGGTGGGCAGGATCAGGCAGGCAGGCAGCCACCACGTCGCGCGGCGCCACTTTGACGTCCTTGACCTTGATTGGCTCTTTCTGGTCCAGGCCCAACATCTTGATCGTTTTCAGGACCCCGATGAACTGGTCGCCCAGGCCGTATTTGAAGGTTACTCGCTTTGCTTTTACCCAGCGTGGCACCAGCAGCACCTCTTCGTGTTCTACGTTGACGCACTCGACCGGACCGATGCCCTCCGGGAAGTCGAAAATCTCAGGTTCGGAGAAGGGCTCGGTGGTATACCAGCCTTTTTCCGCCTCCCAGATCACTGGCGGGTTCAGGCATTCCTCGATCGTGGTCCAGATGGAAAAGTTCGGGGCGAACTCGTAGCCCTTGACCTCCAGGTTTGCTCCGTCCCGCACGCCGATTTCGTCGATTTCATCGAACAGGTGGTCCTGGGCGTAGCGGGCGAAGACATCCGCCATGCCCGGCTCGACGCCCATGCCCACCAGCGCCAGCAGGCCGCGTTTTTCCCATTCCGGAGCCCGAGCGAACTGGTAATCGCCCAGCTTGACGCCCGGTAAGCGGTAAGGCTCTTCGGGGTGCGGCTCGGACAGCGACATGGCCATATCCATATATGTGCAGCCATAGCAGAAAGCGGCCTCGAAGATGGGCACGTTGTAGACCGGGTCGCAGGCGTTCATGATCAGGTCTACCTGGTATTTACGGGCCAACCCCTCCACCATCTCCTGCCTGGAAGCGTCCACAAACTCAGCCGGGAAGCGCCCGGGTTTGTCCAGCTTACCCTGCACTTCCAGAGCCCGCTCCAGGTTATAATCTGCCAACACCATCTGCTCGATCCACGGGCGGCGCTGGCCAATGGCTGCCAGGGCTTCGCCCACGCCTCCGACACCTACGACAAGTATTTTCATATTTCCCTCCGTGGAATGGATCTCTCTGCCGCAATGAATGGGGGATATCTTAGAGAGATCTTATTGGATATCCTCCGCATAATCGGTGGTTGTCGCCAGGTAGGCCGGCCCGGACAACCCGGATGATGGCCCGTTCGATGGTCCCCAGCCCCTCCAGCAGCTCCGCCTCCGTAATGCATAATGGCGGGCAGATGAAGAGCATGTTCTTGTTGATAAATGTCGTCAGTCCATCCGCAAACAGGCGCCCCTTGATGGCTTCCATAACGGTCGCCTCCATCGGTTGGCGGCTGTTCTTGTTGCTGACCAGCTCGATGACCGAGAACAGTCCGATCGAGCGCACGTCCCCAATGCTCTCATGCCTGGCTTTCAGCTCCTGCAGCCGGGCTGCCAGTACCAGTCCAAGGCGCTTGCTGTTCTCGACCAGGCCTTCCTCTTTGTATACCTGCAGCGTCGCCACTCCCGCCGCCGTGGATAGGGGGTGGCCGAAGTAAGTCAGGCCCATATAGAGCATGCGCTCGTCGAAGTGGCGGGCAATGGCGTCTGATACGACCACCCCTCCCAGGGGCATATACCCGGAAGTCAGGCCCTTGGCGATGGTCATGATATCCGGCTCGACACCCCAATTGTCCACCGCGAACCACTCCCCCGTGCGCCCAAAACCGCTCATGACCTCGTCGGAGATCAGCAGGATGCCGTATTTGTTGGTGATCTCGCGCAGGCGCGGCCAGTAATCGTCCGGCGGCACGATAATGCCGTTCGAACCGGTCACTCCCTCCATCAACAGGGCTGCCACCGTCTCCGGACCTTCGAATCGGATCACCTCTTCGATATGAGAGATGCATTCCCTGTGGCATGTGTCGGGTGATTGCCCAAACACGCAGCGGTAGCAGTACGGGTCGAAGACATGCACGACGCCCGGAATGCCCGGCTCGACCGGCGGGCGGCGGTAATCTCCGCTCAGGGTGATGGCGCCATAGGTGGCCCCGTGGTATGAGCGGTAACGGGTGATGATCTTGTGCCGGCCGCTGTACAGGCGGGCGAACTTGACCGCGTTCTCGTTCGCCTCCGCCCCACCCAATGTGAAGAAGGTCTTGTTGAGAGAGCCAGGGGCAAGCTCCGCGATCATGCTACCCAGCACGCCCTTCGGCCCGGTTGCCATGGAGGGATGCGATGTGCAGAGCTGGTTCGCTTGTTCCTGGATGGCCGCGATCACCCTGGGATGCTGGTAGCCGATATTCAGGTTCATCAGCTGGGCGGAGAAGTCCATGAACCGCCGGCCGTCCGCGTCCCAGTAATGGATGCCTTCCCCTCCAACAACCGGGATGGGCTGGACCGCATTTTGTACAGACCATGAAAAAAATACATAGCGGCGGTTGAGAGCAACGATCTCTTCCGCGCTAAGAGGGCTTGCTGCCTGGTGGTCCAAGATATGGCCTCCTTTAATGTTCAAGGAGCCAGGCGGCGCGGCAGGTTCTTGCCTCCTACCGCCTGGCTCTTGTAAAGCTCCCGTCAGTCTGCTGGCGCCAACCCAGGTTCTGCTTCCTCCTCAGGTTTGGGCTTGCCCAAGGCGTCCTTCAAAGGCAGCCACCCCAGGCGCTTCTTAAGAGCCAGCGGTCTGCCGTCCACATCTGTAAGTTCCTTGGGAACGTCCCGTTTCTGGGTGGCGTAAGAGACCACCACGACCAGCACCAACGAAACCAGGAAGGCCGGCACAGACCCCATATAGGCTGCGTCCCACTGGGCGATGTCCATGTCGCCTTCGTTCACAACCAGGGCAGACGGCAGCAGGATGATCAGGGCGATGATCCAGGTTGCGAAACCGCCCACGAAGCCCGCCAATGCCCCGGTCTGGTTGGCTTTCTTCCAGTACATGCCCAGGGCAAAGGGAGCGAAGATGCCTACCAGGATCACCGTCCAGGCAAAGACCGAGAGTTTATAGATCGTCTCGGCGTACAGGCCCAACAGCAGGCTGACCACACCGATCACGGCTACCATGATGCGGGTCCAGCGCAGTTGGGTCACTTCATCCAGCTTTTTCCCCAGGTAGGGCACGATATTTTCGGTGAAAACGGAGGCGCCCGCCAGGATAGAGCTGTCCGAGGTGCTCATCAAGGCTGACGTGAGCGCCGCGATGAACAGGGCCGTGAGGAAGGGGTGCAGGTGCTCTATGGCTGCCGTGACCAGCAAGAATTCGGTGTGCTCCGGCAGGATATTCGGGTTCATGGCGAAAATGGCGATACCGATCAGTGGCGACATAACACCGAAGCCCAGGTACAGGATGCCTGCCATATAGGTCCCGTGTACGGCGACGGCCTCATTTCGGGAAGACATGGAGCGCTGCATCAGGTCCTGCGCGGCAATGCTGCCGAGCCCGATGGCCATCCAGGCCCCCAGCCAGTACATCCAGCCCTGCCCGCCGGTATAGCCCAGGTAGCCCTCACCCTCGATCGGGAGCAGCGTGAATGGATCCGAGACCCAAAGCGAGCCGGCGTTGGCCAGGAAGTTATCCCATCCGCCCACGGCTTTCATCACCGCAAAGAAGATCATGGTCACCCCGCCAGCCGTGAGGAACATCTGCATGAAATCGAGCAGGGTGTCCGCCCACATACCGCCCATCATGGTATACAGGATCACAATGGTGGCGACGAAGACCATGCCAACGGAAAGTGGCCAGCCCAGGAGGGTATGGGCGATGGCGCCACCCGCCACGATCTGGGCTGCCGTCCATCCAAAATAGGTCACCATCTGGACCATGGAGGCCGCCAGGCCCATCCAGCGCCCGTAGCGGCGGTCGAAAAAGTCGATGATGGTCAGGTAGCGCGCCCGTCGCATCAACCGGATGAAGAAGAAACCCGAGATGAACAGGCACAGCGCCGCCCCGAACGGGTCGAAAACTACCCCCTGGAAGCCGTATTTATAGGCTTCCGCACTGGCGCCCATCAATGTCTCTGCGGCAAACCAGGTCGCCATGATGGAAGCCCCCGCCAGGTAGATGGGCAGCCGGCGACCGGCGACGAAACTCTTTCCCTACACGACGCTCTTCCGACTCGGAAGAGCGTCGTGTAGGGAAAGA
>CAZAQS010000201.1:0-8928 GCA_964486825.1 uncultured Anaerolineaceae bacterium | reverse complement strand
TCATCTAAAATAAAAATTGCCGGTTTTTGTACCAACACCCTCATCAGGGATACAAGCTGGCGCTGGCCCATGGAAAGACGGCCGCCGCGCTCGCCTACCTCGGTCATCAAGCCGTTCGGCAGGGTTTCCAGCCACTCACCATTTCCGATCTGGTGCGCCAACCTTTCGATCTCTCCCTCTCCCAGGGAGCGCGGGCATGCGTAACAGATATTTTCGATGACGCTGCCTGAGAATAAGAAGGGTATTTGTGAGACAACTCCAAGCTGCTGGCGGTATCCGGTCAGGTCCAAGGAGCGGATATCTATTCCGTCAATCGTCAGGGTGCCTTTCTGGAACTCATAGAAGCGGGCGATAAGTTTGGCTATGGATGATTTACCAGCGCCAGTATGGCCGACCAGCGCCAGGTTTTCGCCCGGCACAATCTGCAAACTGAAATCTTCCAGTACGCTCTCTTTCCTCGAATAACGAAACCAGATCCTATCGAAGCAGATCTCACCATTTAGGGCAGGCACAGAGCGCTGTTCGGTTTGGACAACAGCCGGCTCAGCATCGATCAGGGCAAAGATACGCTCAGCGGCCGATAATCCCGACTGGACTTGAGCCCAAAAGGCAGACATATTTAATACCGGAAAGAAAAAACGGTCCAAGCTTTGCAGGAATAAGAACCACGCCCCGATCGTAACAGCACCCTGGACGGCGCTCAGGCCGCCCACGTAAACGAGGATCGCCGTACCCACTCCCCCTAATGCATTCAAGCTGGGAAACACCATCGAAAGCACAAGGCCGCGTTGGATATTCACGCGGTAGGAGGTCTGGTTTGCGTTATCAAAATCCACGAAAACCGATTCTTCTTGGCGAAAATTTTTAGCAACAGCTATCCCGCTCACAGTTTCTTTGATGGTCGCATTTACATTCGCCATCGCTCGCATTCCTTTGCGGGTGACTGTACGGGCAATCCTGCGAAAGCCGAGGGCAGTCAAGAAAAGCACCGGAATAAATGCGAACAATAACAGGGATAGACGCCATTCGATGCTGACCAATATCGCCCCCAGGATCAGCGCTTGCAGCAGTTGCGCGACAACGTCCGTAAGCAGGATCACTACCTGCCCGAAGTCATTGGAGTCCGATGTAATCCTCGAAAGGATGCGCCCGGAAGAATATTCATCGTAAAAAGATAAGTCGTGCTCGGCTGCGGATTCGAAAGCGTCGGCCCGCAGGGCAAGCACGATATCTCCAAGCGCGGCCACCGTCCAACGCCTACGCCACCAATTAGCCGCCCAAGCGATCACTCCCGCCACGAAGACGGCCCCGGTCAGTAGGGCGATGGTGAACGGGCTCATGAGATCTGCTAATAGATCAACACCTCGTGAAATGATAACGGGTGGAGCTGCCCCGGCTAATGAAATCACCACGATCAGGATTACCACCACAGCCAACTGGCGCTTATAAGGACTGAAATACTGCAACATCCTCCGGACGAGCTGGCGGTCACTGTACTGGCGGTCGTAACCTTCGATATCGAGTGCGTTGAAAAAACTCATTGTTACTCTTTAAAGATACGCTGGTAGGCTGGGGAAGTTCGCATTAGCTCTTCGTGGGAGCCAATCGCGGTGACGCGTCCCTGGCGTAAGACGATGATCAAATCTGCCCAGCGTATTTGTGATAAGCGGTGAGTGATTATGAAAGTCGTCCGGCCTCTGGCTGCGTTATTGATGGCGCGTTGAATTTTATCCTCCGTAGCGCTGTCGATCGAGCTGGTGGAGTCATCCAGGATCAGGATGGGTGGATCTGTCAAAAATGCTCTTGCCAGAGCAAGCCGTTGTCTTTGACCTCCTGATAGCGTGACTCCCCGATCGCCGATGACGGTCTGGTACCCGTCCTGGAAGGAGGTGATGAAATCATGCGCCTGGGCAGCTTTTGCAGCCCGCTCGATCTCAGCCTGTCTTGCACCGGGCTTTCCAAAGGCGATGTTCTCCGAGATCGGGCTGGAGAACAAGAAGATGTCTTGCTCGATAATCGAGATACCCCTCC
This sequence comes from uncultured Anaerolineaceae bacterium, assembly GCA_964486825.1. Lineage (GTDB taxonomy): Bacteria > Chloroflexota > Anaerolineae > Anaerolineales > UBA4823 > CAZAQS01. The sequence goes on along the minus strand of CAZAQS010000201.1, from coordinate 6,897 downwards.
TGATCGATTCAAGGTTCCAATCTCTCACATCTACCCCATCCAGAAGCACCTGGCCAGCTTGTACATCGTAGGTGCGGTTGACCAATTTAGCCAGGGTCGTTTTTCCCGAGCCTGTTTGCCCTACGATCGCCACCGTCTGCCCAGGCTGGACGGTGAAGCTGATATCCTCCAACGCGGGGTCGCCTCCATCGTAGGAAAAGGTGACGTTCCGGAATTCCACCTCTCCACGCATAGGCCCCGAATATCCGGCTTGATTTTGGTCCAGTTCTGTTTCGGTGTTGATCATTTCCAGGATACGCCTGGCGCCTGCCACTCCGGATGATACCTGGGAGTAGGACATCAAGGACACAAATGTAGGGAAGCCAAACAACTGGAGAAGCCCGAAATAGGCCACGACATCACCCACATCCAGGAAGCCCTGCTGGAACAACAGCAGGGCATGTAGCAGACCACCCGCTTCCGCCAGCCCCAAGAGCAGGAGGGGCAGGAAGCGAGCTTCGACATTTCCCTGGCGCACGAAGGCATCCCGGTAGCGACGCGCATTCAGGATAAAACGGCTGATCTCGGTCTCCTCTTGGGCCATGCCTTTTACCGTTTCGATGCCATCCAGCGCTTCTGAAAGCCGCGAGTTGAGCTGCCCGAAAGCGGCCCGCACGCTGCGTGTGATAGGATTTAACTCGCCCAGGTACTGCCAGAGCGCCAAAATATAGGAGATCATAAACAGGGCAGGGGTAAGCATCAAGGCCGGATGGTAGCGGGGCGCCAGGATCAACGGCATGATCATAAAATTGAAGGAACCAATGACCAGGTTGATGCCCGGGCTAAAGAGGAAGTTGATCTCTCGGACATCATTGGTTGCGCGGGCCATCGTATCGCCGACAGACTGTAAGCTGTGGAAGGTCATACTTTTCCCTAACAGGCTCACGTACAACTCGTCCCGGATATCGCGCTCCACACGTTGGGCGATGAGCTCTGCCCCAAAGTTTCGGCCGAATTGGAGGAAGGCGCGCAGGATCTGGGTACCGGCAATCCACAAGGCGAATAAGCCCACGGCGCTAAGGTCCGGGGGATCAGCCAGGATCGCATTGAAGGCCTCTCCAATCAAGACCGGTACGACCGCCGCCAGACCAGCGTTCCCAAATGCACCCAAGAACATGATCAAGCCAGGCAGCCAGTTCCGCAAGGCGTGTGAGAGGATCCAGCGGACTGGTCCTCGTCTATCTGTATTAAAGCGGTCCGGCCTTGTAAACTCGGCAGGTATTGCTGATATATTTCCCACCTGAATTCTCTGCTTCTTATTCTCCAGGAAAAGGCAGCCCAACGGCAATTTTGTACACGCCAAACTTGGGCAACTTATCGAGGGATGTACGGCGCATTACCTCAGAGGAGGGAGAGATTTTATAATTCTCGCCATTCCTGTGCAGGAGCGGGATGGCTCTGCGCTTTTTAGCAAAAAACTGTCGCATGACATGGGATTGGTAAAGGTAGTTTTCCCGCTCCTCTGGTGCGCGCTCGAAAATTAAATCATAGGCGGAGATAAATTCCCCGCGGTACTCTGGTTGAACCACATGCAGGTTGTTGATTACCCAACAACGGTCTTCGAACTCCCAATAGTAGGTGAGGCCTGCAAATTCACCGCCAGCGGTAATATATGGGAAAAAGGGGAATGCACGGCAGGATAAGGCACGGAAACCCCTCTGGCAATGCTCGTGCCCCAGGCAGGCGATCAAGACCTGCCCGTCGGGCGTTTGGTTGCGCAATCTTTCAGTCTCGTGACTGTCTTCAGCCTCCAATGGATGCCATTGGTCCGTGTTTACTTGAAGGTAATCCCATTCTTCCTTGTAAGCAGTTGGGACAGCATGGTTTGTATCACAGCAGAAAGGCACCCCATTTTCGTTGTATGGGGCGCATTTCTTACCACAATCAAACTCGGCGATTGGAGACCGGAAGTGGGCGTAAAGGGCAGGGAACCCTACCCGCCTGTTTTGTTTTAACTCCCGCATAGCGGATAGGATACCACAAAAAAGCGAATGGTGTACAATTGCACTACGGTCTCGCTTAGCTACGGGTAGGAGGAACAATGCTGCGAGCTCGCTATTTCCGTATTACCTTTTTTTTCGCTCGGATGCTGCTCAGCTTCATCTTATGGGAGCTGTTTTTCCCTCGTGTTGGCCTGCGGGGCCGTACCGAGAGGACGCGTTCACGACGCTTACGGCAAAGCGCAGCACAATTTCGATCTCTGGCAGTAGAGATGGGAGGGCTTATGATCAAGCTCGGGCAATTTTTTTCTGCCCGAGTGGATGTCCTACCGGAAGAGATCACCTCTGAATTAGCCGGACTTCAAGACGAGGTTCCACCTGAAAAATTCGAAGATTTGCGGCGCCTGGCGACGGCTGAGTTTGGCATGCCACTCGATGAAAAATTTCCCGAGTTTGAGGAAGAACCGCTGGCGGCAGCCTCACTGGGGCAGGTTCACAGGGCCCGGTTAAAGGCAATGGATATCCCGCAGGCAGAGGCTCAAGCAAATAACGCTCCCGGCTTACACCCTGAACCGGAATGGATTTCAGTCGTCGTAAAAATCCAACGACCGAATATCGAAAGCATCATCCAAACCGATCTGGCTGCCTTACGTACCGTAGGAAGTTGGCTTCACCGCTATCGACCGATCCGGCGGAGGATGCATATCCCATCTCTGCTGGATGAGTTTTCGAGGATCTCGCTTGAAGAGATAGATTATGTTAATGAAGGACGCAATGCAGAGAAATTCCGGGAAAACTTTGTAGACCAGCCAGATGTTTGCGTGCCACGGGTTTTTTGGTCCCACAGCACACTCAGGGTGCTTACCCTGGAAGATGTGTTTGCCATTAAAATTACAGATTACCCGGGCATCAAGGCAGCCGGGATCGAACCTGAAAAGGTCGCCAGCCGCCTGATCGATATCTATTTGAAACAAATCTTCGAGGATGGATTTTTCCACGCCGATCCTCATCCGGGAAACCTGTTTGTCTTCCCGATACCCAAAGAAGGGAGCCAGGAAGACCGGGAGACCGGCTGGCAGCTTACCTTTGTCGATTTTGGGATGGTAGGACGGGTTCCTGAGCATTTACGAGCCGGGATACGTGAAGCGGCAATTGGGATTGGGACCAGGGATCCGGAGAGGTTGACCAGGTCCTACCAGATGCTGGGTTTGCTACTGCCGGGTGCTGATTTATCTCTTATAAAAGAAGCTGAAACGCGCATATTTGACCACTTTTGGGGTAAAGATATGACCGAGCTTCGCCAGATCAGTTACCAGGAAATGCGGGAATTGGCCTACGAATTCCGAGGACTGCTCTATAGTATGCCTTTTCAGATCCCCCAGGATTTCATTTTATTGGCAAGGGCGATCGGGATCCTTTCCGGGATATGTACAGGGCTGGATCCTAAATTCAACGTGTGGGAAAGCCTCGCTCCCTACACTCAGAAATTGCTTCAGGAAGATGCTGCCGGGATGGGGCCGGCATGGCTGGAAATCTTGCGGGGATATGCCGGGGTGCTCATCCAACTTCCCGGCCGTCTGGATCGGGTCCTGAATATGGCCGAGAGAGGCAATCTTGCCATCCAGGATGCCGAGCAGGCCCGGCAAATAAGAATAATTGCTCATCTTCTCCAGGCCGGCATAGCTAGCCTGGTTTTTGCTGCTTTCTTGTTAGCAGGGATAGAACTTTATATTGCTGAGGATGCAAATTTAGCCATAGCTTTTCTCTCTTTAGCCGGACTCGCCCTGGCTGTTGCCCTTTACCTGGCTATCATTAAAAAGCCCTGATGGATACGAATTAATATTTGAGGATATAATAGGAATACCTGGGGGTAGTGATTGGCAGATATACCATCCCCATTTTGGCTTGATCTATGGTTTCTTCAAAGGGATGGAAAAGAGAACCAGTAAGCACAAACGCATCTGAACAGGAGGGCGCATGAAATGTGATTTTGTCTGGATGGATGGAGAGATTACACCCTATGATAAAGCTACTATTCATTTTTTTACGCCAACACTCCATTACGGCCCGGGTGTTTTCGAGGGCATCCGCTGTTACCAGACTTCCAAGGGTTCCGGAGTGTTCCGCTTGCAAGAGCATCTAGGGCGGTTCCTTGATTCTATTCATATTTTGGGTGTACGTGATTTTCCTTATACACTCGAAGAACTCCGCCTGGCTGTCCACCAGACGATCAAATCCAATGGATTTGGGGAGTGCTATATACGCCCCTTGATGTACCTGGAGGGACCCATGGGTTTGAATATGGATGCCTCCAGACCCAGGATTGCTATTGCTGCCTGGGAATGGGGTCCCTATTTGGGGGTGGAGGCCACGGAAGTGGGGATACGGATGATGATCTCCTCCTTCACCCGCCTGCACCCCAATATTAATATGACGAAATCCAAGATCACCGGTAATTATGTGAACTCTATGCTGATCAAGACCCTGGCGCTGAGGTCAGGCTATGATGAGGCCATCATCCTGGATTCTAACGGCTTCGTAGCTGAATGTTCGGGGGAAAACCTGTTTATGGTCAGCAAGGGCCGGCTCTTTACGCCTCCACTGGCTTCGGTCCTGGAAGGGATAACCCGTGATTCCATCATGGTTTTGGCAGAAGATCTAGGCATTCCCCCGGTTGAAAAAATGATAACCAGGGACCAGCTGTATATTGCTGACGAATTATTCATCTGCGGGACTGCCGCTGAAGTCGTCCCGGTGCGAGAAGTGGATTACCGGGTGATTGGCAGCGGCAGCATGGGCCCGATCACGCGCCAGTTGCAACAGAGTTTTTACCAAAATGTGCATGGTGAGGGAGTGTATTCGGATGATTGGCTGGATTATATTTAGAGTTTTCTAATCCTTGGCCGGCGCGCCGTAACGTTTTGGATCGATATGCATCAGAAATATTGTCGGGCAGACCGTATTTCCTAGGATAGAGAAGAGGCGTAAGATAAAAAATGGACCTAAATCTTTCAAATTTTTCAGCAGGCAAATCTGCAGAGGTCGAGAACGTGCGCGTCCTGATCATTGGCTCTGGCCCAGCCGGGTTATCGGCAGCTCTATATGCTGCCCGCGCTGACCTCGCCCCGGTTGTTTTAACCGGCATGGAGCATGGGGGGCAGGTTTCATTGACATATGTGGTAGAAAATTACCCTGGTTTTCCGGAGGGCATCGGGGGACAGGAGATGGTCGAGCTCTTTCAGAAACAAGCCGAGAGGTTTGGTGCAAGAGTCGAGTTTGATTCGGCCAGCGAGGTCGATCTATCACAACAACCATTCCGGGTGAAAACCTATAATAAAGAGTACCTGGCTGAGACCTTGATCGTAGCCACAGGTGCTACACCCCGCCACTTGAACGTCTCTGGTGAAACCACACTCACCGGGCGAGGCGTCTCGTACTGCGCCACCTGCGATGGCTGGTTTTTCAAGGATAAAGATGTGATCGTTGTCGGGGGCGGGGATAGCGCGCTCGAAGAGAGCATCTTCCTGACCCGTTATGCTAAATCGATCAGCGTTGTTCACCGGCGAAATGAGCTGCGTGCAGGTCCTATTTTGCAGAAACGCGCCACGGGAAACCCCAAAATTAATTTCTTATTCGATACCCTAGTTACTGAAATCATAGGGAAGGAGGCCGTACAGGCCGTCCGGTTGAAAAATGTCGTTACGAATGAGGAGTGTGAACGACCGGCCGATGGGGTATTTATTTTTATCGGTCACGATCCGAACACACAACTATTCAAGGGCCAGTTGGATATGGATGAGCGCGGGTATTTAATCGTAGACCAGCAAATGCGTACCAATGTGCCGGGTGTTTTTGTGGGAGGAGAAGCGGGCGACCCACACTTCCGCCAGGTGGTAACATCTGCTGGGATGGGTGCGGCAGCAGCTATGCAAGCCGGCAGGTACCTGGATGAACACGTGGGCTATATCAAGTGAGCGTTGGATTCAACACTGGGGAGTATTTGGAGAGGATCAGCATGAAGAATAAAGTTTCCATTATCGGAGCCGGGATGACTGGCTCAACCACCGCACATTGGCTTGCCGAAAGAGAATTTGCCGACCTCGTCCTTGTGGATGTCGTCGAAGGGATGCCTCAGGGCAAGGGCTTGGATCTCTTGGAAGCCATGCCGGTCATTGGAAAAGATGTCAAGATCACCGGCAGCAATAGTTATGGTGCCACCGAGGGGTCAGACATCATCGTCGTTACCGCCGGTTTGCCGCGTAAGCCGGGCATGAGCAGGGATGACCTGCTTTCTGCAAATGCGGAAATCGTCCGTACCGCAATTACCTCAACATTACCTGGCTCTCCAGACGCCATCTATGTGATCTTGACGAACCCCCTGGATGCCATGGCTCACCTGGCAATGACAGTCGGGAAGCTTCCCCCACACCGGGTTGTCGGTCAAGCAGGTATCCTCGATTCGGCCCGCATGCGCGCCTTCGTAGCCATGGAAACCGGTGTGAGCGTGGAAAATATTTATTGCTATGTCCTGGGCGGGCATGGCGATGAAATGGTCCCTCTTACGCATTACTCGAACGTGGCAGGAATTCCGCTGGATGAGTTGCTTGCGCCGGACAAGTTAGCAGCAATTGTCGAGCGTACACGTAAAGGCGGTGGGGAGATCGTCAGCTTACTAAAGACGGGCAGCGCTTATTACGCCCCCGCTGCTGCAGTTGCTCAAATGGTAGACGCCATTTTGAAAGATAAACAGTTGATTGTCCCTGCGGCTGCTTACCTGCAAGGACAATACGGCTTGAATGATATCTTCTTCGGTGTTCCGGTTCAACTGGGGCGAAAGGGCGTGGAAAAAATTATCGAATATAAGCTGGATGACGCGGAGATGGAGGCCCTTCAAAAATCGGCCGAGGGGGTACGGCAG
>CAZAQS010000200.1:0-8933 GCA_964486825.1 uncultured Anaerolineaceae bacterium | reverse complement strand
TCGATACGGCAAGCTATCACTTGCTGAGGGGCCGGCGACGTCTGGTCAAGGTGAACGGGTCGAATATCTTGAGTGCGATGGCGGATAGTTTGATCTTCCCTAGCCTGGCGTTTGGGGCCATACTGCCGGCCGTGGTATTGGGGCAACTGGCTGCAAAGGTCGGCGGTGGTTTTGTGTGGTCGCTATTGATTGGGAAATCACTGGTTACGGAAAGGATGAAAGATGGCAGAAATAGCAGAAGTAGAAACTAGCCAACTGGAGCAGGACGTCTCCAGTGAGGAAAAAGAGATTCAGGTCTCTTTGTCGGCAAGCGGTCAAGTTAACCCGGCCGGTCAATTCGAAGTGGATGTGATCACCGCGGGGGAGGGGAATGGCTGGCAGTTTTCCGAGAGTGTGCTTCGAGAGTCTCTCTCGCTCTGGGATGGGGTGACCTGTTTTGTCGACCATGGTTCTTGGTGGGGCGGCCGGTCTGTGAAAGATATTGCCGGCGTCTTTAGCAATCCTCGTTGGTCCGAGGAAAGCGCGGGTATCCGCATGGACCTGCGCACGATCGGGCCTTCGGGGAGTCTGGTTGATGAGCTGGGGAGGCAGATCCTGGCAGAAGAGGTCAAGCCAAGAGTGGGCTTTTCTGCAGATGTGGTCTTCACAGCCAAGGGAAGAGAAGTTCAGAAGATCATGCGGGTACTGGAAGTGTGTCTTGTCTATAACCCTGCCAGGGGCGGGGCTTTCGTCAGGGCGCTAAACTCGAAAGGGGAGGCATTGGGCCTATCCTTATCACAGATTGGAGGGTTTGAAATGGGAGAGCAAGTCAATACGGAACCGGCTCCCGTAGAGAAGAAAACCGGAACTTTATCCGAGCAGCTGAACAAGGATGCGGAGGCTGTTCGCCAACTGCTGGCGGTCCAGGAAGAGCGGGCCAAGCTGGCGCAGGAGGCGGAGGCTGCACGCGGCGTGCGGCTGCAGATGTGCGGCTACCTGCTCGATTCGGGCCTGGCGGCTGCCAAGCTGCCGGCTGCGATGGCTGAGCATGTGCGCGGCGAGTTTGCCGGCCGGGTCTTCGAACCCGTCGAGCTGACGGAAGCGATCGATTCGGCGCGAAAACTGGTATCAGATCTGACAGGGGGCTCTACAGTGGCTGGACCAGGCAGAGTTCACTCGATGTTCAACAGTGAAGACCAGGTTCAGGCGGCCGTGGACGATCTGCTGGAAGCTCCTCGAGAGAAGGGGGCCGAAAACCTGAAAACTGCTCGCCTGAGCGGCATAAAAGAGCTGTACATGATGATGACCGGTGACCGGGATCTGTACGGCGGTTTCTATGCTGATCGGGTGCAGCTGGCGACGACTGCCACATTCCCGGGCCTGGTCAAGAACGCTATGAATAAAATCGTAGCGCACCAATGGGCCCAGCTGGGGGCGGCCGGCTATGACTGGTGGGAGAGGATCGTGAGCGTCGAGCACTTCAACACGCTCAACCAAATCACCGGCGTACTGGTCGGCACGGTTGGAGCTCTGCCGGTCGTAGCAGAAGGAGCAGAATACACAGAGCTCAAGATCGGAGATTCGCCGGAGACAGCCGATTTCACCAAGTACGGCGGATATGTTCCGCTAACCCTGGAGCTGATCGACCGGGATAATACTCGCAAGCTGCGCATGTATCCGCGTGAGCTGGCCAAGGCCGGACTGAGAAGGATCTCGGCGCTTGTGGCGGAGATCTTCACCACAGCGAGCAATCTCGGCCCAACCATGGCGGATGGCGGCACGCTGTTCAATGACACCGCGGTCACCACAGCGGGCGGGCATGCTAACCTGTTGTCCACTGCACTGGCAGGGGCTCAATGGGAAGTTGTGTCTGCAGCAGTGTATAACCAGCCTCTTCTGATCAGCAATGATGCCGGTTACATCGGAACCGGACCGAAGATGGCCATCAACCCGCGTTACCTGGTGGTGCCGCGAGCTCTTAAGCTGACTGCAGAAGGGATCCTGTATCCTTCCTGGGACAGGTCTGCGAACGTGCATTCCGAGAACCTGCAGCGGCAAATGATGGGTGATGTCGTGGTAGTCCCGGAGTGGACGGATGCGGACAACTGGGCGGCTGTTGTGGATCCTGCCTTGCTGGCTGGGATCGTGATCGGTGAGCGCTTCGGCTTGATGCCGGAGATCTTCATCGCTGGCGACGAGACATCGCCGGCCGTGTTCATGAACGACGAACACAGGATCAAAGTACGCCACTTTGTAGCTGTGCTGGTCCAGGACTTCCGGGCCCTGCACAAGAGCAATGTTGGGTAATGGATGTTCCAGTGACCCGGTCCTGGTAAAACCGGGTGGGGGCGGCGGGTAAGTGGAAAAGGGATCCGGCTCGCCGCCTCCTGAAGGCACTTTGATATCTTTAGTTCGGGGGCAGGCTCTGAGACTGATTTGGTAGACCCGGACGCGAGGCTGGAGACGGTTAGGTGGATTGGATCCGGCCGGCTGTCTCCAAAAGTGCACCTTAAATTCTGAATAACTTTTTATAGCTGTAAGCCGGAGGTTCGAAGGGCCGGCGAAGGCAGGGGGGCGTGTGCTCGCAATATGGGCCGCCCCTCTGCAGGGGGCAGGGGTGGCTTAGCATCGTTGTTTCATAGATGCCAAAGAGGATGGCGCAGCCTGGTGAAGGCTGCCAGGCTGCGCCAGAAGGAAGTTTATGTGGAGGAATACTGAAATGGGTTACGTAAACGATACACAAATGAGCGCTTTTACTCCGCCTGAGGAAGCTACCGGAACGGTGGGCACCTGGGCTATGGCTGTGGCTTCACATCTCTGGACGCTGAATAAATCAGCGGCAAATGATACCAGTGTCGTCAAGATCCCGTTGAAGCTGCCGGCGAACGCTGCAGCTCTCAAGGGGGCTCTGTTGAAGAGCATTGATATCTGGTGGGTGAACGCCACTGCTGACCTGGATGCGCTGTCTGCTGAGATCTACAAGGCGACCATGCCGGCGCAGGCCGGAACGTTGGCCACAGCAGCTGTGACTTTCACGTATGACACTGGCCATGATGCTGCTGCCGAGCGGATCACCCAGGCTACGCATAAGATGACTCTGACCATCACTACGCCTGTTTGGGTGGATGAGGATAACGAGTTTTATGTCGAGCTGACCGTGGACGCTGGGGCGAGCTCTGCTTTCAAGCTGTACGGCGCCAGGGCGAACTATACCCTTAGAGTTTGAGCTCCTCGTAATTTGAGGAATATTGCCGGATTGGCAGGGAGGTCGTTCGGGCCGGCCTCCCTGCCAGGGGCTAAAGGATATGGTGAGAATAAAAGTTATCAGGCCGAAGAAACCGACAGAGCCGCCGAAAGTTGCGCCGCCTCCTCCGCCGCCGTCATCGAAAAAATGTACTGGCGCGTGTCTTCTCGTGCTGATCCTCCAGCGGTAGCACTGGCGGACCGTCACTACAATCGACAGAAGCCGGGTACCAAGCAATTTGTTCCGCCTGGCAGGTGCCTGGTCTTTCTGACAGAAGGGGATGATGCTTTATGGGTCACATCCTGGCAAAAATACTGTTTTCATCGCTGGCCTGGTGCGTGGGTAAATTCTTACTTTCGAAACGAAAGCCAGATTCTATCTTCGCTGCTCATACGGCAAGCCGTAAGCGCTACCCGGTTCTTCTGGCAGATCCCAGTACATGGGATGATAACGTTCGTGGATCCTGGCAAGATCAGGAGCACGAATCCAGGCTACTGCTTCCTGGAAGCTGGCTTTCGGAGGATCGACCGTACACCGAAAGGCTATTACGTCCTGCAATTGCTGCCGGCCGATATGCCGGAGCCTCTGCAACCAGGTTTGCAAAAATGGGCAAAAAAGGCTTAAAAACGGTCCGGGTCCCGGCCGATCGCCGGCGTTTTGGCCAACCAGGTCGTAATAAGAATTGCAAATGCAATTCAGTGTGAGCCCGGGCGCCACGATCGGACAAAGGTTATTGCAATGATCTGCGTAGGATTAGGCTTAGGGATTGGGTTGTTTGTAACTATTCTGGTGGTGGCTGCCTGTATGCGGTCTGGCCAGATTCGAGATTGGAGGGTTCACTGATGGCTAAGAGTGGTCAAGTTGTTGTGGCGGCTGCCGGCACTGCCGAGCAGGGGCCGGATGTGATTGGGGGGGAATTCTTTTTGAAAGCTCACCCGGACAATACGGGCGTGGCGTGGGTGGGAGAGAGTGGAGCGGACGTGAGCGATGCGACCGGCTTCCCGCTCGAGCCTGGCGAATCGATCCTGGTGCGGGTGGGCAATCTGAAGGACCTGTACTTTGATGTGGACGTGAACGGCGAAGCGGTGTGCTGGATAAGGGTCTGGTGATGGCTGGCAGGCTGGGAATCATCTCTGCACCGGTGATGGGTGGGAAGAAGAAGAGCCTGCCGGTATACGACCGGTATGTCAACACCGTAACCGGGAGCGATGGAAACGACGGGCTGAGCATGGCGACTGCCTGGAAGACGCCTGATTATGCTTCTGCAATGATGTCGGCTGCTCAAACACTGGGGATCGTAGCGCCGGCGACGTCTCCGATTCGGAATGGATTTGCGCCGGCGACGGCCGGCCTGATCTGCGGGGGTCTAACATCAGCCAGGCGGGCCTATATTGCGGGAACTGTGGATGTCTCGCAAGGCAAGGCATGTGAGAATCTGATCTTCAATGGCAATTGTGAAGGCTGGTTGTCTGCGTCGTCTATGTGGGGGGCGAATCTTTCAGCTGGCAATCCGATCGCCAGGAGCGAAGAGAAGCATAGCGGGAAATACAGCATCGATGCCACCAGAACGAGCTCCACGATGTATATTGAATTTTATGTTTACCTGCCGGCGAATACAGAGGTAACACTGACCTACTGGCACAAGGATGCGACTGTTAACGCAAGATGGCGGTACCTGGTGCGTGAAGTGCTGGCCACTTCGAACTATTTGCAAGAGAATGGATCCTGGGTGACGAGCAGCTACACTCACTAGCCGAACGACTATAGCGATGAATGGCATTCATTCTCGGTAGATTTCACGACAAACGGGTCAAGTCGCTACCTGATTTGTTTAATCCAGCCATATACAGGAACGATCTACCTGGATGATATCAGCCTGGTTTACAAGGCCGGCAATTATGCATGGCAAGCCGTCGATGGAGAAAGCTATAAAGTTTTGAACGTGGCTTTTCCAAGGCAGCCCTACCTTCTCGGCAAATGCACTGCATCGGCCTGGTCTACCAGTGGGATGGAAGCTCTAGCTGTGGTGAGCAAGGCTGCAGACCTGGAAACTCTGGGCACTACTCCGAATGCATGGTTCTACGATTCGGATACAAAGCTGGTCTATTATCACCCTGCAGAGGGTGAGGACCTGGAAGATATCCACCTGGAGCTTTCGCAGAATCGGACAAGTCCGACGACTGCGAGCGAGCAAGAAGGGACGCTGCGGCCGGCAGCTGCAAGCATCGAGATGCGGAATTTGAACCTGCTATTTTCCAACCGCTACGGGTATTACCCGGGCGGAGCCTACGAGGGGCTGGTATTGGAGCGGGTTGACTCCAGCTATGCAGGGATAAGCGCATATAGTCCTAATGGCGGATCGGAAACGACGGCTAGCTATTGCGTCGGCCGGTATACGTTTGACGAGGATATTTTCACGGTGACAGGCGCCGGAACCAGGTTCACAGGAAGCTGGTGCCTGGCTGAATATGCCTGGGACGATGGTTTCCAGGCTACTCCTGGATCTACGATGACCCTGGACCATTGTATTGCCAGGTTCAACGGTATGGAAGAGGGGGCTGACAACACTGGTTTTAGTGCTGAGGGGGAGAATATTACCTGCGGGCTATACAACTGTGTGGCGTATGCGAATTATGGGAGAGGCATCTCACACGGCGCGACCGGCACGGGTGGTGTGACAGTCAAGAACTGTATCAGCTATGCAACTGTATATTCTGCGACCTATGATGCCCACATCGGAGCAAGTCCGAGCGAATTCGTTCACACGAATAACATATTCGGAGGAAAAGCAGTTGCCTGGGAACTGGACGAGACAGAATCTCTGGCGGACCCGTTATTTGTGGATCCACCTTATGATTTGCACCTGCAGGCAGGCTCGCCGGCAATCGATGCAGGGGTGGCGATCGAAGGAATTACGGACGGTTACCTGGGGGATGCCCCAGACATAGGAGTCTTCGAGAAAGCATGAGTGATCTAACTGTATTGCGGGGGCGGGTGGAGCTGAAGCTCTCCGATGTCGGGAACGTGATCTGGTCTACGGATGCTCTCGACGAGGGCATACAATCCGCTCTGGATGAATACAATGCGGTAATGCCGGCAAAAGCGGAAGAGACGCTGACACTGGCGGCAGCCGGCCGGGAGATCGATCTCTCGGAGATCGACGGTCTGATCAAGGTAACTGAGGTATGGTGGCCATATGATTCGGATGCTGAGATCTGGCCTCCTAATCGAGTCCTGGGCTGGTACCAGTTCACAAGCGCTGACGGTCCGGTGCTGTTTTTGAACCAAATCGATGGCGCCCAACCGCAGGCCGGAGACGAGGTAAGGATCTGGTACACCTTACGGCAAGCTATCGAAGGTCTGGCAGGCGCCACAGAAGGAACTTTACCGCTGGACCATGAGAGTTTACTTGTATTGGGTGCAGCTGGGCATGCTGTTCAGGGCCGTGCGTTGGACCTGCTGCGCGTGACCGAGGTCGATCCTGGGCTGGTGGCCAAATACGAGAAATGGGCGGATGATCGTCTGAAAGAATACCGGGCTTCCCTGGAGATCTTGCGTAGCGAGCAAGCCAGGTCTGGGGTGAGCTGGGGGCCCGGGTGGGCGGTGGACAAATGGGAATGACGTATGCTCGGGCGATAAAGATCATGGCGGAGGCAGCCAGGACTGAGCTGGTGCGCCTGGCCTTCGATGCAAATCTATTCGAGAAGGGGTTGTGTAACACTGCGCATGCAGAGAACTGTTACAAAAAGCGGTTAACGATCATAGAGGCAATCGACTATTTGAAAGGACTTGAAAAAGATGACTTCCACCAAGAAAAGTAAACTTCCAGTCGAGAAAAAGATACTTCCTGCAGGAAAAAAGATCAATCCAGGAGGGGCTTCGGCGGAGGCTGCGCCGGAGACGAAGCCCGAACCCTCCTCGACCATGGGGGAGACTGTTCCTGAAGTGCAGCTTGAACTGATCAAAGGACCGAAATCTGAACCCTCCTCGACCAAGGGGAAGACTGATCGGGAAGAGATGGTCGAGCGGGCAAGAGCGTTTATGCGGAGCGTCAAGCCGGCCAAGGGAAGGAAAGCCAGCTGCCCGGATTGCAAGTGGTCGGGAACGATCGGAGACTGCAAAGAGGTTATCCTGGGGCCCAGCCGTGAGGGTTGGGAATGGCTTTGCCCGAAATGCGACAAGTCGATCGAGCTGTACGCTTTCACGATCATAGAATGACAAATCGGTCGGATATCTTCTCGTTTGGGGGCGGGGTAGATTCGGTGGGCATGTTGGTGCTCATCGCCCGGGGGGAGCTGCCGAGACCGGAACGCGTGGTGATGGCGGACACGAGTCGCGAGTCGTCCCTGACCTGGCGATATATTAATCGCTATGTAATCGCCTTGTTGCGCAAGCTCGAGCTTAGTTTGGACATTGTCCCTCACAGTTTATCCCGGAGAGATCTGTACTCCAGCAATGGCGACCTGCTGCTGCCGGCATACACAGCGAACGGCAAGCTGCCGACTTTCTGCTCTAACGAGTGGAAACAGCGCGTCGTCAGGCGATATCTGCGACAAATCGGCTATGGACCGGAGAAGCCTGTCAGTATGTGGTTTGGGATCTCGCAGAGCGAGTTTTCGCGCATGCGGACGAGCGATGTGGTCTGGCTGAGCAATGCATACCCGCTGGTGGACATGGAAATCACCAGGCAGGACCTGGAAAGTCAAATCTCCAGCTTTGGCTTGCCAGTCCCATCAAAGTCGGCATGCTGGTGCTGCCCTAATCGCCGTGTGGCTGAGTGGCGTTACCAGAAGCTGTATGCGCCGGCGGACCATGCTATGGCTGTAAACCTGGATGAGTACATCCGGGGAAAAGATCCGGAACACGGGCTGTACCTGTACTCGTGCGGAAAGCCACTCGAAGAAGTGAGCTTTTACGACGAGGATCCCGGTCCGGTGGATATCTGTTCTCCTTACTGCATGGTGTGAGACATGGACGATTCTGATTGCACGGTAGGATTGGTCTGCGCGAATTGTGGTGATGTTGTATTCGTGCCGGCTGAGCTGCTCGGAGATACAGATCCGAGCGATATCGATTTTCTTTGTGAGAGCTGCTCACCCGATGAAGATGTGTGATGCATGGCTACTGTAGGCGTCGATTGTGATATTACGCTGACCCACCCGGACGTCAATGGGGGGTTGCCGGTTGGGTTCATACTCAAGCGAGCTCGAGCTACGGTGTCGGGGCTGGTGACCTTGCGCCGGCAGGCTTACCGGTTGCCAGAGGGCGGTTACACGGACCGGCTGGTATGGTGGATGACGATCCTTTGTTCGGACGAGCTGCTGAATCCGAACGGAAGCCGGCATGCAAGGGACAGGCAGGATATTTACGATGACCTGGTCGCCTTCCTGAACGCTCGAACGGGGATCACGCTGGATACGATCAATGGCATCTATACGGATCTGCACGCCACGCTGACAGTCACCACCGAGTATATCGGCCGGCTGAGTGATGAGATCGTTCTGCGGCTGAATAACGGGGCTTTCAATGACCTGGCGCCGATCGACCGGGAAAGGTTCCTGGCGTCGGTCTGGGATGGGGTTCTGACGTGGGATACATCGTATTGGAGATAGGGCGGTGATCCATGGAAATAAATGTTTATATTATAAACATTGCGCATGCAGGGCGCATTCAGGGTGCAAACAGGGCGCATGCCATGCGCCCCTACGGG
>CAZAQS010000199.1:0-8948 GCA_964486825.1 uncultured Anaerolineaceae bacterium | reverse complement strand
GGAGATGCACGGCTCGACCGGTGAGCGCGCCAACCCCTTCAAAGAGCTGACCGGGCGAGAGCTCGACGTGCTGCGCCAGATCGCCAGCGGCAAGAACAACCGCCAGATCGCCGAGGCCTTGGTGATCAGCGAAAAGACCGTCAAGAGCCACATCACCAATATCCTCAACAAGCTGCACCTGGCAGACCGCACCCAGGCCGCCGTCTACGCCTGGCAGGAAGGCATCGTACGGCGCGACCGTGATTAAGCGGATCCGATAATTCATAGAAGCAAGGTTATTCTCCCCCCGCTCCTACATCGAAGGTTTCTATCATGCCCAGCATGACGTGTGGGATGCCCGATCCGGAAACATCTGGCAGGAAGCACAGCGCCATATAGGTGCCGGGTTCCAGATCGATCTGGCTGCGGGCGGAGATATTCTGCGGCAGGACGAAATCAAAATCGACTAGATTGGTATCCCTGCCGATCAATATTGGACTAAATGCCTCCTAATTTTGGGAATATAATTAGGAATGGCTATGGACGAAAATATCATTCGCCAAATCCCACTTTTCGCCTCATTACCCTCTGAAGCGGTGCAGTTACTCCGCGAATCCTCCTTCCTTACGAGCTTCGCTGAAGGAGAGCTGCTATTTCGCGAAGGTGAACCCGGGGTACGTTTCTCGATCATCCTGGAAGGTCAGGTCGAGATCATCCAGGCCTTTGGTAGCCCTGAAGAGCGCCTGTTAAGCATTTTAAGGCCAGGAGATTTTTTAGGCGAGGTCAGCTTGCTCGATCCTAAGCAGCGCCGCTCGGCTACAGCACGGGCCCGCAGCAGCGTACAGCTGATCGAAATGGCTTCCACTGATTTCGAGCAGCTGATCCATAAGCACGTCACGCTTGCTATTGCCTTGCTGCGTGAGATTAGCCAGCGTATGCGACGCTCTGAGAACCTGACCATCCGGGACCTTCAGGAGAAGAACAGCCAGCTCACCCGGGCATTGCAGGATCTCAAAGCAGCACAGGAACAGATCATAGAAAAAGAAAAGCTGGAACAGGAGCTGCATTTGGCGCGCGTGATCCAGGAGGGCACCCTTCCCAAGGAGTTGCCGGAGATCCCCGGTTGGCATCTCCAGGCTTACTGGCACCCGGCCCGCACGGTTGGGGGAGATTTCTACGATTTCACCTTCTTATCGAGTAAGATTTTCGGACTTATCATCGGGGACGTATCAGGGAAGGGAATGCCAGCCGCGTTGGTTATGGCGACCTTCCGCCCTCTCCTCCATTATGCCCTGCTCAATACGACAGGTGTCGAGCTTTTCCAGCCAGGTAACGTCCTTGCCCGGATCAACGAGATGTGCTTCCGGGAGATGCCTGCCAATATGTACATTACCTGCCAGATCATACTGGTAGACCACGAAAGCGGCGCTCTCCGACTCTCCAACGCTGGGCATAACCCCCCATACAAGTACGGTTCGCATAGGGTTACTGAGCTTTGGGCTACTGGTATGCCGCTTGGATTGATGCCAGGTATGGTTTACGAGGAAATTGAAACCGTCATTGAAGACGGAGAAAGCCTTTTTTTGTACAGCGATGGTCTGGTCGAAGCGCATAACCCTAACAAGGAAATGTACGGGTCTGCCAGACTTCGTGAGCAGCTGGCCCTTCAAAATGGCGGAGATAGTCTGGTAGAGTCCCTCCTGGGTTGCCTCAAGGAATTCACCGGGCCAGGCTGGGAACAAGAAGACGATATTACCTGCGTCGTCCTGGAAAGACCTTCCCATGCGCAGCCCTGACGAGCATTGATTACATAAATGACAACCCAATCAGATATCGACCGACTAAAAAAAGCCATTGCAACTTTGGAAGCCGAGCGGCAGTCCCTGGGGGATCAGGTTGTTGATGCAGCCCTGGCTCCAATGCGGGATAGGCTGGCTGAGTTGCAAGCCGCCGCCCTCAACGAGCAGCGCAAGATGGTGACCGTCCTTTTCGCCGATCTTGTGGGGCATACAAAGTTGTTTGCCAGCCTGGATGCTGAAGATGTCCATGAAATCATTGGCCGATGTTTTTCCACCTGGCGAGACGGCATTGAAAATCATGGCGGTTATGTGGAGAAGTATATCGGGGATGCGGTTTTAGCTGTTTTCGGCCTGTCTGCTACTCAGGAAGATGATGCAGAGCGGGCAGTTCGCTGCGCCTTGAAGATGCGCCAGAAGCTCGAAGACTTAAACAGCGCGCTGGAACAGACCTGGGGAATCCGCCTCAGGATGCGCACCGGTATTACCACCGGGGAGGTGGTCGTGAGCACTCTGGACGACCGCAAGCGAGGAGAATTGATCGTCATTGGAGAAACTGTTAACCTGGCCAGCCGCTTACAGGGAGCCGCCCCGGAGAGCGGTATCCTGATCACCCACGATACTTACCAGCTTGTACGCGGCATCTTCAATGTGCAAAAATTGGATCCGGTTTATGTAAAAGGAGTGGTAGAGCCAGTCCAGGTCTACCTGGTGCGAGAGGCAAAGCCGCGCGCCTTCCGCGTTGCTACGCGAGGCGTCGAGGGTGTCGAAACCCCCATGATTGGGCGTCAGGCTGATCTCAAGCGCCTTCAAGATGAGTACTTGGATATGGTTGAAGCGCGGGAGCGCCGGCTTGTATCGATCGTGGGTGAACCGGGTATCGGTAAATCACGGTTGATCTACGAGTTCGGTAATTGGCTTGAGCTGCTGCCCGAGACCATTTATTATTTCAAGGGTCGCGCTTACCAATCTTCCCAGAGCTTACCCTACTCCCTGGTGCGCAGTATCATGTCTTTCCGGTTCGAAATCCAAGACAGTGATGCTCCTCTCGCCCTTTGGGAAAAACTCGAGCGGGGGGTGAGTGAAGTTTTGGAAAGAAATGCAGCCACCTCTCGAAAGGCTTATTACATCGGCCGTTTGCTCGGCTTCGAGCTTGGGGATCATCCACAGTGGAGTGACAACGAGCAAGATGCCAGGCATTTCCATGAGCAGGCCCTGGTATATCTGGGAGAGTATTTCCGAACTTTGGCACAGGAGCACCCGGTGGTTGTGCTTCTGGAGGATATACATTGGGCAGATGATACTTCCCTCGATCTCATCTATTCCCTCGAGGGAACTCTAGCAGAACAACCTTTACTGATTGTCTGCACAACACGTCCCCGGCTCTATGAAAGGCGTCCTAATTGGGGTGAAGGGCTGATCTTTCACAATCGTATCGATTTGGTACCGCTGTCGCGGCGAGATAGCCAGCAGCTTGTGGAACTGATCTTGCAAAAAGTAGAGGTCTTCCCGGAAGAACTGGGGGAGTTGATTGTGGAACGGGCAGATGGCAATCCATTCTTTATCGAAGAAGTGCTTAAGATCCTGATCGAAGAAGGTGTGATTGAAAAATCACCCAACCGCTGGCAGGTGCACATGTATAAGTTGAAGGGCATAAAGATACCCCAAACCTTGTCAGGTGTGCTCCGGGCACGCCTGGATTCCCTTGTTCCTGATCAACGATCCCTTCTGCAGCGTGCGGCGGTGATTGGCCGCATTTTTTGGGATCGGGCTGTTGATTATTTGGTCATGGAGGAAAACCAGGCCATGCCTGCTCGTGAGCCGCTCGGAGAACTACGTTCCCGGGAAATCGTTTATAAACGAGAGCGTTCCAGTTTTGATGGCACCCAGGAGTATCTCTTCAAACATAACCTGCTGCGGGAGGTAGCCTATGAAAGCTTACTCAAGCGTCAACGGCGTATTTTCCATGCCCGTGCTGCTCAATGGTTGGAGCGGGCGACACAGCGCAGCCAGCGCACAGATGAGTTTGCAGCCTTGATCGCTCAGCATTACGAACAGTCCGGAGAGAATCAGCTTGCCGTAGTGTGGCATACCCGCGCGGGCCGGCAGGCAGCTGCCAGCTTCGCTAATGCAGAAGCGGTATTTTCTTACAGCCGCGCGATCGATCTCACCCCACTGAGTGATACAGCTGCCCGATATGAGCTGCTTCTGGCGCGTGAAAAGGTCCTTGACCTGCAAGGGGATCGCCAAAGACAGGCAAGCGACCTGGAATCGCTCGTGATACTGGCCGAGACATCCGGTGAGGAAGCCCGCCAGGCCGAAGTTGCCCTGCGTCAGGCAAATTTCAGTTTCGCAACCGCAGATTTTCCTGCTGCAATTTCTGCCGCTCAACAGGCAATTGACAAAGCAAAGGTGATCGGAGCGGTTGATCAAGAATCCGAAGGATACTATCTGTGGGGGCGTTCGCTTGATACGCAAATGTCAGGGCTGGAAGCCCTGGAGATCCTGGAAAAAGCCCTCCAACTGGCACGCCAGGCCAAGCTGCGCCGGCTGGAGGCGGAAATCTTAATGAACATAGGCACACATTTTAATGACAAGAGTAAGACCGCTCAAGCAAAAGAATACCTGACATCTGCTCTCAAGATCTATCGCCAGTTAGGCAACCGGCACGGGGAGGGAAAGGCACTTGGCAACTTGGGAGTGTCCTATTGGAGCCAGGGGGACCACACTCAGGCTAAGCTGCACTTCGAGTTGGCCGGGCAGGTGATCAAGGAGACCGGTGATCGCCGCGTGGAGGGCATCCTCGTGGGTAATCTGGGTGTAATTGCAACCGAGCAATTGGATTATGCTGAATCTCGACGCTACCATATGGAAGCGTTGAGGGTCAATCGTCAGATTCGCAATAAGTACTCAGAGTGCATCAACCTTGGAAACCTTGCCGAGGTTGAGCGCGACCTTGGTGATTTTGAACAGGCGCAAGTCCACTACAACCAGGCATACGAGCTGGCCCTGGAGCTGGACATAGCGCAGTTACAGAGTGCTATCCTGATCAGCTGGAGCTTGTTGATGGAATTCCTGGGCGATCACCAGGCTGAGCTGGACAAAGTACAGCAAGCCTTGACCCTTGTACGAGAAATCCAGAGCCCGATGTATGAATCGACCGGCTTGTACCGGCTAGGCCAGGCGCTGCTTACAGAAGGCCGTGTGGCTGAAGCGGAGGCTAATTTTACTGCAGCCCTCGAATTGCAGATACAACTTGGTTTGGAAAACCGGGCCATGGAAACGCGTTCCGGGTTAGCTCGCTCGCATCTTGCAGGTGGAAATTTCGCCAGCGCATTATCTTTCATAAACGAGATTTTGATGTATATGGAATCTCATACCTTATCAGGAACGGAGGAGCCTTTCCGGATTTACCTGACCTGCTATCAGGTATTGGCTGTTAATCAGGATACGAGGGCGCCTGCCGTTCTGGAAACGGCCTATCGCTTCTTGATAGACCGGGCAGATCTCATAAAAGACGGAAGTCTGCGCCGCTCGTTTCTTGAAAACATTCCCCGGAACCACAAATTAACCGAACTCTGGGAAAACAGACAAGCCGAGCGATAAGAGGTGCTGCTTGTCGTCCTGCTGCTGGCTGCCGCCGGTGTTCTATACGAGTCGTTAGCTGCAGAGATCGCCTGGCGAAGATACCCCCTCCGGGTGAACGGGTCCCCGTCACGGAATACCGGCTGCACCTGGCAGACCGCACCCAGGCCGCCGTCTATGCCTGGCAGGAAGGCATCGTGCGCCGTGATTAATGCGTTGCACGTTACAGGTTACAGGTTGCAGGTTACATACAGTGCCAATTGAAATTCGGGTTTATTCGTGGAATTCGAGTTCATTCGTATAATTCGTGATACAAAATTCGTGATACAAAATTCGTGGAATTCGTGTTCATTCGTATAATTCGTGATACAAAATTCGTGATACTTGGCAGGAGACAAGGCAAATGGAATACGATGTGCGCCCGCTCACACCCGACCTGTTGCCCGCCCTCGATGACCTGTTCGGCCAGAAAGGTCCCGCCAGCCGCTGCTGGTGTATGTATTGGCGCATCGGCACCGAGTATCACAAGAGGCCGCGCCAGGAGAATAAGGCCGCCTTTAGTGAGCTGGTGAAGAGCGGGCCGCCTCCCGGCTTGCTCGCCTTCGACGGTGACCTGGCTGTGGGCTGGTGCCAGCTCACACCCCGCGCGGACCTGCCCTGGCTCGACCGCGCCTGGCGGCTCGAGCGCGTAGACGATACGCCGGTCTGGTCCATCTCATGCTTTTACGTACGTAAGGGCTATCGCAAAAAGGGCGTTACCTCCGCCCTCATCAGCGCAGCACTGCATGCCGCCCGGCGCGCCGGAGCGCCGGCCCTCGAAGCCTATCCCCTGGATGCGGAGCTAACGCCCAGCACCTCCCATACCGGCTATGTTTCCACCTTCAAGCGCCACGGCTTCAAGGAGATTGCCCGGCGCGTACCCCCGCGCCCGATCATGCGCTACGAGTTCCAAAATCCGGACGACCCGCCTCCAACCGGATAGCAGCACACAAACTCGCTCGGTCCTGGCGAAAGCCTGGGAGTAAACCCGCCGGGCAATAACGGTGCATCTCTATTGGGACAATTTTCAGGTACAGTTGGCGACCCCATCTATCACGAGTTTCGCATCCCGGTAAGCGCCGCTGTGGGCTACTTCGGCAAGCCATACCTGCAGACCATGTTCGTTTCCGAGCGTCGCTGGGCCGGTCAATTTGAAGATCCTCGCCAGCCCACTGGAGAGAAGGTAAACGTAGGCTGCGGAGATACGCCAGGCGTCGTCTCCTTCATGGGTCCGGTCGCCTTGTTTCCGGAGATAGACGTGGGTGACGTTCGGCAGACAAATGGTCATATCCGCCAGGGCAGCCGGCGCCGTGGCCGGTATTCTGCCGCCGAAAAAGGCAGCGCCGGGGCCGATCGAATAAGGAACGACAGTGCCTTGCTCGAAATCGTTAAAGCCTGACACGTCCAGGGCGAACTCCCTCCCACCCACCGTACCAACGACGCCAATGTAGACGTGGTCGTCGGTTCCGGCCCACCATTGTTCCCCTGTGGTCAATGATACGAAGATACCCGTAATCTTGCTCATGTTTAGCCTCCACGAAAATCTTGAATTCGTTATCGTTAAGTTAACCGGGAATGCCAGCAAAGCGCTGATTTTGCCAGCTCTCTCGATACCTGAATACATAAACGGAGCAATTCGAGAAATTCCGGTATTGCATCGGCCGGAGAGCGTTGCAGGTTGCACGGAAATGCTTTACCTGTTCTGTTCAGTTCATCACAAATTCTGCTTGCATTGTAAATAAATAAACGATATAGTATAGAAGTCCCCGGACGAAAACAACCCTGTAGCAAGGGTAAAACCGCGAGAAGCGGTGTGTTCCCTCCTGTATGTTTCAATGATGCCAGAGGAGAATCTTGCCGATGGCCAAAACATGCGCTTTCCCAGGTAGAGACGATCAAATTGATTGGTTTTCTGGATCTTGTTGCCGTACCTGCAACAGGCTGCCTTTATGCTGTGGAAAATTTCCACAATATGGAGGCTCAGCGTGGCGCGGACGGCAAAACCAGAACGCCTGCAGGCGATTTACCAGAAATGCGAAGAATATCCCGGGAAACGGGCGGGGTTCCTGGCTGCCCTGTTGGGTTGGCATCGCTCGGAAGTGATGCGCTCTTTACCAAACCTGGAAGTGAACGGTTACCTGTTGAGCGAAGACGATCAAGGCCGGCTGTGGCCATACCGGAAGCGTAAATGATAAATTTCGCCCCAAATGTTGCAGAATACGCAGCCCGCCATGCTATCCTGTTGTAAAGCAAGTGGATAGCGGGGTATGGCAGGCAGATGAGGGGAGCAGTCATACAGGAGGGCTGGGCAGGTCTGAGGACTTGCCCGGGTCCCCCAAAATAAGCAGGTGGAGTCAAGCATGAGCCGTGGGTTGACAAGGGCGGAGCGTTTACGGGAGATGGAGCGGCTCTACGTCCAGCAGGCTTTCAGCGATATCGAGATGGCTGCACGGCTGGGTGTGGACCGCACGACCGTGTATCGTGACCGCCTCGCTTTAGAAGCAGAGTATCCTTTCCTACCGGATGAAAACGGGCGCTGGAAGATCGACCGGACACGCTACCTGTCTGGGATCAAGGTAAACCTGCATGAAGCCCTGGCGCTGTACCTGGCGGCGCGGCGCGCTTCCAGGCAAACCCGTACAGCACAACCTCACCTGGGCAACGCATTGGAAAAGCTGTCCTCGACCTTGCGCCAGCCGATGACCGAGAAGCTGGTGCGAGCGGCCGCGAATATCCTGGATCAACATAGCCATGCGGAGCGCGTCGAGGTGGTTGAGGCGATCACACAGGCGTGGGTGGAGAGGCGCAAAGTGCGCATCACCCACCGGGCGTTGCGCTCGCCTCGCTCGCTGAATTACCTGGTGTGCCCGTACCTGATCGAGCCATCCCTGTGGAGCGATGGCGCTTACCTGATCGGTTTCAGCGACGTGCATGGAGACCTGGCAACCTTCAAGATCGAGCGCATCGAGAAGGCCGTCCTGAGCGGGGAGACCTTCAGCATACCGGAAGACTTCGACGAGGG
The DNA here is from genome assembly GCA_964486825.1 of uncultured Anaerolineaceae bacterium. GTDB lineage: Bacteria > Chloroflexota > Anaerolineae > Anaerolineales > UBA4823 > CAZAQS01. The sequence goes on along the minus strand of CAZAQS010000199.1, from coordinate 527 downwards.
CTTGCTCTTCAAATACGCCTGGGGCATCTGGTATGGGGAGAACGAGCCATTCACGGTCAGGTTACGCTTCGCCCCGGGCCAGGCGGCGCGCCGCCTGGAGGAGAGCATCTGGCACCCGACCCAAAGCATCCACCCGACGCCCGACGGCGGCTGCATCTGGACTGCCCAGGTAGCCGAGTGGCAGGAGATGCTGCCTTGGATCCGCGGCTGGGGAGCAGACGTGGAGGTGCTGGAGCCGGAGGGGTTGAGGGAGGCCCTTAAATCAGAATCACGTCGATTGGCTCAGTTATATCTGGTTGATTCTTCGGATAATCGATTGATCGCACATCTTCGTAAAGACAAAAAAAGGCAGTCTCTATGGGAACACCTAACGGAAACATCTGAACTCGCAGGCCAATTTGCCGATAAGATTGGATTAAAAGGGTCAGGAGAAATCCTTGGTTTGCTACATGATCTTGGAAAAGCAAGCAGCGAATTTCAAAATTACATTGGTTCTGCAACTGGATTGATCACTCCAGGTGAAGATG
>CAZAQS010000198.1:0-9001 GCA_964486825.1 uncultured Anaerolineaceae bacterium | reverse complement strand
ATCAACACCATTGTTACTCTCCAAACAATCGAGAAGAAATATTGAGAATTGAAGTTACGCTTCATAAAGACATCCTCCGGCGCTCCTACTTGCTTGAGAGCAAGGTAGATTGACAAATAGTATGGCCATACCAGGCAGACCTGGATGTTGAACGAATCCTGTGAAAGAACCACAAGCATAAAAGGCATCATGCTCAGTCGCTGGCGCGACTGAGCATGATGCCTTTTCCCCTGGATAAGGATCACTCGAAGTATCTAATTGACGGGTAGCTTTTCCCATTTGGGAGTAGCAGCTGTTCATTCCTTCATCAAATCCTACCAAACAGCACTTACGAGAAACTTAAATAGCGGCTCCAGTATCGAGCCGCTATTTAACAAAATTGAAAGGAGGCGGTTAATTCAACGGAATGTTTTCACCCTCGACCAGAGCGAAAGGATCTCAGGCGAAGGCGACAACTCCATGGTTTGCCACTCCTTCTCCCAACGGACCACCTGCTGCCTGGCGAGCTGCTGCCGCCCGTTGCGAAGATAATACCCCACCAACCGGCTCCAGGTGGCTTCGTCCGCCGGTTCGACAGCTAACAGCTTTTGCATATAAATCTCGGATTGTGATCCACCAGAAACATCGATCAAGCGGCGCAGTACGGATTCATACATCAGCTCATAGATCCGGCGCTGGATCTCTACTTCCGCCGGCAAGGCCCAGCTTACATCCTCCAGGTAAGGTCCTCGGTATAAAGAGACCGCTCTTTTCAATGCTTCTGGAGACGCTCCCGCAGCGCACTCCTGGAAGAATGCTACATCCAGAGGATGTGCAGAATCGAAGTTGAAGCGGTACTTGCTGCCCTGGTGGAGGATGTTTTTGGATTCGCGCGGCTTACCGGGCCCAGGCGCCAGCACACGTCTCAAGCGATTCATGGTCACGTGAAATACATTGTTGGCATTTCCATCTGCCAGGTCTGGCCACAGGTAGAATAAGATTTCATCTTTGCCTGCCCCCTGCGCACCTTTCCAAAGCAAGTAGGCCAGTAATCCCTTCGCCTTTTCGGAGCCCCAATCCGATTCGGCTACACGTTGCCCGCCCACAAAAACCTGCAGGGGACCCAGGACATCGATGTGAAGCTCTGGGACCGCAGAAGAGCTGTGCTCAAAAATGCCCGGTCCTGGGGTAGAAATTTGGTGATCTGTTTCCCGTATGGTTTGCTCGGGAAGGTTCCGAGCGCTTATCCCTGAATGGGGAGCCGCCGGTCGGAGGGGTGCGTCCATAGCAACTTCGACCTGGCGAGCCAGGCTACCCAAGATCGACAATTCTTCCTGGGTGAAAGGCTTCTGCGAGCTTTTACCCGCCAGGGCTAGAAAACCCTGCCTGCCTTGGGTAGTGGTAAGGCGGCAAACCACTGCCACATCCTGCAAGCCATTCCCTTCGATCTCATGGAATGGCAGTACAGTCACCAGTTGCGGCTCGGTGCTGCTCAATGCCGGCAGGTGAATCCGATCTCCGGGTTTTACGCCCATCTCCCCACTGGTAGAGCGGACCATGGCTGTTCCAGGCATTGTTTCAGGCTCGGATAGCCCCAGGTAGCCACCCCTGACCCCCAGCACCGAGCATGCAATCGACAACAGCTCCGCCTGCCAGCGTTCGGGATCGTGGTCGCTTTTAATTCCCTGGGCCAGCTTCGAAAAAGAATCGAGCTGGGAGGCCACGTTCCGGTCGAAGAACCGCTCGAACACAGGCATGAACCAGGCCCGGAAAAAAGGAAAGGAAATGGCTACCACGACCACCAGCAGGCCGGTGACAAATGGGTACTCGGTAACCTGGCGGGTTATCAAGACCTGGTCCATGAATATGGCTGGGATCAGGATGAGGATGATCAGTGCAGTGGCAACCAACGTAGATACGAGCGACCTGGCGAATGAAGGGCTTCCAACAAAGAAACCGTGCTGCAAGATGGCGCGCGCGAAAAAGAAAGCTGCCAGAATGGTCAGTATATTGGCTATGTCAACAGAGATCCCGCTGCTGGCTCTCGTTAACACTAGGGCCCAATTGATGAGGCTACCTACAAACAGGATCAAGGTGGGCGTCAGAAGCTGCAGTATCTGGGCTTTTACTGAGGTCGATCGGGCGCTCCGGTAAGCGACCACCAGCCCCAGGGTGCCTGCCAGGATCACAGTTGCAAAGAAAACAGCAAAGATTGGCATCAGGGGGCCAGGGGCCGGGCCGATAATATGGTCTGGAAGACGGAAATAAGCGCCGGTTAAAAGCCAATCACCTAGCAGGGCGTTTCCGGCAAAGGCCAGGCTAACAAAATAGAGTACGGCAAGAAATCGAGGGCTGTGGAAAAATCTCCAGGCGCCAGAAAAGTAATCCGATACCAGGTGGAAATAGATCGGGGGTATCAGGCAAACTGCTAACCATTTGACGCGTAGCGGAAACGGGATCAGTGGAGGTGAGTTACCAGGAGCGGGGAAAAGAAACAAGTTGGCGGTGAAAACAATACTAATGAGCAGGCAGCAGGCGCCGAACACCCAACTGTTTGGACGGCGCGGATTGCGGGTGATGACATATACTGCCAGGCCTAAATAGACCAGGATAACCAGGAAGTAGGTGGCGATGAAGCGTAAGTCGATCATCTCATGCAAGCCAAGCCAGGCCTACAATCACAACAGGCAACCAAGTCTATAATCAGGCAGGTTCTACGATTTATAAATAGACCTTCTTCTGGTTACAGGAAAAAACACAATCTGGTTTAGGAAGGGAAAAAAGTCTTCTACTCGTAAATCTCGTGTTGGATGCGGTCTTTTCCGCTGGTTTTAACCGTGTACATCAAGTGGTCGACGGACTTGATCATGCTATCCACCGACATGGGCGGGCTGATAAAGGTTATGGCGCCCACGCTGAAGGTCACGTCCCAACCCCTGGTTTCCATGGCAGACATCAGCAACTGGCGCAGACGGAAGAAGATGGTCAGGGCGCCCTCCCCCTTTGTCTCGGGTAGCAAGATGATAAACTCATCGCCGCCCAGGCGAGCCACGGTATCGGTGATGCGCAGGTTGTTCTGCATCGTATTGGCCACCACACACAACAGCTCATCGCCTGCCCGGTGTCCGAAACGGTCGTTGATCCCCTTGAAGTTGTCGACATCCATATAGGCGACCGTGAAGGGGTGCTCGTAGCGCGAAAGCCTCTCGATCTCCATCTCAGCCAGGGTGTAGAAGTAACGGCTGTTGGCGACCTCTGTCAATGGATCGGTGCGCGAGAGGATCTCTTCTCGCTCCAGGCGGTTCTTGAACTCTGTTAGCAGGTATACCACGACCAGGAAGAACAGCAACAGAACGGTCGAGTTCCAATAAGGCGTCACCGATATGCCCACCGGCGCCCCACCCAAAGCGCTGGCGATGCGCTCGATCAGCACGCTGACAACCGCATAAAGGATACCATTCCAACGGCCTGTGAACCAGGCTACGAAGGCGACAGGCATAAGGTAGAAAAAAGCCAGGGAAATCTCATTCCCTGTCAATACGTCCAGCACCCCCACCAGCAGGATCAGCAGGCTGCTGGAAACCAGCACGAAGGGCTGGTTTAGCCTGATCCCCTTTCTCACCGCAACGATCCGAAACATCCCTTCCTCCTGTGGCAGCAAAGTAGATTTAGAGTTCGAGGAACGTGTGGAGCTCGCCCGGCGTTGGATAATTCCCGGTTGGGGGTTGGGAGGAATTTCCATCAAAATGTTCTCCTGCTGGTATTCACCGGTTTTTTTCACACTTCGTCCAGCTCCCGGCCACGGTTAACGAAAACGAGACGATAACTGGCTATCGTTAACTATGGACAAAATGTAGCCGATAAAATTCGCTTGTCTTTGTAGTTTAATCGCTGCATAATGAAACAGTAAGGATTATGCACAAATTATACACGTGGATTTATATATTGATGTAAAAAACAGGTCAACAAATTAGCAAGGAATCGATCTATTTTGGTTATTTACACCGGATTAATTATTGGTTGCCAATTTTATGCCAAGTGACAGGCCTACAGCTACCCCTGACATATGCTAGAATGGTTATATGAGCGTTCGCACTGTCTTCATGGGTTCACCTGAATTTTCCCTGCCGGCCCTGCGTAGGCTGGCGGAACGTTTCCCCGTGGTGGGCGTGATTACCCAACCCGACCGGCCGGCCGGGCGCGGGCGGGCACTGAGGCCACCCCCGGTGAAGCGCCTGGCCGAAGATCTTGGGCTGCCGGTCATCCAGCCGCGCCGGCTGCGCGCGCCGGAAGCTATGGATAAGCTGCGCGAGTGGGCGCCGGAGCTGATCGTCGTGGCAGCTTTCGGACAGATCCTACGCCCAGATGTCCTGGAGCTGCCGCGCTATGGCTGCGTCAACGTGCACGCCTCGCTACTGCCGCGCTGGCGCGGGGCCGCTCCAATCCAGGCAGCCATTCTGAACAACGATGCCGAAACCGGCATCACCATCATGCTGATGGATCAGGGGGTGGACACCGGCCCGCTGCTCAGCCAGCGTGCTCTGCCCATTCTGCCCCAGGACACAGCCGGCGCCCTGGGAGAGCGTCTATCGCAGTTGGGCGGCGAGCTGCTGTTCGAGACCCTGCCGCCTTATCTGAGCGGCGAGATCCAGGCACAACCACAGGAGCAGCATGGCGTCACCTACGCACCCATACTCAAGAAAGAGGACGGGCGCCTGGATTTCAGCCAGCCTGCCGAGCAGTTGGAGCGCCGGGTGCGGGCCTTCAATCCCTGGCCTGGGGCGTTCATGGAATGGAAGGGCCAACCGCTCAAGATCCACAGGGCCAGGGCAGTAGCCGGGTCGAACTGGAATGTACCCGGATCACGTTGCTCGTATGATGGCCTGCCTGCAGTCGGCGCCAGGCAGGGTCTGCTGGTATTGGAGCAGGTCCAACCGGCTGGCAAGCGAGCCGTATCCGGCCGGGATTTCCTGCACGGGGCGCGCGACTGGGAGGGGTGATGTAAAGGGGACCATATCCGATCCGCCCGCTGGCGGGGCGTCTCTAAGGGTATAATTCTATAATGATTTTTGGATAATTTTCATATCCTTAGGAGGATATCTTTGAACCAACCCGAGAAACAATCTACCGAAATCGCAACCTTGGCCGGCGGTTGCTTCTGGTGCCTGGAAGCGGTCTTCGATGATCTGCGGGGCGTGCTGGACGTCGTCTCCGGCTATTCGGGCGGCAGCATGCCCAACCCAACCTATAGTCAAGTAACGTCTGGTCACACCGGGCACGCCGAGGTCGTGCAGGTCACTTTCGACCCAAGCGTGATCAGCTTTGCCGAGATCCTGGAGGTGTTCTTCAGCATCCATGACCCGACTACCCTCAACCGACAGGGCCCGGACGTGGGCACACAGTATCGCTCGGAGGTTTTCTACCATTCTCCCGAGCAGAAAGCGGTCACCGAGCAGGTAATTTCCGAGCTGGAGCAACAAGGGGTCTGGGACAACCCGATCGTGACCCAGGTAACACCTTTCGAGGCCTTCTACCCGGCGGAAGGGTACCACCATGAATATTACGCTAACAACACCCGCCAACCCTACTGCCAGATGGTGATCGCGCCGAAGCTGGCCAAATTTAGAAAGAAGTATGCCGACCGGCTGCAATAGGTCCGAATATGTATTGTCCCTAGAAACCTCCCGCAAGCTGGCGAGCCTGCGGGAGGTCCGCAAGGTCGAATAACAAATCAGCTGGAACCTTTTCCTTCATTTTTCGTCGTGGTAATAATTATAAATATTGCTGGGGGTTTATGGAGGAAAAGATGAGACCTATTACGCGCTTATCAAGTTTCCTGGCCATTCAGGCCAGCCTGGCAATCAGCCTGGCAGCCTGCCAGGCGGTCACAACACCAGCCCTACCAACAACGGGGGCAGATGCCACCCAGGAAGCCACACCCACCTCTGTCCTCCAACCCACAGTTACCGCTAAGGCTACCCCAACAACACAACCAGAGATTGTAGAGATACCCGAGCCGGACGTCTCTACCCCAACCCTGGAAATGCCGCAGCCGGATGGGAGCGTGCTCCTGACCCAGGCAGCCCAGCACGGGGGAGAATTGATGGCAGTGGCGGTGGAGAGTGGGATCGCCTATACCGGGTTTGGGCCGTCCTTGTTGTCCTTCCGGCTGAACGATAACGCCCCACCTGAAATGATTGGGGAGCCGTTTGCTCTTAATTTTCTTGCTCATGACCTGGCTGCCCTGGACGGCTTGCTTTACCTGCTGGATGGGGAAGGCCACTTGTACCTGTTCGGCGTATCTGACCCGGAGAGCACGTACGTCATACAGGCCTTCGAGAGAGCGGGGACGAGCCGGGTATTCGTCCAAGACGAGTGGGGCTTCACGACCAGCGAGACCTGTACAGTCAACGGATGCAGCAGCCTGCTGGATATTTTCCCGCTGGAGGGGCTGGCCGAAACCCAACCTGTCTTCGGCCCGGATGAAATCGGCCCACGATTGCCGGTCCAGGCCAGCCTGGAAATAGCTGGCAAGGTCCACGAAGTCCTGGTAAGCGGCGAGACAGTCTTCATTGCCCATGAAGGGGGATTGTTGGCTGCCAGCCTGCCTGGTTTACAAGTTCTGGACGAGATGAAAACCCAATACATCAGGGATGCAGCCATCGCCTGGCCGTATGCTTACCTGAGCGGGAACGAGCTCATCGTAACAGATCTCTCCAATCCCCAGGCGCTCACCCGCTCCAGTTCTCCTCGGCTTGCCACGTTTCCCCTGACGAAGATTGGGGAACGCCTGTACGGCTTTGATACATTCGGCGAGTTCGGGCTATGCTGGTCTACTCTACAGTCGCTCAGTATAGAGGAGCCAACCGCGCCGGTCCTGGTTGAATTAGAGCAATCCTTACCCCAGTTCAGCTGCGCATGGAGGGCGGAAGCAGCCGGCAACACGCTGCTGGTGATTGATTGGGATGGGTTGCACTTCCTGGACCTTTCGGACCCTGACCAACCCGACCTCTTATACAGCTATGCGCATATCCCCGGGTATCTCGACCTTGTGCAAGCCGGGTGGGCCTTTGGAGGCAGCGATCGCGGACCGGCCAGCCTGTGGGCGCATGACCTGCGCGATTTGGAGCAGATCCGCTCCTACGGTCCCTTCGCGCCGCGCTGGGCCATCCAAACGGTAGCCTTAGGGGATTACCTGTTTGCACCGGTATGGGAAGACGGCCTGGCGGTCGTGGATATCTCTGACCCGAGCCGGCCCAGCCTTGCAGCGGAGCTAACAACCGAGCAGACCCGGGGGACAGGGCTAGACGCAGCTCTGCTCGGAGACTACCTGTACCTGGCCAGGGGCGAGGGGGGCGTGGGGGTCTTCGATGTCTCCGATCCAGCCCGGCCTGCCCTGATAGGCGAGATTTCGCCCCCGCAGTATGAAGGACCCTGGAAACGCACCAGCCGCGTAACAACCGGAGAGGGTATCCTGGTAGCGCTGGAGGAGATCTGGGAAGGTGACTTCCCTGATGGAATCCTGCAAATCTTCAACTTGGATGACCCGGCTAATCCTGAGCAGGCCGGGCAAATCGAGATCGAAGAGCCCTTCCGGCGCTCAGCCCTGGACAGCGCCGCCCGTACGGTATATTTCATGGGCAGCAATTGCCAGGAGACTTGCACCCACCGCATTTTGATCGCGGATCTGGCAAACCCGGACGCGCCGGCCATCCTGTCATCGCTGCACCAGCCTGGAGAGGCGTATGATATCAGCCTATCCGGCGAGTACCTGTTCGTTGCAGCTGGCCGAGAAGGCATCTATGTATGGGACGTGTCCGATCCGGCTAACCCTGTCCTGGCCGCGCACGCCGATACGCCCGGGTCGGCGGAAAAGGTGGTCATCGTTGGCGAGTGGGTGTATGTCTCGGACAGGTCGGGAGGTTTGGTGGTGTTGATACTCAATCTCTGCCCTGGCCTTTATCTCGACCATCACACCTTCGATTTCAAAATCTACACGTTTATTCCCAATTTTCTCACCCTGGTAGAAAATATCTATACTAAGTTCTCGACTGTATCTCATACCTGCTGAATGAAGCTCCAACGCTAACGCGCGCTGGTAGATGACCTCTTGGAAACCAGGTCCCAGAGCACAATGTACACGCGTAGCTGCGCCAATAATGCGGGCGGTTATTTCGGATTGGGTATATTCAGACTTGATATAAGAGTCGCTCATTAGCGAATTGAGGGAGGGAACCAGAAACACTGAAAAGATGAAAGTAATGATATCACTGAATTCATGTCCCTATTCATGCATTTGCATATGATGATAATTCAGTTATTCAAATACATTTCAATATTTCAGTCTCTTCGGTCTTTCAATACTTCTGTCTTCAAGTGCTTTTCATTTTTCATTGCTTCAGTGTTCTCAGTGCTTTCAGTGTTTCAGTGTTCTCAGTGTTTTCAGTGTTCTCAGTGCTTTCAGTGTTTTCAGTGTTCAGTGTATAATGTTTTCCGGAGGCGCAGTTGGCAAAACCAGACAAAGCCACAACAGATTCATACACCTTCCCCATCGGGACGCTGGTTTACTACGGCCCAGATGACCAGACCGTAACGAAGATCGTCGCCAGCGTCGTGCCGGAGGAGAACGGGGATTTGATTTCCAGGCGTTGGTATGGGGAAGGGGTTGTTCAGGACCCCGAGGTGATTACAGAGGTGGGCCAGTTTTTCAAATCACAACAAGTACAGAAGGTCGTGATGACGGGCAGCGTTGCCGGTTGCCCTCACGAAGAAGGCATAGATTATCCAGACGGAGAAGATTGCCCATACTGCCCTTTTTGGAAGGATAAGCCGGGAGAAGCTGCTAGGTAAGGCTCAGAACTCGTCATCGTCCAGCCAGAGCTCGTCATCCTCCTCTTCCAGGTCTCCTTCGTCCCATTCTTCGATATCTTCTTCTTCGTCTTCCCAATCCTGGTCTACTTCCAGGTCGTGGGCCCGAGAATAGGTCATACAACCGACGTCCGGGTCGACCTCGATCGCAGCT
>CAZAQS010000197.1:0-9005 GCA_964486825.1 uncultured Anaerolineaceae bacterium | reverse complement strand
CAGGCTGCTGCACGAGTCGGGCGATACGAATCCGAGCTGCGCGCCAGCGGGCGCCGGTCCCGAGGCCGGCTGATCGGCCTGGATCGCACGGATTTTCCGTCGGTTGCCTTCTTCCGACATGACTTCGCTCCTGAGCCGTTGGGCGCCTTAATGAACCGCCTGGCCCTCGACCCGGCTGCCTTACTGGTAGATCAGGAAACCTGGGAACGCTCAAACCTCAGCCCTGGAGACCAGGTTCAAGTTCAGGTGACTGCCTCAGGCGAAAGGCGCGTGCTTGATTTTAAGGTGGTAGGCGTGCTTGAACTCTTCCCCACTTTGTATCCTTCCGAAGGACCAATCTACGTAGCCAACCTGGAATATATCTTCGAGGCCTTCAGCGGGCTTGTGCCTTATGATGTCTGGCTACGTACCTCGCCCGAGGCAGATACCCAGGCCATCGTCAACGGCCTTAACCTGCTCGGCGTGTCTGTTATACGAACACAAGATGCCCGCAAAGCTCTGGATGAAACATTTGCCTCTCCCAACCGGCAAGGCGTGCTAGGCCTGCTCTCTGTCGGCTTCATGACGGCTTCTATTCTGACCGTGACAGGCTTCCTCCTGTATGCCTTGCTCTCGTTCCGTGAGCGTTTTATTCACCTGGGTGTACTGCGCGCCATAGGCCTATCCGTAGGCCAGATGGCTGCCTACCTGGCCTTGGAGCAATTCCTGCTGATCCTTACCGGTCTGGCAGCCGGGACAGGCATCGCCGTTCTTTCCTCCTTCCTTTTTATTCCCCACCTCCCGGTGACGCTCAGCCAACATCCCGGTGTGCCTCCCTACCTGGTGGAGATCGCCTGGGGAGATATCCTGCGCCTGTACATCATCTTCGGCGCCATGTTGCTGGTTGGAATGGGAGCTACCATCTGGTCTTTGCTACGCATGAATATCTTCCAGGCTGTAAAGTTGGGGGAGGTTGTATGAACATTCGCCAAAAATTATTATCCTTGTTGGAGAAATACCTTATGAAACCATTTCGCTTGAACCCCAATATTGCCCATTTCGCCCGCCTGGTCGTCCTATTGTTCATGGCGCCAGTCCTGGTTGGTTGTGCGACAGGCAGCGCAGCTCAAGCAGACCCAACACCAATCCCCACTCCGATCGTTCCGGAGAAGCCTACCTATACCGTACAACGAGGCGTTGTCTCGAACGTCTTGGAGCTACGTGGGCGGGTCTCTCCTGTGCAACAGCAGGATCTATACTTCCGGACCTCTGGAGCGGTCAACACGGTCAATGTCAAACGTGGTGACGTTGTAAAAGAGGGAGACGTTTTGGCCTACCTGGGGGAGCGTGAGAGTTTGGAGTCGGCCCTGGCGGACGCTGAGCTGGAGGTATTGAGAGCCGAGAAAGAGCTGAACAAACTGGCCTCCGAGGCTGATCTCAACAGCGCCGAAGCCCACCTGGCCATGCTGGAGGCCAAGCAGGAGCTCATCAAGGCCGAAAAGAACCGCGTGAACAAGAATTACCGCCGTGGTTCGGATACATCTATTGCGGCTGCCAGGGCCGAATACCTGATGGCAGAAAACTTCGCCAGCCAGGCCGAGGGAGAATACCTGAGCATGACCAATCTCCCGGAAAGCGACTACAACCGTATCAACGCCCTATCGGCCATGGCCAGCGCCAAGCGACAACGGGACCTGGCCCGAGCCAACCTGACCTATCTAGAAAGCAGCCCTACCGAGGAGGAGATCCTCCAGGCAGACGTGGAGCTTGCCATCGCCAGAGCAGAAGCAGCGGCAGCAGAGCGAGAATACGAGCGCCTGAAAGATGGCCCGGATCCCTTCGAGGTCAAGTTGGCTGAAGCTGCCCTCGAAAAGGCTAAAGCCAGCCAGAGAAAAGCCCTGGCAAGCCTGGAAAACCTGGAGATCGCGGCCCCCTTCGATGGTGAGATTCTCAACGTCACAATTTCAGCCGGCAGCCAGGTGAACGCCTTCCAAAATGTGATCAGCATGGCCGATCCGAATTCCCTGGAAGTTACATGCCTGCCGACCAACGAAGAGCTGGCCCAGCTAAGCGTCGGTCAAACTGCATTGGTACGCCTGGCCAGCCAACCCGGTTCCGACCTGCCCGGTGAAGTCCGCCAGATGCCTTACACAGGAACCAGCACGTCTACATCGACCTCCCCTGACCAGTCACGAGACACATCTGTGCGGGTTTCCGTTGGTGAAGGCGACGCTGAATTATCCCTGGGTGAGCTTGCAACGGTAATCATCCAACTCGAAGAGCGCCAGGACACCCTTTGGCTGCCGCCGGCTGCCTTGAGGGTCTTCCAGGGACGGGATTTCGTGCTGGTACAGGACGGCGAGGTCCAACGGCGTGTCGACGTAAGCATCGGCCTGCGCACCAAAGACAGGTTCGAGATCCTGGAAGGCCTGGTAGAAGGCCAGATCGTGCTTGGGCAATGATATGGAGAAACCGATTGTGGGCGAACCGTTGATCGTTTGTGAAAACCTGGTTAAGATTTACCAGCTTGCCGGGGTGGAGGTCATGGCGCTGCAAGGTCTCGACCTTACCGTACAGCGGGGGGAAATGGTGGGGCTAGTGGGCGCCTCCGGGTCGGGCAAATCAACCTTGCTCAATGTATTGGGTGGTCTGGACCGACCTTCGGCAGGCCAGGTTCAAGTAGGTGGCCGCGAACTGCTCAAAATGTCGGACCGTGAATTGGACGAATACCGCCGCCAGCAGGTCGGTTTCATCTGGCAACAGACAACTCGTAACCTGATCCCCTACCTGACAGCCCTGGAAAACGTAGAGCTGCCGCTGCAGCTCTCCGGGCGCTCGCGTGCAGAACGACGCGCCAAGGCCAGCGAGCTCCTGGAAGTGCTGGGGTTGGCCGACCGCCTTCATTTCCGCTCTGCACAACTCTCCGGCGGCGAACAGCAACGTGTTGCAGTAGCTGTAGCCCTGGCTAACCAACCTTTGATTCTGCTCGCAGATGAGCCCACGGGTGAAGTCGATACAGCTACCGCCCTGGAAGTGTATAATGCCCTGAGGAAGATCAACTCTTTATACGGCATGACAACCTTGATCGTTTCCCACGACGCGAACCTTAGCCAGCATACAGACCGGGTTGTGGCTATCCGGGACGGAAAGACCAGCACCGAGACGGTGCGCTATACACGCCGGGCTGCCATTACTCAAGCAGAAGAGGCTGAGGTGGCTTCCGGCAAGGATGTCAATGGCAACGAACCCACAGATTCTGATCCGCTGAAAGCTCAGGCGCCGGAAACACCGCATGAGTTTGAAGAGCTGGTCGTTCTGGATAAAGCTGGCCGGCTCCAACTTCCACGCGAATACCTGGAAATTTTGAACATCGGCGACCGGGTGCGGCTGGAGCTTTCCTCAGGTTATATCTCAGTTCATCCTGTTTCTGGCCGGGGCCGTGTAGTTAAAGAACCACAGGGAAAGGTCGAGGACCTGGTCGAGTTATACATGGAGGAAGACATTGCCCCAGAAGCGGACAGCCACACCCTAAAGGCCCGCTTGTTGAGCATACAACAGCGATTCGGAAGTATCAGGGCTAAACGCTCAAAGGTTGAGGAGTAGGTTGGATGGAAATTAGTAAAGTAGAGCAGGAAACGAGCTCCATCCTGGAGAATTCTGGCTCATCAAAGCCTCTCGTCCGCTTGCAGAATGTCATACGCACTTACCGGACCAATGGGTTGGAGGTGCCGGCCTTGCGAGGGGTCGACCTGGACCTGCCGCGTGGGGTTATGGCGGCCCTGAAAGGCCGCTCGGGATCCGGTAAAACAACCCTTCTCAACTTGATCGGAGGACTGGACCGGCCAACCGGTGGAGAGATCATCTTCGATGAGCAGCCACTCTCGCAGACAAGTGATAAAGAGCTGACCTTATTAAGGCGCTGCCGGATGGGCTTTATTTTCCAATCCTTTGCCCTGCTACCCACATATTCAGCCTACGAGAATGTCGAGTTGGCTCTGCGTGTGTCCGGTTTACGCCGCCGGGAGCAGGTTGAGAGGGCCAGGTGGGCGCTGCGTGTGGTCGGCCTGGCTCGGTGGACGGACCACCGCCCGGACGAAATGTCAGGTGGGCAACAGCAGCGCGTCGCTATCGCACGCGCCCTGGCTACTCGCCCAGACCTGATCCTGGCCGACGAGCCTACCGGTGAGCTGGATACAACCACCAGCCGGCAAATCTTCTCCCTATTCCATCATATTGTGGAGAAGGAAGGCTTGACCATCCTGCTTACGACCCATGACCCTCTCGTGGATGAGTATGCTGATATTATCTATCAGCTCCAGGATGGTCGTATTACTGCCGTCTCTCAGTAGGCTCACCCCCCCTGCTGCTTGGGGATGATCGTAATCCCGCCGCTGCGTTCTACAACCGCATATTTGATCTGGTCGAGCCTCTCCAGGCCCTGGAGCTCGCGTGCTTTCGCCATGATATCTACTTCATCAATCCGAGCTTTATCCATGCGGTCTTTCAAGAGTTCACCGTTTTCTACGATTACTAACGGGACGCTGTCGACGATCCTCTCGAAACGTTCTGAGCGCTGCTTTATAAAGGAAATCCCAATATCTACACCTACCAGGGTGACGATCACCAGGAAAGCATTGGCCAACGAAAAGTCATCCCACATCAGTGCCTGCGAGGAAGCATCCCCAATGATCAGCAACAGGATGAAGTCAAAGGGTGTGATTTGAGATAGTGTGCGTTTTCCGGATACCCGGAACACCACCAATAAGAAGAGATAGATCACAATTGCCCGAATAACGGAATCCATATTCTTTTCTACCTATGAACTGAACTTACTCTTAATCTATAAATAGGCAACAACATCTTTAGATGGTTTCCCCTTCATGGATAAATTAACTGGTTGAAGCTGTTCCCCTCGCTATCTTCGATCCCAATATATCCTTGGATCCACCCAAAAGTCTCTGGCTCAAGATGGAAAAGAACCTCATCCAACTGGCCTTCTGGACCCACTTTGAAGTTATAGGTAACTCGCCTGGAACCAACCTCGGTGCTATCTGGTTCAGGATATATATAATGGATGCGAAAATTTCTCAGGTACTCAGCATCCAGCCAGAAAGATGATTCGCCATCTATGATCGGCGCATCTTCGATATGGACTTTCAAGATCACAGGGGCCTTTAAGCGCGTGAAGCGCTCATACTCCACCCAAGCCATTTGGCCGGTATCCCTATTCGAAGCCTTACTCATTGGTCCCCAGCCAAACAAGCCAGCCAGGCCAGCCAGGATAAACAGCAAGATGGACCACCTACCTACCCTTTCTGCTTTCCATTCCTTCTCCTGAAAACCCATATCCTCGTATATCTGGAGGCTGGACGACTTATTAGAGTTTCCCATAGATAAAATTCCTGCCTTTAAATCCATGTATTTCCCCACTATCTTCAATTTTTACATGGAAGTCTTAACTGTCTATGGGGGATAACCCTTCCGGCAGGTAGGGATGGTACTTAGGATCGTGGCTCATCCCCTATCGAGATGGGCCGGCCTGGATCCGTGATCCATTCGCTCCACGAACCAGCATACAGACGCGGCTCTTTCAGGCCTGCATGCACCATGGCCAGGATATTGTGAATCGACGTGACTCCCGAGCCGCAATAAAAGATAGCCTGCTCGGGAGGCAAATCGCCTAATAAATCCTGGTATTTTTTTCGCAGCTCTCCGGGGGGTCTGAAGAAGCCTTCTGAGGTCAGGTTTTCAAGGTAAGGCAGGTTCATGGCGTTGGGAATATGGCCTGCTACCGGATCGATTACCTCATTTTCACCCCGGAAGCGGTCGGCAGTGCGAGCGTCTACCAGGCAGGTGGGTTCCTTTCCCAGCAAGTCCTTGAGCTCTACGGTAGTGGCAATCCTCTCCGGACGCGGTCGAGGGATAAACCTTTGGCGTGGCTTACTCACCTCACCACCCTGCACAGGAAATCCCTGGGCCTGCCATGCCTGCCAGCCTCCATCCAGGACGGCGGATTGGTAGTGACCCAACCAGCGCAACATCCACCACAAGCGAGCGGCAGCCAGAGCACCGCCAACATCATCGTAGGATATGACTTGCACACCGTTCCCAATCCCCCAGTCAGAAAACACGCGGACTGCTTTTTCGACCTCTGGCAGTGGATGACGGCCCGTCTTCCCCGGGATCATCCTTCCCGAAAGGACCTCGTCCAAATGGGCATACACGGCTCCTGGGATATGCGCATGCAGGTAATCTCGCCGTCCTCGTTCTGTATCCGCCAGGGAGAAGCGGCAGTCGACGATAACCCAATCCGGGTCTGTCAGGTGAGAAGCCAGATCACTCGCTGAAACCAGGGTATGGTATCCCATTCAGGCCTCCGTAGGGATTCGATAGCAAATATTCTGGGGAAGGAGGGGATTGATAGCGCCTCCGGGATGACCCGATTCTATCAGCGAACAAGTAAGACTGGGGTCTGGATCTCGTCCAGTAGTTCGTTTACGGTAGAGGCGGGAACCATCTCCATGCCGACCGGCAGGATCAGGCCACCCAATTTTGCGGAACTCAGTAGAGAGATCAGCATCTGCCCCTCTCCGCCAACCAACCAGCGAAATGAGGCTGTCATACCCCTCTCACGCAGCCATTTGGTCACCTGGCTTTGGCGGTAACGCGCAACTTCGATCTCATCCGCAAGTATGACCACCGTAAGGAAGCCGTTCGTCCCTTGTAATAGCCTGGTTGCCGTCAACAAAGCCTTATGAGAAATCTCAGACCCGTCATAGAGTACACCGATGACCATCCCCAGGCGTGAACCATGTTGTAGGATCATTGTCGAAGACGGCGACTGGGCTACCAGGATGCGCGTTGTCGAACCCATACGCCTGCGATGGGACCAGCCGGCTTTTCCTAAGATGACCAGGTCAGCCTCCAGAGCTGCTTTTAGCAGCTCTGCCGAAACTACCCCTCTACGGACCAGGAAAGAAGTACGCAAGTGGGCGCGGCTGGCGCTTTGGGCAAGCGCCTGTCGAGCTCGCCTCGCCTGCGCCCGCAGCTCTTGTTCGAGGTGCTGGGTGTCCAGGGGTTGTACGGACGAGTAAACCCGTACTTGCCGGGCAAAAGGCAACTCCGCCAGTCTCAGGAGGTTAATGTCCTCCACAAAAACGCCCGTCAGCTCCGCATCGAACCGCTCAGCCAGATCGACTGCGGCTCTCAAAGCAGCCAGGCTGTGGGGAGAAGCATCAACCGCCACGAGGATGCGGTGGATGGCCTTTTCCTCCTCTTTTGAGGTCATTTTTCATTATCCTTCCCATTATTATGAGCCTGCAGTTGCTTACTTTTTTCTGCCAGCTCCAAGAGCGCCTGTTGAACGTGTCCATTAACAGTGCCATCCGGATACTTGCCCTCCTCATCCGGATCACCTGCAGGCATGCCGGTGAGAAGCTCGATGCCCTGGTCGATGGTCTCGACCGGGTAGATATGAAACTGCCCTTCTTTCACCGCCTGAATCACATCTTGCCGCAGCATCAGGTGCTTGACGTTCGCATGGGGGATTAATACCCCTTGTGATCCGGTCAGGCCACGTGACTTGCAGATATCAAAGAAACCCTCGACCTTCTCATTGACCCCGCCGATGGGCTGGACTTGCCCGTGTTGGTTTACAGACCCGGTCACAGCTAGGCTCTGCTTGAGAGGGATATTTGCAATCGCAGATAGAAGCGCGTAAAGCTCCGTGGATGAAGCGCTATCGCCATCCACACCGGCATAGGACTGCTCGAACACCAGGGTGCCGGTTAAAGAAAGCGGCCTTTCATAAGCATAGCGGGCACCTAAAAACCCACTCAAGATCAAAACGCCCTTGGAGTGAATCGGCCCGCTCATCTCCACTTCACGCTCGATATTGACCACCTCGCCCTTGCCCATCCGAACGCGGGCCGTGATCCGGGAAGGCCGTCCAAAGGAAAAGCCTGCCAGTTGCAAGACAGAAAGGCCATTGATCTGCCCAACCTTTTCCCCCTCCGTGTCTATGAAAATCGTGCCGCGCAGGATTGTTTCCTGGTCTCTTTCTCGCAGCCTATCCGCACGGTAGATACGCTTTTCAATAGCCATCTGTACATCCTCGGCCGTTACGACTCCCTTCCCATTCGAGGCAGCTCTTCCGTTGACGTTAGCCCAATAATCCGCCTCATCCAGGATATCCGATATCTCCCGCACCTGCATCGACAACCGCTCGGAGTCGCCCGTCATTCGGGCGCTGTGCTCGATCACTCGCGCTACCGCACCACGGTCGAATGGCTTCAAATTATGCTCACGCACGATATTTCCAATCATTCGGGCATAACGTTCCTGGATACCATCCTCCCTGCTTACGATCTCCTCGAAATCAGCCTGGACTTTGAATAGCTCATTAAACTCTGGGTCGTGGATGGATAAGAGGTAATACAACAGGCGATCGCCATACAATCCAATTTTCACCTGCAATGGCACCGGTTCTGGTTCCAGCGAGGCCGTACTGATCAAGCTGAGCATCTGCCCGATCGACTCGATCCGCAAGCAATTGCTTAACAAGGCGCGCTTCAAAGTCTCCCAGGCATAGGGTTGCATGAGCACCTTGCGCACATCCAGGATCAGGTAGCCTCCATTGGCCTTATGCAGCGCACCCGGCTTTATCAGGGTAAAATCGGTCAGCAGGGCTCCCATTTGAGCAGTATGCTCCACCTCGCCTACCAGGTTCTGATAGGTCGGGTTGTCCTCCTCGATCACCGGCGCGCCCCTGAGTTCGCTGTTGTCGACAAGCAGGTTCACCTCGAAGCGCTTGAGCGGAGAAGGTTGCCCCGCTCTAGCCCTGGCCATGAGGGCAGCCATAGGGTTCTGGCCCCCATCGCCAACCATGTCTTCTTCTTCCTGCAAGAAATCCGTCGCATTTTCCAGGATATTCTCCCTTGCGTCGGCCAGATATTCCCGGATAAGCTCGTATTCCGCGTACTTGGACTGTATTTCATCCATTAACCCCCCGACTGCATAGTTGATCA
>CAZAQS010000196.1:0-9117 GCA_964486825.1 uncultured Anaerolineaceae bacterium | reverse complement strand
CCCTTGGGCCGGCAGATTTATGCCGTGGGCCAGGATGGGGCAGGGGCGCGCAAGTTCGGGGATTTGAACGACCCCGAATCGGAGGTCAGCAAATTGCTGGCCAGCAATGCCTCCATACGCCTGCGGGATGACCTGGGGACTTCCCCCAGGGTGTACTATCTGCAGGTGCGAGGGGAGGTAGGGTCATGATAGAACGACATCGCCGGATTCCTTTCACCCGTTTCCAGGTCTGGCTGGCATTTCTGGCCACCATAATGGTTGCCGGTGTGGCTGCAGCCGGGATCGTCTTCACTCGCGGCCTGGTCGTGACCAACCTGACCGACCTGGTACCCTGGGGCTTGTGGATCACCATTGACCTGTCCGCCATCGCCTTGAGTGCGGGAGCCTTCATGCTTTGCGCGGCTGTGCACCTGCTGGGGCTCAAGAAATACCAGCCGCTGGCCCGCACGGCTACCTTTATCGGCCTGATCGGTTATAGCATGGCTGTCATGACGCTGCTTCTGGATATCGGCCGCCCGGACCGTTTCTGGCACGCCCTGGTTTACTGGAACCCACACTCTCTGCTATGGGAAGTCACCATGTGTGTGACCTTGTACTTGACCGTTTTGTCCCTTGAAGTCGCTCCCATCTTTGGCGAAGCCGAGTGGATGCAACGCCGCTGGCCCTGGATTGCGCAGAAGCTTACCGGTCTGCATCATTACGCTCCCTACCTGGCGGTCGTCGGCCTGGGGCTGTCAATGCTGCATCAGTCCTCCCTGGGCGCCACCTACGGCGTGCTCAAAGCCCGGCCGATCTGGTACCGTCCCGGCCTGACCGTGCTCTTCATGGGCTCCGCCATGGCGGGCGGTATTTCTCTGACTGTGCTGGTCTCGATGCTCTCGGCCCGCCTGACACGCAAGGCGAATATAGATGACCGCTTGCTGGAGCGACTGGCGCATTTCGTCGGTTGGGTGTTGGTTGGCTACCTGTACTACCGCTTCTGGGACGCCCTATCGATGACCTATACCTACCAGCCCGGCCGCACAGAAGGGCTACAGCTTCTCACCAGCGGGCCGCTGTCCTTCAACTTCTGGGTTTTGGAGATTTTCCTGGGCGCGTTAGTTCCGATCGTTCTACTTTTGGTTCCCCGGCTGAGGCGGATTCCCACCCTGCGCATGCTGGCCCTGGCTCTGGTCGTCTTCGGCGTCATCACTTATCGCTGGGACCTGAATATTTCGGGGCAGCTCGTACTGCTTTCCTACCTGCCTCAGGACGTCAACACCATGTACACGGCTTACTTCCCGTCCCTGATCGAGTTCTTGGCCGGAGCTGGCGTGATCGCCTACGGAATGTTAGCCATCACGCTGGCGGTGAAATACCTGAATCTGGTCGATCACCGGCCAGTGATAGGCATGACGGAGGAGATCGAAGAGACCGGCTTAGCAGCCGCGGACTGAGTTCTCCCCTTGAACTCCTGTGAATATATCCCCATCTTGTAAAAGCAGGCAAAATGAAATCCCCCGGCGTACACCGGGGGATTTTTGGTTATGGATTTTTGATGGTTATTGGGTTGTTGCTGGAGATGCTGGGCGGGTCATATCGCTAACGTCCGCACCGACATCTTCCAGGCTATCGTAAAGGATCTGGAGGATATAGGTAGCGTTGTGGGCAAAGGCGCCCGGATCTTTTGCTACCCAGGTGTAGTTATACGCTGCACCCAGCAGGCGTGGCGTCCAGGTAACGTAGCGGTTGGGGAAGACCGCCTCATCCGGGCTAAGGGTCCCGTCCTCATCGGTGTCGATGAAGAAGTAGGGGTAAACGTGCGGATCGTAACCGATCGGATCCACGTCCTCGGTTTCGATGGCGTACGCCTGTATCGCAACGAAGAGTGCCTCATGCATACCCTGGATTTCTCTACCGATGCCTTCGCTCGCATCTCCGTCGCCGTCATAATCCTCTGTGTGGACCGGGCCACGAATATCCAGCAGGCCTTCTGGTGAGTCGGCCCCAGGATGGCATCCACTGCAGACCTGTACGGGTATTGCCAGGCTGTGGGGATCGTGGCACTCGCTGCATGTGCTGAAGTTCGGCACGTGCATGAAGCGCCCCGCGTATTCCTGGCCTTCGTACTGGAAGGCGCCCGCCGCTTCGCTTCCGAAAAGAGTCGCTCCGGCTGCAAAGTAGTGCGGGTTGCGGAAGGTGAGGGCTTCGGAAATTTCGTCCTCGCCCACGTCGGCCCGCCGGATGGCGGCTTGAACGGTTGCGTTGGCTTCGCGTCCCTGGTGGCAGTTGATGCACAGGTTGCTGCCCTGGCCCTCGCCAAAGCTCAGTATGGCCCCACCTGGGAAGCGTACGTTGGTGACTTCCCGCAGCTCGAAGGTCGATACATCCGAGTGGCAGGTGGCGCAGTTCAAGCTGCTGGAGGGGGAGTGGGCGACGTTGACGCCCGATACACCATCCCTGGCGCGGGAAGCCTCATCCAGGAACTGGGGCAAGCCTTCAGCTGTATGGCACTTGGCGCAATCACCCGGCACGAGCCCTTCTGCGTCCCAATGGCGGAAGGCCTCCTGAGAGGCGGCGAAGTGCCCTGCGTCATCCCGCCGAGCGCCGGTCATGTCCACCGGATCAGAGATGGCGCTGTTCAGATCGTTGATCGAATCGTGCAGCAGCTGGATCAGGTACTTGCCGCCATGTGCAAATCCGCCGGGGTCCTTCAGAGAGACCTGGTAGTTGTAAGCGGCCTTGAGCAGGCGCGGCGTCCAGGACATGAAGCGGTTATCCCGGTTGGCTTCGCCTTCTTCGATCTCGCCGCTTTCATCTGCGTCTACGAAGAAGTACGGGTGGGTGTGGGAATCGTAGCCGATGGGGGTGCCGGCCACTTCGACCGCGTAAGCCTGTATGGCTTGTAAAGCCTTGGCTTGCAGCCCTTCGATCTCTCCAGTGATGCCGGTGGTGATATCGCCGTCGCCGTCATAATCGACCAGCGAACCTTCCATGCGGATATTGCGCACGTCTTCGATGCTGGCGACGTCTGTATGGCAGACGCTGCACTCTTCTACCCTGACTTCTAACGAATGGGGGTTATGGCAACCTTCACAGGTGTTGTAGCCTTCCACGTGGAAGAAGCGGGCGTCATACGACATGCCTTCATATTCATAGCCGCCTTGCACCTGCGTACCATATTGGGTGGCAGCCGCGGCATAGTAGTGAATGTTGATGAAGGCCAGGTCTTCGTTGGTTACATCGTCTTCGCCAGTCAGGCCGGCGTTCTCGATGGCCTGGTCAACCTGCACCTTCGAAGCGCGGCCCTGGTGGCATTGCATACAGCGGGCTTCGTCGCCCAGGTTGGTGAGCTCGACGCCGGACGGGAACACCACGCTCGTCATGGTCACCGTGACGTCATTATGGCAGGCGATGCATTCTACGGTTGTTCCGATTGGGGCAGGTTGGTTGACCTCACCGAAGTTGCTGCCGTCTACACCCAGGAAATCCAGATAACCGTGCGTGCTGTGGCATTTAGCACAAGTCTCTGGCACCTGGGCGGGGTCGGCTGTGTCCCAATACGTGAAAGCCACTGCCGAAGCATCTGCATGGGGTGAGGCTGCCCACTGTTCCTCGAAGGGAACATCGACCCCTGTAGTAACCGGCTCCGGGCAGGGTTCCGGTTCAGGGCATTCGACAGGTTCAGCCTGGGGAGTCCTTAGAGGCTCCAGGGCTGGAGTAGGTAAGACGGGTTCCGGTTGTTCTCCAGGACCACAGGCTGCCAGCGCTAGACTCAGGGCCAGGAACAGGAGCCCTATGATGATCAAATTTCTGTGTCTCATTGCATTCTCCTCTAACGCATATTCGAGAATCGACTCTATCTACCTTTTACGTTATTAACCGTTATATCTGCCCTCCTTTCAGTTTTCAGGCGCTCCAGCTTCGATCCACTGGTATATCAGCTCGAGATCATCCGGAGAGAACAAAACTGGGTGATCTCCAGTCGCCTGGATAATGATGACTTCGCTGGCTTCGGGATCGCCAGGCACAATTCCGGGGCCTTGATCGCCGCCGGCTAAAGCACTTGTGTAGGAGCTTAAGTTAAGACCGCCCAATTGGGCCGTGTTCCCGTGGCAGGTAGCGCATTGTCCCTGGAAGAGGGCGCTGATGCCGCCTTCCCAGGTGTAACCGGCAAATCCGACCGGCGTCGGTAGTGGTGTAGAGGTGGGTAGGGGTGTTGGGAAGGGCGTTGGGGTGAGCGGCGCGAAGACAGCTTCCTGCGGGCGTGGGACGGTGTCTATGGCGGTGCGCTCGAATGTGGCGAACTGTATTATGGCGAAGACCATCAGGCCAGCTATAACGCCCATCACCGGGAAGAAGACCCGCCTGCGTTTGGCGATCTCCTCGGGTTCTGGCAAGGGCTCCACCAACCCGGCCTTGATATCGGCCAGCTCTAGAGGATGGTCTTCGACCATCTCCTCCTCCGACAGGTAGCCGGTAAACATGCTCTTATTGAAACCGCGTATATGGACATGGTACATATGCCATACGATGATCGCTAATACAGCCAGCAGGGCTTCCCCGCCATGCACTTCTTTGGCAGCCGGGATGAATTCGCCCGGTAGGATCCGCGTGGTTGCGATCGGGTTCCATAAGAAGAACCCCGTGATCGCCATCACGACCGTCCCCCAAACGACGGCCCAATATTCGATCTTTTCTTCGAAAGTATAGCGTCCCTGCTGTGGCCGGGTCTTACCCAGGCGCAAGTTATACCTCAAGCCTTGGATGCCGGCTTTGACATCGTAAAGTGTTGGTAGGATGGTAGGGCGCCTATTCAAGACGAACAGGTTGTAGGAAGCCCTTCCGATATGGAAAACAGAGACCAGCATCAGGATGACGGCTGCGATGCGGTGAATGATCCGCACAAGCTGGATCCCACCCAGAGCGGCGATCGTCCATTGAGAGAGACCCACTCCGGAATACTTCTGCACCAACCCGGTGATGGCCAGTGTGGTAAAGCTGATCAGGAGCACCATATGCTCCACGCGGTATACAAAGGGGAAACGCAGGTACCTGCGCTCGTTTTCAGGCATCGCGCTTATCCTTCCTTCTGATTTTTATCCGGCGACCGATGTCACCGGCCACGAAGATCGCCATGCCCCCGATCAGTCCAGGGATCAGGATCGTGTAGAACAACCGTGCGTAGAAGACCAACGGGTTGTGTTGGGGGCTGGGAGTGTAATGCGCCAGCCACGCACCCGGGAAATCAGCCGTCGCATCCGGGTGGCAGCGCTGGCAGGTAGCCAACAGGTTCTCCTTGATCACGGGGCTGTCAGGATCATTGACCCGGGCGATATTGTGGACGCCATGGCAATCCGCACAAACGGCCTGGTTTGGCTGCTGGCCCGGGGCCAAATCCTGGAAGATCTGGATGGTCGTCCCGTGGAAATCCGCCACATACGTATCGAAGACGTCAGCCCGGACGCCATAACGACCCATTAGCTCAGGGTCAGCATGGCAGCGCTTGCAGATATCGGGTGAGAACAAGCGGAAGGCCGTATTGGAAGGTCCTTGAACGTTATGAGCGTTGTGGCAGTCGACGCAGGAAGGCACATCTGGGTTCCCTTCTCCGATCAAGTCGGATCCATGCACGCTTTCCTTATAGGCCGCATAGATCTCCGAATGGCAGCGCTGACAGGTTTGGGGGACCTTGCTGCGTGGCGCTGCCGGCCTTTGGATATCGTGAGCGCCATGACAATCCGCGCAGACCGCGGCTTCCAGGTTGCCTCGTTCAATCGCCTGAAGGTGGGCGTCATTGGTGGCGACGGTATATGCTTCCTCATGGCAGCTGGCGCATACTGCGTACTGCTCGTGAGTATATTCTCGGCGAGTAGATGCTTCGATAGGGGGGTGCGGGTAGCTCCGGATATCCGTGTGGCACTGTGTGCAAGCCATTCCTTCCAGCCCATGGATAGAGTTAGCATAGGTGTCTGGATCAACGCTGATATATAGCAGCTCCCCTGAGGGTAGAGCGATTGTTTGCCCCGGTTCCGCATGGCAGGCAAGACATTCCTCGTTCCCCGTCTCTTGAAATGCTTGAGCCGGTTGGGCGATTTCCGCTACGCCAGTTGTGGCAGCTGTGAACAGGCCTATAAAAGCCAGCAAGACTGCACACATGGCAAGCAAGAGCTTATATTTCAAGTTTTTCCTCCTCTAAGACATTCCATGCTGTTGGCATTCATGTTAATTAGCTGTGAAGTTCAGCAATTCGATGTGATAAAACCAATAAGCTTCCTACATACAGGCGAAGTGTTACCTGGCTCTATTGATCGAGTAATGAGATTATAAAAAAACCTGATTAGCCCCTTTCCTATATTTTTACCTTAATGGCAGGTAAATAAATTTAGGAGTTTGAGAACAATTTGAGTAGTTATATGTATTTTTTACCGGGTAAAAGCAATTTATCGATAAATTTGCCGTTTACATTTTCAATTATGGGTATTTTACCCCATATATTAATTAAAGATTAGGGTGTAACGACCATGATATTCATAACAATTTCTTCCATTAATGTCATGTGACAAATGTAACTAATTCATAAAATTATATAAAAATAGGGTAATCAGCCTAAGTTCGGTATACTATTTGGCTTTATTTACTGTACAATAAAACAAGCTGAGGTGTGTTGTGCCCCTGTCTGCTTCCCAGATTAATTTCATTATTATCTTTTTTATCTACGGACTGGCCTTTTTCACGCTGGGTCTGGCTCTGTTCCTCGAGTCGGGGCGCTCCCCGTCTTTTGTAGAACGAACTGTCTTAACCCACCTGGCTGTTTTCGGCATCCTGCACGGGCTCCACGAATGGATCGAGATATACCTGCTCCAACTGGTCTGGATGGTTGGGGAGCTACCACCAGAGATAGCCTGGTTCCGAGTGGGTTGGTTAGGCCTGTCTTTCGTGCCCCTGGTTACCTTCGGGGTGCTCGACCTGCGTATCAGGCAATTTAATTACTTGGGCGCCGGGTTGTTAGGATTGTATTTATTCGTGTTTTTATCCGGCCTCGCTGCAGGAACGGCAGAGATGGCACAGCGTTCTGATGTTTTGGCGCGCTATCTCCTGGCAATACCCGGAGGCGTTATGGCAGGGTATGCATTTTTGAGGCGCGCTCGCCGGGTCAGAGCAGCAAACCAATCCAGACTGGCTTCTTATTTTACGATGGCTTCGACAGGCTTCTTTTTCTACGGTGTCACGCAATTCTTCGTCCCGGTTGTCGAATTCTTCCCGGCCAGCCTGATCAATTCACAGGTTTTCCTCAATCTGGCAGGGTTCCCAATCCAGGTGCTGCGGGCGGCCATGGCGTTGCTGGTCACAATGGGCTTGCTGCGTGCCATCCAGATGATGGATGCCAGGCGGCAAGCACAGCTTTTCGCTGCCCAGCATGCCCAACTGGAAGCCCTCGAGCAGGTAAAGCAGGAGCTGGTGTCGAGAGAAATCATGCGCAAAGAGCTCTTGCGACATATCGTTATCGCACAGGAAGATGAAAGAGGTCGCATTGCACGTGAGCTACACGATGAGACGGCTCAAATCCTTACTGCTTTAACCCTCAACCTTGCCACCTTGCAGCGCTCTGTGAAGGGAGAAGCTAACCAGATCATCGAGCGCTTACAGACCCTTTCCAGGCAAATGTCTCGGGGTATCCATAACCTGGTTCACGACCTGCGCCCGGCCCAGCTAGATGACCTGGGCCTCGTCCCGGCTCTGCAATACCTGGGCGAAGTGGAGAATAAACGGACCGGGCTGGTAGTCAACTTCGAGGTGCAGGGTAACCGCCAGCGACTGGATCAACTGGTAGAAACAGTCATTTTCCGGGTAGCTCAGGAGGCGCTAACGAATTCCAGCCGCCACTCAGGGGCTGACTCAGCCCGCATGCAGGTAATTTTTTCAAGTGAGCAAATTACTCTGCGGGTTTCTGATCAGGGAAAGGGCTTCGATCTTTCTGATGAGCCGGTGGCCCCGCATGGATGGGGACTGGCGGGCATGCGCGAGCGAGTCGAGTCGGTCGGTGGAGAGCTAAAAATCGAATCCGCATCTGGGATGGGGACGCTTGTAGAGGCTTCCATCCCTGTGGTAGAACCTAATCCTGACGACCTAAAGGAGGTCCTCAATGGCAACAAATATCCGCATCGTTTTGGTGGATGACCACGATATCGTCCGCACCGGCTTGAAATCCTTTTTAGAAGCCCAAGAAGGCCTTCAGGTGGTTGGAGAAGCTGGCAGTGGCATTGAGGCCATCCAGGTTGCCCGAGGGATCTGCCCTGATATCGTTGTTATGGATATTTCCATGCCGGGAATGGATGGACTGGAGGCCACTCGCCAGTTGAAAAGGCTTTGCCCCCAGGTGCAGGTATTAGCTCTGACGGTGCACGAATCTAAGCAGTATTTTTTTGAGATGCTGGCTGCGGGCGCGACCGGTTATGTAACCAAGCAAGCGGCCGCAGATGAGCTGGTTGCCGCCATCCATGCTGTCGCACAGGGGAACGTCTACCTCCAACCCACCCTGGCTCGCTGGCTGTTGGATGATTACCGCCGTCTCTCCGACCGGGATTATTTTCAGGAACCCGCCCTGGAAGAGGGAGCCGAACCCAGAGAGGAGGAAATTCTCTCCAAGCGTGAGCGACAGGTGCTGGAGCTGGTAGCTGAGGGGAAAACCACTCCCCAGATCAGTCAGATTCTGGAGATAAGCCCAAAGACTGTGGCCCGGCACCGGGAACGGATCATGAACAAGCTGAATTTACACTCAGCGGCTGAATTGGTCAGGTTCGCTATCCGTAAGGGGATCATCGAAGTCTAGGTTTCTCGAAAATAGCTTAATACTCTCTACTCTACCGTTACATTCTGATCCACCTGCTAATCTCTTCGGTTTCGAAAGGTCCTAAGGGGAATCCCTTAGCGTGGACAGGAAGTTTCCCCATTGCTCCAGGCCCTCTATCCTACTATAGTTAAACTCACCCTGTGAACCGGCGTAAGTGCTTTGCCTGGTTTGCTGTGGGATTTCATGATAAACCGACTGTCCAGGGTGGGGAAACAGCTCCCCGGCCTGTTGAGGATCTTTTTCTGGCAGCCGATACTGGCTATCGGGAGAGAGGAGAACCAATT
>CAZAQS010000195.1:0-9230 GCA_964486825.1 uncultured Anaerolineaceae bacterium | reverse complement strand
TGCGCTACCGGCTCTACGATATCGACGTCATCATCCGGCGCACGCTGGTTTACGGCACCCTGAGTGCCAGTCTTGCGCTGATTTACCTAGGGGGTGTAGTAATGATGCAGAGCGTCCTGAGCGCTCTAACTGGGGAAAGTCGCTCCGAGATCGTGACGGTCGTGACGACCCTCGTTATTGCAGCATTGTTTACCCCGCTCCGAAAACGCATCCAGCATGACATCGACCGGCGCTTCTATCGCCGCAAATACAATGCCGAGCAGGCCCTGTCGGCTTTCGCCGCTCAAGCGCGCCAGGTAACTGATCTGGACGAGCTGACGGGACACGTGGTGGGGGTAGTCGAGCAGACCATCCAACCGCAGCATGTCAGCTTGTGGATCAATCCTTCAAATGGAAATAAGGCCTGATACAACATTATGAATAGGATAACGGAGAATTCAAGACTTCATTGACCGGCGTTTCTACCGCAACAAATACAATGCCGAGCAGGTACTGGCATCTTTTGCTACCCTGGCGCGCCAGCAGACTGACGTGGAAATGGTGACCCAGCAGATGATGGATGTAGTCGAGCAATCAGTCCAGCCACAACAAGTAAGTTTATGGCTGATCAGGCGGTAGATTTGGGCCACAGAAAAGGCAAGTGAAAAAGGATATTTCCGGGTCAAGCATGGGCCAATACGGCCCAAATCTGACGTCGCTGAAGAACCAGAGCTGCCATGACCAGCAGGAGGAAGGGCAAGGTGGTCAGCAGTAAAATACCCCAGCTGGCAAAGTACAGCAGTGTCCCTGAAGAGAGGGATGTAAGGGCCTGGATGCCAAAGATGGTGAAATCGTTGGCGGCTTGGGCTTTGAAGCGTTCGCTGGGCCGGTAGCTATTCGTCAGCAGAACGGTCGCTCCGACAAAGAGCAGGTTCCAACCCAGCCCGAGCAAGACCAATGCGCCCCAGAAATGGCTGAAATCGTAGCCTGCCATGGCAAGAAAGACGCATACGAACATGACCACAACCCCAGCCCCCATTACGCGCAGGATACCAAAACGCGCCAGAATGAAGCCCGTAAACAGGGAAGGCAAGAACATGGCGATGATATGGCTTTGGATGATCAACGTGCTCTGGTCGAAGCTGTAATTGTGAGACAGGTGCAGGTGGACGGGTGTGGCGGTCATGATCAAGGTCATCACCCCGTAAGCCACTGCCCCCGACAGCAGGGCCACCAGGTAAATCGGTTGGGTGAGCGTCTGACGGATAGGTCGTTGTTCGCCGTCACTGGAAGCTGTCGCTGGAGTGATATCCTTCAGGAGCAGCAGCACGAACGCCAGCCCTGCATACAGGAGCGCCAGAACCAGGAAAGTACCGCTGTATTCAGCCGTGCCCATCCAATCTCGCGTGCGCCGGGCGATTTCCGGGCCCAGGTAGCCAGCTAGAATTCCACCCATCAGTACAAATGAAACAGCCTTCCCGGCATTGACAGCTTCCACGCTCTCGATTGCCGCAAACCTGTACTGCATTCCAAAGGCGCCGTTGGCGCCGGTCAGCAGCGCTGCCAAACAGAACAGGTAGAAGTTAGCTTGCGTAATCGCAACCAGCGCCAGGAGCGCTGCACCACTTGCCAGAAAAGCAGACCCTGAAAAACCAGCTCGCCGGCCGATCCTTCTCATGGTCAGGGCAGCCGGAATGGTAAAGACAGCTACACCAACCGTGATCAATGCCACCGGCAGCGTTGCCAGAGCCGGTGTCGGGGCGATCTCCGATCCGATCAAGCCTCCTACCAGAACGAAAATGGCGATCGCGGATGTGCCGACCACCTGGCTGAGGCTCAGGATGGGAATATTGCGCACACTCGTCTTTCCTACTGCCTGAGGCCTGGTATCGGACCGGGAATTTATCATTCTATTATCGTTCTCCGGATGGTGTTTCATTAATTGGAGATAATTTACCCGATTATACTCTCGTTTTCAAGATCTCCGGAGAACCGTTATAGGACTCAATGCAAATGTTCGCCGTAATACAACTCCAAAAAAATCACACTGAGCAGTTGTGGGTTGTTGGTTGTAGTTTCTACCGCTGATTTTCTGTCCAGGGAATAGCCTCCTTCAAGATGACCGGTTTGTAAATCAGGTATTGATCTCCAACCTGGCCGCGTAAAACACCTTCTGGCATATCCTCACTGGCCACCAGAACATATACAGCCCCGGCCAATAGGTTGGCTACGTCTCCAGGATCCAGGCTTAAGTCCCCGCTAATTATTTCATTCGAGTTAAATTCTCGATCATCCTCGGGGAAAGCCGGGTACAGTAAGACGATGATATCCCCTTCTTCGTTCTCCCAACCCGAATACAGGGCTGCGCTCATTGGGTCCTCTACTCCGTGGATCCAAACCCGGTAGTGGAACATGTCCAGGCCACGATCTATATTTAGAGTCAGGACGGCAGTACCTCTGGCACGCAGTGGAGCTCCGGGTAAAGGTAATAAAGGAATATTGAATCGTGCCTCGGGCTCAAACAATTGGATTGGATAGCGTGTGCCTGCAGGGGAGCCCGGGATGACGATTGAATAATTCCCTGCCACGAGCTCTGTTACCTGGATAGGAGTAAGGGTAATTGGACCATTCCCTAGTGTGAACACTGTTACTCCACCTGGGTCCACAACTACCAGCTCCGGTGGTTGGCTAATCCCTTCAAACCGCCAGGTTGAGTACAATGTCTCCATATTTTGGGCCAGGACCAGTATCGCCTGACCTTGGATTTCATCGTTGTCTGGAGTGCTTGCGCGGAAGGGGTGATATCCAGTAGTGACCTGCCCGCGCAGTTCTCCTGCAGGGAAGGTTTCGGTCTGGACTGTCATGTAGTTGTAGCCGGCCAGGAAATCGGCCAGGTGTTGTGGCGTTAGAGCCGTGGCGCCGACAAATGGAGGTACACCCAGGGTTATATTGAGATCTATTACTGGGGATTGGATTTGGGTAGGCAGCCCGGGATGCAGCTGAGCGCCTGTGACGTTTCCTATATCAGAGACCCAGACCTCGGTGTTCAGTACTGAGAAATCCGTACCGGTAAACCAAAACCGGGCCCAACCCGAAGCGTCTGTAACCACCAGGGGAGTGTCTTGAAGCGTAGCGTTGTATTCAGCAGGAATGAACTGGGCGACCTGGCCCCTTATCTCACCTGGAGGGTGCGCGGTCGTATGGACATTTATATAGTAACCATCCATCATCAGCCTGTCAGCCTGTACCTGAGTAAGCTGGATGCTGCCGCCAAGAGGTCTCTCTACATTAAAGAGCGGGTCTGTGTTTGGAAATAAGGTGATCTCAGCTGGACCGATTTCTCCTGGCAATCCAGGATGTAAGTGAGCGGCCTGTATATCCTCGATATCCCAAACGATTACCCGGTAATACAGGATATTCGTGTCCTCATCCAACACAAAGGCTGCCCGTCCACTGGCCTGTGTAACAACTGCAGGTGTTTCCCTGAGCCCGGTCAAACCGGATTGAAAGACTCGCAAGTTGTCCTGAATAGGCCTTGTAGGCGCGTCGGGGCTTATTGGGGCCGCCTGGATGGACAACGCTTTGGGGAGTATACTGAGAGCGCCGAGCAAAACAACCCCAATAAATAGTTTGCGCAACATTGCTGCTACCTCCTTTATTCCACTTAAAGAAGAAGTCCCAAATTTGTTAGCCTGGCGTAAAGCGCTTAAGTTGGGATTAATTCAATCCCTAAGGATTTAATATGCGGTCGAATTCTCTCATCTCCTATTATTTTTATAACCTATTCACAAGGAACCAGAATAAGGGAAAACCCTAAATCGTGCTAAGGGAAATCCCTTATTTGATTGGCCTCGAAAGCTTGTCTTGCTTCTTCGATAGAATTGTAGCGAACAGCTAGTCAAGAAGGCAGATTTCCGGTAAAGTATAGGTCTCAAGAGCTCTAATCCTCGCTGCATATCATCCTGGGAGCAATGATGTTTTCAACCGTCATAACTAGTAATTTGATCCCCCCTTTTGGAAAAAAATTAGTAAATCTTATCGTTGAAGCGGAGGAGCGGGCCGAAACCCTTGCATATGCCCTGCGCTTGCCTTGCATCACCGTTTCGCCACGGGTGGGGTACGACCTGGAACTACTGGCAACCGGTGCATTTTCCCCACTGGACCGCTTTATGGACAAAGCCGACTACCAGCGCACTCTGACGGAAATGCGCCTGTCCGATGGAACCCTGTACCCCATTCCGTTAACTCTGCCTATCGAGGACAGGCTTCTACCCACTGGGGCAGAGGAAGTTACCCTCGCCGGGGGGAACGGACAACCCCTGGCAATTATGAAAATCGAGGACGTGTTCTCTTACGATAAGAAGCGCGAAGCTCGCCTTGTGCTTGGGACCACCGATCCGAAGCATCCCCTTGTCGCGGAGATGGCAGGCTGGGGTAATTTATGCATTTCGGGTACTCTAAGGGTCTTGGACCTGCCCTTTCATCGCGGCTTTGGAGATTTGTGCAAGCCTCCGCTACAGGTGCGCGCCTGCCTGTCCTCCATGGGGCTGGATAAGGTAGTCGCTTTCCAGACCCGCAACCCTATGCATCGCATCCACGAGGAGCTCACCAAGCGCGCGGCTGCCGAAGTCGGGGGCGCTCTCCTCCTGCATCCAGTAGTTGGGCAGACCAAGCCGGGAGATGTGGAGCAGGGCATCCGTACTCAGATCTACCAGGTCCTGGTCGAGCGTTATTACGATCCCTCTCGTACGTTGTTGAGCTTGCTGCCCCTGGCGATGCGTTTTGCCGGGCCGCGCGAAGCCTTATGGCATGCTATCATCCGGCGCAATTACGGGGCGACGCATATGATCATCGGGCGCGATCATGCAGGTCCAGGCAAGGACAGCCGGGGTGAGCCGTTCTATGAGCCGTATGAAGCTCAGCTTATGTTCGAGCAATACGCCAGTGAAATCGGTGTGCAGCCCCTGGAGTTCAAGGAGTTAGTTTACTTGCCTGGCGAAAGCCGCTATGAAGAGGTGGGGAAAGTCCCGCCCGGAGAGCAGGTTTTCTCAATTTCCGGAACTCAGGTCCGTGATGAATATCTGGCAAAGGGCAAACTGCTGCCAGAATGGTTTACTCGTCCTGAAGTGGCGGAGATTTTATACCGGTCCACATCTCAGGAACGTTAAAGCAATCAGCGGCGGCGCATATAAATATCAGGATGGCTGTCGCGAGCTTGCGACAGCCATCCTGATTTTTGTTTTTTGCATACTATAGGCGATTGGCCGAAAATACTTTAACAAAAATCAAGTTCCAAACGACCAATCGCTCGAGCAAACCACTGATTATAACTGCGTTTTATTCAAAATACTTTCAGTGGTTTGCATAAAAGCAAGATTAAAATATCTCCTTAAGGCTTGATCCTATGCTCGTACAGAGCCTGGTAGTAGGGCATGCACTGTTCGTACATCTCAACCAGGCGCGGCACGTCTTGCACAGTGAAGTCGAAGGGTTCCATATCCTTAATGAAGCCGGTGCTCTTAGCAGCATCCAGATGCCAAACCTCCCATGTCTTCCATTCTGGCTTGAACTCTGCTCCCCAGGTCAGGGACTCAGGCATAAAGGGGATATCTACTCTTTCGCAGTAACCCTTGACCACTGTGAAGGGATTTTCGATCAGATCCTCCGCATCAACGATAGCCGGTTCTTGTCCGGTGATCTCCTTGACCATCTCGTACATCTTGAACTGGGGCTCGTAACCCGCTTCGGTAAGTGTGAAGTCGGGGTTAAGCTTATAGTGTGAGATCAGCGTGATGGCGGGGTCGCGGATGATGAAGGTGTTTTCGAATTTGCGTAGGAAATCCTCGTCTGACCTGGAAAATGGGTGGTAGGACATATCCTTGAAGAAGACCGGCATACTCTCTGCTTCCCGACAGATCATTGCCATGATATCGTCGAAGTCCTGTGGATGGTCCGGGTCCACGTTCATGCCCACTGCAGCTGCAGCCTGTTCTTTGGCATAAAAGAAATAGGAGAAAGGCTCATGGATTACTTTGAAATCGCCTCTCTCCATCATCATCCGCTCGAATCCAGTTGAGACAGATCGTGGAATGGACCATAACGGGATAATTTTGTTCATGATGAGGTCTCCTTACAATATATGGAGTGGTAAGCTTGGGGGTGTTGTACAAGTATTAATACTCTTTATGAGCAGAATATTAAAGGTGATTATACCTTAAGGAGTGAAGAAAGACTCAATCGGATCTTGTGGTGAGTGATTCCCTATTTTCGTATATGTCTTTCAATCGAGACTCGATCATTTGCCGGTCGATTGGCGTCAATCTTGTCGGGCGAGCCTCCAGCCAGGTGATCATTTCTACCATATTGAAGGACTTAACCTCTGCCTGGGAGCTCTGATAAGATTTTGTCTTACTGATGAAGGCCAATATCGGAACCACCTCATAACCGATTTCCATCGCCAGTTTTTGGGCAGCCCTGGCCAGTCCAGGGGCAGGATCCTGGAACTTCTTTGACCGTGGATCGCCGCTTTTGTAAAGCTGGATGGCATATACCCCTGCCGGACCGGTCAGGATGAGATCGAGGCCATCCTCCCCGGGTATCTGCAGCTCCGAGATGAGGGACCACGTATCATCCAGGCGGGAGAGGGTCGAGAAAACCGCTTTTCGGACTGCGTCGCCCTCTCGAGGGGCAAGGTATTCGCGATCGAAAATGATGGCAGCCAGTTTTTCCAGGCTGAGAGCGCGGGTATCTAACCGAATTATTTTCGCGCTTGTACGGGCAAGGAATAACCCGGCGAAGGCTGCCAGTAATGAATAGGTCTGCGCATCCCGCCAGGTCATACCATAAGCAGAGAGGTCAGGGCGCAGGATAAACGCCAGCAGAAAGGCTGCTCCTGCCAGCAGCACCAAGGACACCCCGGCAATAAAAGTCTTGAATGCCAGGCTGGAACGCTGGGCAGAGGTGGTAAGTTTTTGCCCCCGGTTTTCGTGACGGTTTAAATGGCGCATGCAGTAATCCTATAGAAGAGGAAGAGCCGGGGGGCGGATCTGAAATCCGGCCCCCCGGCATGAGGTGGGCGCCTACGGCTGGTTCTGTTGTAGTGGGGCAATGTTGCGGCAGGGTTCGGAGTGTTCTATCAGGTTCGGTCAGTGATGGTGTAGCGATGGCAGCCGCAAGCGCCAGTCCTCATAGGATGTAGTCAAATCTATTAAGTGAGCCGTCCCGTTTTCTTTTTTTAGTCTGCGGAGGCCAATACAGCCAGTTCTCTTTTCTTGCGCATATTGTAGTTCAGGCGGATCGCGGTGGAGCCGGCCACGACAACTGCCACGATGATAACCACACCTACAGTACCGATGGTTGGCAAAGCTTCACCGATCAGGCCGGCAGGTAGGAAGGTGGGATCGAGGTGACCAAACCAGGAGGTAACGCCAGTGCCAGGTGGGACAGAGACGCCTGAATTTACGGCTACCATGCTTAACCAGGGAGCTACCTTCATGCTGGCGAAAATTCCCAAGAAGCCCATGACGATGGCAGTGATCAATGTGCGAAGAAGGTCACCCTTATTGGGGGCAGCGACATACACCCACATGAAGAGCAGGGCAGGCAGGTCGGCCAAAGGTACATTGACCGCTCCAGGGATGATCAGGGACATGATGATCAAGATGGGAACCATCAGGACGGTGACAGCCAGGACGGTTGTGTGACCGACGGCGATCGCCGGGTCGACTCCGATGAAAAGCGATTTCCCATGCGTGCGTTTCCGCATGAAGTCTGCTGCTGCTTCAGATACTGGCACAAGCGCTTCCATAACAATGCCTGACATGCGAGGCAGGAGCACGAGGGCAGTAGCCAGGCTGATCATCAGCATGACGACCTGTCCCCATTCGAAGCCTGCGCCGATGCCCATCAGCAAGCCTATAATGCCTCCCAATACAGCCGGCTCACCGATCACACCGTATTTTTCCTGGATCAACTCTGGTGTGAACTTGGCCTGGGAGGTCCAGGGGATTTTATCCAGGATTTTCGCGCAAGCGTGCCCGAACATGCCCCAGATCGAGTTAAAGCCCTGGTAAAAGGTGATATTGGGGAAGTTATAAAACTTCTCTGGGTAGCCTTTATGGGCATACCAGTCGCACACCATCAGGGTAATCCACAGCATCATCCCGGCGAACAGGAAGCTCACCAGGATATTGCCTGTAATTCCGTAAACGATCAGTGTGCCGATGGTGGCTTCCCAGGTGTCCCAAATATTCAGGTTGAGGGTATCGGTTAGGTTCAGAGTAATCATCACTAAGTTGATGACCAGACTGAGAGCGATAACACCGTAGGCGAAGGGAGAGCTGAAAGCAAAAGAAGCAAAGGCCGCCCAACCGATATCGGTATATGTGAATACACCTCCAAAGCGTTCGGCCAACGCTAAAGCTGCCGGAGCAACCTCTGCCAAAAAGTAGTCTACGATGATATACACGCCTGAGAAACCGACGGAAATCATCAAGCCGTTTCTAAAGGCGCGCACGGGTCCAAGCCGGACCAAGAGCCCGATGAATGTAAACACCACGAAAATCATAAACAAGGGACCCAGATCGACGATTGGGGTCAAGATGTTGGCAATAAATTCAGTGATCGTCTCCATATTTCATCTCCAAATTAGGATTTCTGACGCATCGAACAAACACGTCTTGGCTGGTTCTCTCTTCTCTTCTACCGCCTCCTTTCCTGGCCCCTTTTTTGAAAATTATCGAGAATCATGATCCTGAAAAATTCAGGTGTTGCGTGGGTTAATCTGCCATCTGGGCGATGGCGGTAAAGATCTGATCATAGAGCTCCTTTTGCCCTATGCCCGTAAGCAAAGGAACTCCGCTGAATACAAGAACGTCATCCCGGGCTTTGATCTCTGCAGTTGCCACGATTACGTCAGGCTTCAGGGTCGCAACCAGGGTATTAGCGTCGGACACTTTGCCTTTCTTGACATTGACCTTGATCTTCCGGCGTCTCGCTTCATCTTCCAGCTTTACAGCAGCAAGTGACGATGTGGCTATAGAAGATCCACACATTACTAGTATGACTGCAGGCCTGTTCATTCTATCGTTTCTCCCTTTCTAGATCATGGATTGGCTCATCTCTTGGTATGGAGTCGTCAAGCCGTCGAACTGGTCGCCTGAAGGGCGTTCCGATCTTGTATGAGGTTACGGATTGTGCTAAGAACGCCCTCCCCATCATTATCAGCCCCAATTGTCACCCTGAAATACTGG
>CAZAQS010000194.1:0-9271 GCA_964486825.1 uncultured Anaerolineaceae bacterium | reverse complement strand
AAGACCACCATCCTGCGTGAGGCCGCACGCATCCTGGCGGAGACCAAGCGGGTGGTGATCGTTGACACATCCAACGAGATCGGGGGTGACGGAGACGTGCCCCATCCAGCGGTCGGGCGCGCCCGCCGCATGCAGGTCTCCATGCCTTCCTTGCAGCACGAGGTGATGATCGAGGCCGTGGAAAACCATAACCCCGAGGTGATCGTCATCGATGAGATCGGGCGCGAGCTGGAAGCCGCTGCCGCCCGCACCATCAACGAGCGCGGCGTGCAGTTGATCGGCACGGCCCACGGAAATACGCTGGAGAACCTGCTGCTCAACCCGACCCTGTCAGACCTGGTCGGTGGCATCGAGTCGGTTACGCTTTCGGATGAAGAGGCCCGCCGGCGTGGTACGCAGAAGACCGTGCTCGAGCGCCGCTCACCGCCCACCTTCGATATGCTCATCGAGATCCAGACCCGCGATCGCCTGGCGATCCACCAGGACGTGGGCGACGCGGTCGATTCGCTCCTGCGCGGCTACCCGCTACCCCCCGAGATCCGCTCACGCGACGAGGACGGGCAGATCAAGGTCGAGCGGGCCGCTCCCGCTGCCCGCGTGGCGACCACACCCGGCTTCCGCCGCCAGGGCAACGGGGATGGTAAGCCGGATTACGCCCGTTCGCAGCCTCGCTCCGCCTTTGGAAGGACCCAACCGGCCGGCGACCAAACCGAGGCCCCTACCCCCGCCCAGGCGGAAGGCCGCCCCGGTCAAAAAGCTGTCCGGATTTACCCTTATGGCGTGGCCCGCAACCGGCTGGCCCAGGCCTCCAAGCGCCTGGGGGTCCCGGCTATCATGGTGGACGACGTGGGCCAGGCTGACGTCCTGGTGAC
This sequence comes from uncultured Anaerolineaceae bacterium, assembly GCA_964486825.1. Classification (GTDB taxonomy): domain Bacteria; phylum Chloroflexota; class Anaerolineae; order Anaerolineales; family UBA4823; genus CAZAQS01. The sequence goes on along the minus strand of CAZAQS010000194.1, from coordinate 8,399 downwards.
CTTGCGCTCCTACTACCGCAAACGCCAGCGCCCCATCTCGGACGCTGAGAACCGCGGCATGCCGATCTACGTGCTGCGCGCCAATACCATCAACCAGATGCAGCAGTTCCTGGGCGACCTGTTCGAACTGGCTGGCTCGGACTCTTTCCAGGAGGAAACCGGCGACCCGGCCTTGAACGAGACCCAGGCCGCCATCGACGCCGTGCTGAACGGCGAGCGCTGGGTCGAGCTGCCGCCGGCGAAGGCCTACATCCGCCGCTTGCAGCACCAAATGGCGCGCCAGGCCAACCTGACCTCCCATTCCTACGGGAAGGAACCTCAGCGACGGGTGCGCATCTTCCGGGAATAAGAGCTCAGGCATGTTTATCACCTTTGAAGGCTCTGAGGGCAGCGGGAAGACCACTCAAATCCCGGCCCTGGCCAGGCTTCTGGCAGGGGCCGGCTATAATGTCTTGACCACCCGCGAGCCGGGCGGCACCCAGATCGGGGACCAGATCCGCTTGATCCTGTCCGACCAGGGCAATACCGCCATGCAGGCCCGCACGGAAAGCCTGCTGTTCCTGGCCGCCCGGGCCCAGCTCGTCTCTGAAGTGATCCTGCCGCACCTGGAAGCTGGCGGCGTCGTCATCAGCGACCGCTACGGCGACTCTACCCTGGCTTACCAGGGCTACGGGCGTGAGCTGGACCTGGAACAGCTAAACGTGCTGCTGGCCTTTGCGACCTGCCGGCTGAAGCCGGACCTGACTTTGCTGCTGGATTTGGATGTGGAAGAGGGGCTGCGCCGGCGCATGCAGGGAGGCGACCTCAATCGCCTGGATACCCTCGAGCTGGAGTTTTACCAGCGCGTCCGGCGCGGTTACATGGCCCTGGCCAGGGCGAACCCCCAGCGTTGGGTGATCGTGGACGCAGAACGACCCCCGGAGCAGGTCCAGGAGGAAATCGGCCGTATCGTGCTGGAGCGGTTAAAAGGGAAAACATAAAGCCGCTGGCCTTATGTTTCCTAAGTATAGGCTTTAGAAATCGACCTCGTCGTCCATCCCGCCTGAGTCTCCCATATCCGGAAGCGACTCTTCGATCTCCTCAGGCGACTGCCCCGCTTCCAGCCGGTCGATCACCTCGTCGAACTCGGGGCCCATGTCCTCGCCCATCTCCCCGCTCATCTGGCGCATCATCCTGCCCAGGGCGCGTGGGTCATCCTCCAGGCCTTCCAGGGCGGAGGGGTCGGCCAGGTTTTCCAGGCGGCTCTCCTCAGAGCGGGCAACCCGAATCCGGCCGATGCGCCTCTGCACCCGCTCGCTCGAGCAGCGAGGACAGGTAACAGTTTTTTGATCGTATTCGCGATAGGTCATAAATACCGAAAAACGTCGGTTACAATTTATGCAGCGGTATTCATAAGTCGGCATACTACAACTCCAAATGCTGGCGATCTGTTTGATCGGGGCAATTATAATCTATCCACAAAAGGCCTATGAAAGACTTCCTGCCCTTCTCCCAAAATAGCACTCCTTCCCTCTTGATCGTTATCTCCGGCCCTTCCGGCGTTGGAAAGGACACGGTCATCCAACGCATGAAAGAGCGCAACCTGCCCTTCTACTTTGTCGTAACCGCCACCACACGCCCCCCGCGCTCCAACGAAGTCCATGGCCGGGATTATTTTTTCGTCTCCCACGAGGAGTTTGCCAGCATGATCGAGGCGGATGAGCTGTTGGAGTTCGCCTATGTCTATAACGACTATAAAGGCATCCCCAAGTCGCAGGTGCGGCAAGCCCTGGACAGCCATAGGATCGTTATCATGCGCCTGGATGTACAAGGCGCCTCCACCATCCGCAAGCTCTGCCCGGAAGCCTTGCTGATCTTCTTGACCACCCGGGACGAGGAAGAGCTGGTCAAGCGGCTCAAAGCCCGGGATACAGACTCCCATGAAGAGATCAGCATGCGCATCGCCATGGCGCGCCGGGAGTTCAACCGCCTGGACGAGTTCGATTACGTGCTCGTCAACCGCGAGCACCGCCTGGATGACACCGTCGATAATATCCTGGCCATTATCAACGCCGAGCAGCACCGGGTACACCCCAGAAAAGTGACCTTATGAGCCTACGTGATTACGAAAACGATTATCCGGAAGAACCGCACGAAGCCGGAGGGGGATACCGGCAGCCGGCCCCCCCCACGCGGGATTGGATCCCCAGCCGGCCGCCGCCTGGCAGGCCTGTCGTAACCTATACCCTCCTGGTTGTCACGCTCATCATATATATCCTGCAAGAGGCCAGCGGGTTCTTGACCGGCCAGGACCTGCCTGCCTTATTGGGGATGAAAGTCAACCAGTGGATCATCGAGGGGGAGTATTGGCGACTGATCACCCCCATGTTCCTGCATGGCAGCCTAATGCATATTGCCTTCAACATGTACGCCTTGTATATCTTTGGGCCGGGCCTGGAGCGTCACTTCGGGCGCGGGCGCTTTATCGCCCTATACTTCCTGGCCGGTTTCGCTGGCAATATCTTTTCTTTCATCTTTTCTCCCAACCCTTCGCTCGGCTCCTCGACCGCCATCTTCGGGCTGATCGGCGCTCAGGCAGTCTTCCTGTACCGCAACAAGGATATGTTCTCAGGCATGGCCCAGCGCGCCCTGTCGCAGATCGTTACCATCGCCGTGATCAACCTGGTCATCGGCCTGTCTCCCGGTATTGACAACTGGGGCCATATCGGTGGGCTGATCGGGGGGGCCCTGTTTACCTTCCTGGCCGGACCCGTGCTCGAGCTAAGAGGTTATTCCCCCTACCAGTCCATCACCGACCGGCGCGAGACTCGCGAGATCGTTATGGCCAGCGTGGGCCTGGGTGCGGTGCTGGTGCTCCTGGCCGCGGCCGCCATTTACTACCGCGGCGGCGACCTGGTGATTTAGGGGCCTGCCTCAGTCGACTTCCAGGTAGCGCGGCGAGCGCTTCTCTAAAAACGCCGCTACCCCCTCCTTATGCTCGGCGCCTTTCCCGGCGATGTCCTGGGTATGCGCCTCGTAATCCAACACCTGCTCCAGGTTTCCCAACAGCGCCTTATTGAAAGCTCGCTTGGCCAGTCCCATGGCATGCACCGGTCCCTGGGCCAGGCTTTCGGCCATCTCCCGCGAGCTCTGTTCGAGCTCGGCAGCCGGCACGACCCGGTTCACCAGGCCCCAACGCAGCGCCTGTTCTGCCGAGATGGGCTGGTTGGTGAAGGCATGCTCGGTAGCCCTTCCCAGCCCTGCCAGCAAGGGTAAGAATAGGGACACGGCCGAATCGGGCGCTAAGCCGATGCCCAGGAACCCGACGATCAGGCGGGCGTTATCGGCAGCCACCCGCAGGTCGCAAGCCAGGGCAATCCCCAAACCCGCCCCCGCCACCGAGCCGTTGATGGCAGCCAAGACGGGTTTCTCCAGCCTGCGGATTTGAAGGATCAGTGGGTTGTACGTGCGCTGCAGGTGCCCCCGGAAGGATTCCCCCTCCGCTTGCTGGAAATCTTTGACGTCCTGGCCCGCGCTGAAGACGTTTCCGCTACCGGTCAGCAACACGCAGCGCACCCCCGGGTCGCGCCCGGCCTGCTTCAGCCCCGTTTGCAGCGCCTCGATCATCTCGAAGTTGAAGGCATTCGCTTTCGGCCGGTTGAGGGTAAGCGCCATCACACCGTGCTGGATATCCACCATAATTGTGTCTGAAGGTGACATTTTGCCTCCCTGTTGGTTGAATTCGTTAGAAGTGTAGCATATTTTTCAGGCTTAATAAAAAAGAAAACCCCCATGCATGCAGAGCATGGGGGATATCTTCTGATAAGGCTTTTTATTACAGGGACCAGTCGGATGGGCCGAGTGGGAAATCCGTATCCAGCTCGTCATCATCCTCGCTATCGTCCTCGTAATCCAGCTCGATTTCCGCATCTTCGTTGGCAATCCGGACCCACAGGATCAACACATCGCCATCCTCAGTTTCTACATAACGGGCGGCCACGATGGGGGCGCGCTGCTCCAGGCCATCTGATTCCCGGAATTCCAGGTGGATCGCCTGTTGGTTGCGCCAGGCCCGGTGGCAGCGCTCTACGAGCGCCGGTCCGTTGAAGGTGCGCAGTCGAGTTACGGCAATATCTGCCAGGTATGGGCTCTCGTTCAGGCCCAATGCCCAACTCTCTTCCACCTCCTCGAAGGTAGGAGGCGGTCCTTCGATGATTGTGATTTTATCTTCCATTTTTTACCTATACTCCAAGATGGCGCTATGATACCACAAACATTTCAAGAAGACAAATTTATGAAGGCCTGCCCGCTGCGGAGGCGGCAGCGGGCAGGGTATAATTTGGATGTGAAGGAGTTCAAATGCACAAATTAGTGATCCTCGTCGAAACCCCTGCCGACCGGATGGCCTTTGAGGGTGAATGGCCGAAGTTTCTGCACCTGGCCGAAAAGATGCCCGGCCTGATCAGAGAGACCAGTTGCCATATCGAGAATATCCTGTACGGCGATTTCAACTACTCCTTTATCCACGAGTTATATTTTGAGAATTCCCAGGCTACCTTCCAGGCCATGTCTTCGCCCCAAGGGCGTGAGGCTGGAAAACAGCTCCAGCTCATGACCAACGGCAAGGTGGTGCTTTTCGTGGCCGACCACCGGGAAGACGACCTGGCCCATATCAACCAGTTCCGGGTGCAGGAAAATGACGAACGAAGCGAAACTAACCCCGGCTGACCTGCTAGAGTATATGAAACAGCACGCCGTCCCGGGGGAAATCCTGCAGCTGACCGTGCCCACCCCAACCGTAGAAGCCGCCGCACAGGCGGTACGGACGAAGCCGGAGCGGATCGTCAAATCCATCTTATTCCTGGTGAATGGTTCGCCGGTCTTGTCCATCTCCAGTGGGCAGAAGGTCATCGAGCGGCGGTCCATCGCCCAGCTCTATAACGTGGGACGAAAGCGTGTCAAGCTGGCCGATCCCGCCACTGTCCTACAAATCTCCGGCTATGAAGTGGGTGCTATGCCTCCCTTTGGCCACATCGAGGCTCTCCCAACCCTTCTCGACCGCCGCGTATTGGAGCACCCCTACGTCTATGCCGGAGGAGGGGCGGAGAACGCCCTGCTGCGGCTCAACCCACAGGATATCCTGCGTGTCAGTAGAGCAAAAGTGACCGACCTGCATCCGGACGTGTCCACCAATTCTGGCCCGGGCGGACCAAAAAGCCTCTGAAGATGCCTGTAAATTACCCGTCTCAACCGTCCGATTATCACCGGCGGTCCTCCGGCTCGCGTTTCCTGCGCCTGCTGCTTCCCATCCTGGTGTTACTGGTCGTGGCAGCCGTCTACCTGTATTCCCAATTTGGCGGCTCGCGTGTCAACCGCTCTGCGACCGTCTTGCGCTGGCTCCGCAACTCCGAGAGCCATCCGGAATGGGCCTGGCAAGCCGGAGAGCGCTGTGGAGAGGCGCCTTTCCTGCTGCCTACCCATGGCCTGGCGGGTTTCCTGTGGGATGATTCCTTCCGGCCCGGCCACCGCCATTCCGGTATCGATATCTTCGGAGGGGAAGGGCTGGGCGAAACCCCCGTCCTGGCGGCCTACTCCGGCTACCTGACCCGGGAGAGCGATTGGAAATCTTCCCTCATCATCCGCATCCCGGATGATCCCTTGCAGCCTGGGCGCCAGATCTGGACCTATTACACGCATATGGCAGACGAGCAGGGCGTTTCGTTTATCGCGCCAGATTTCCCCGCCGGAGTCTACGAGGTTTATGTGGAAGCCGGAACGCTGCTGGGCTACCAGGGAAACTATTCTGGTACTCCTGGCAACCCCACCGGCGTTCACCTGCATTTCTCCGTCGTTCGCGATAATGGGAACGGCCGCTTCAGAAATGAGCTCGAGATCGAGAATACCTACGACCCGTCACCCTACCTGGGCTTGCCTTTGAACGGTAAGACCAATCCAGGGGTGATCCCCATTTGCGAGCATTGATCGCCTAAAAGCCTGGAGAGGCAGGAGGGTTCATGGCAGAATTCGAAGGCAAGGTGGTGCTGGTAACCGGAGCGGGGCGCGGCGCAGGCCGGGCAGTCACCCAGGCCTTTGCCCGTCAGAGCGCCATCTTGGCCGTCAACGATATCACCCCCATCAACCTGGATGAGACCGTGGCGCTGGTTAAAAAGTCAGCTGGGCAGGTCAAGGCATACGTCTTTGATATCGCCAAGCGCTTGCCTGCCCGCGCCCTGGTGGAAGAAGTGCTTGAAGATTGGGGCCGGCTGGATATCCTGGTGAACCATGCCAACGTCAAGCCGCGCGCTACCATCCTGGAGATGGATGAATGGGACTGGCAAAGGACCCTGGACGTAAATCTGAGCGGCGCCTTCTACCTGATGCAGACCGCCGGGCGGGCGATGCGAGAGCAGGGTGGCGGGGTCATGGTAAATATCGGCTGGACTACCGCGCGAGCGCATGGCCTACACGATCGCTTCGCCTACCTGGCCAGCAACTCTGGCCTGGCGGGCTTGAGCCGGGAAGCAGCTCAGGAGTTTGCAGCGTATAATATCCGTGTCAATATGGTCTGCGCTGGACCCCGTAGGCAGGACCAGCTTGAAAACGGTCCTCTTACAACTACCACCCCTCGAGAGGTAGCCGAGCTGGTGCTCTTCTTGAGCCGCCCGGCCGCAGCTCATATCACCGGGCAGGTCATCCCGGTACACAGCGGCTGGTTGTTGGGGTTAGAGGGCATGGACGGGAGTGGACCTCGGGGGGAGCCTCCGGCGGGCTGAATGGTTGGGATCCATCTACTTATGGTTAGTGGGGAATAGCTATCGGATATGAAAGAGCTTTACGAATACCGCACAGAATTAATTGCCAGCTCCCTGGCAATCGTACCTCAGCTGAGGCAGGCGCTCGAATCCTTTCCCGCCTCGGACTTGCATGCCTCGCCTGCATCGGGTCTTTCCAGCCCCCACCGCACCCTGTCCCACCTGCGCGATATTCAGGTGCAGGCCTTATCCGCTCGCCTGGCGCAGATCTTGGATGAAGATGACCCGTACTTCGACTTGTTTGACGACGAAGCCTGGCAGGAAGACCACTACCGGGCCGATGAGCCCTGGCCGGCAATCCTGGATAGGTTTGCCGGCGCCCAGAAACAGGTCCTGGGTGATCTGGACCCGCACGACGCTTCGGTATGGAACCGTACCGGCCACCATCCCTGGTTTGGAAAGCGCACCTTCCAGTGGTGGGTTGAGCTTTGCTACGAGTATGCTGAAACACACCTGGCCCAAATTCGCAGCGCGTTGCCGGGAGTGGAAGGATAAAGACCCTACCCTGTTCGACTTACGGAGAATGCCATGACATCCTATGAAACCATCCTGACCGAGACCCACAACCGGGTCGGCCTGGTGCGCCTGAACCGGCCCCAGGCCCTGAACGCTCTCAACGCCACTCTGATGGAGGAGCTGATGAGCGCCCTGGAAGCCTTTGACTCTGAGCCTGGTATAGGTTGCATTGTGATCACAGGCAGCGAGCGCGCCTTCGCCGCAGGCGCAGACATTAAGGAGATGGCCCAGGCTTCTGCCGTAGATATGCTCTTGCGCGATAATATCTCTCGCTTCGACCGCCTGCGTCAGGTCAAAAAGCCAGTCATCGCGGCCGTATCCGGTTGGTGCCTGGGGGGTGGGAATGAGCTGGCCATGTCCTGTGACATGATCGTGGCATCCGAGAGCGCTCGTTTCGGGCAGCCGGAGATCAACATCGGGGTCATCCCCGGGGCCGGAGGGACGCAACGTCTGACCAAAGCGGTTGGGAAAGCCATCGCCATGGAAATGGTGCTCAACAACCGCACCCTGTCAGCCGAAGAGGCCATGCAACATGGCCTGGTCAACCGCGTCGTGCCGGTTGAACGCTATCTCGAAGAGGCCCTCGAGCTGGCCTCCCAAATCGCCGAACGGGCGCCTTTGGCCGTGCGCCTGGGGAAAGAAGCCGTCAACCACGCCTTCGAATCCTTCCTCAGCGATGGCTTGAAGGATGAGCGCCGTTCTTTCTACCTGCTCTTTGCCAGCCAGGACCAGAAAGAAGGCATGTCCGCGTTTGTAGAAAAGCGTAAAGCTGAATGGAAAGGCGCCTGATCGGAGATTGCTAGAAGAGTCTTCTCTACTCTTCGCGTGCCCTCAGGTGCGGGAACAGGATCACTTCGCGAATGCTGTGCCGGTCGGTGAACAGCATCGTCAGGCGATCGATCCCCAACCCAAAACCGCCGTTGGGGGGCATACCGTAGCGCATGGCCCTCAGGTAATCCTCATCCACCGGGTGCCGCTCTTCGTCCTCGGCCTCGTAATCCCGGCCCATTTCCAGGAAGCGCGCCTCCTGGTCGAGCGGGTCGTTAAGCTCTGTAAAAGCGTTGCATAGCTCCATCCCGCCGATAAAGCCTT
>CAZAQS010000193.1:0-9277 GCA_964486825.1 uncultured Anaerolineaceae bacterium | reverse complement strand
ACCGCACCGGAAAGGCCCATAAATACCGGATAGGAGATCAACCTGAGCATCATCGGGCTGGCGCCGCCCTGTACCTGGCCTTGATAGATTGCCAACATCGCCCCTGCCGTAACCCCGGCCATTCCGAGGGTCATGACAAGGGGATGTACTCTAAGCTTGGCCACGCCAATCCCGTTGATCAGTCCAATGATCAAGCCGGCCCCCACGGCAGCCAGGAGAGCTGCTAAGACCATGCTATCCTGCCGGTTTGCCACCACGGCTGCCACCATGGCACCCAGGGTAACCGTCGTGCCGACGGAAAGATCGATGCCCTCACCGCCACTCAGGATGACGAGGGTCTGCCCGGCGGCGATGATCCCCAGGAATGCGGAGATGCGCAGGATATTCAATCCCCGGTCGAGCAGAGGCTGGAGGCCTGTCTGTGGGAAGAGGAAGGAGCTTAACAGGAACAACATGACCGCGATCAGGAAGGCAACCAGGGGAGGGGTAAGCTTCCGTTGTAACCCAAAACTCCTGGACAGGGGGGTGGCGTCTGGCATGTTGACATTCATTACGTTTTACCTGACTTAAATTGTTGCACCTGGCTTCGAACCAGGGCGCCAAAGCCCGGGGACAGCAAGGCCAGTAAAATGATCGAGGCGTCCACCAGCGGTTGGTACCATGTAAACACGTTTGCAAAGGAGACGATATTGCGGATGAAACCCAGCGCCAGGACGCCCATGATGGAGCCGGCGATACCGCCGATGCCTCCGCTCATGGCTGTACCGCCCAGCACGACAGCAACGATCGAGTCCAGAGTCATTGAGTTCCCGATGCGGGCGTCACTGGACCCGGTATTCAGGATCAAGAACAGGGCTGCGACGCCGGCAATTCCTCCGGCGAGCATATGAGTGAAAAAGCGATGCCAGTTTACGGGAACGCCGCTGGTAAAAGCCGAGCGCTCGTTGCCGCCGATGGCATACAGGAAATACCCGTAGCGGGTCCTGCGCACGATGGTCCACAGGAGCAAAAGCCCCAGGATAATATAGATCCCCAGAGGGATATTGAATGGGATCGACCCACGGTAGCTCCTGACCAGCTCAGCAGGCAGGAACCCGCCCGGCCTGGGCAGCACCCACAGCGCCACACCGGCAAAAACATAGCTGGTGGCGTAGGTGGTTACGAAGGCAGGCAGGCGGATAAAAGAAACGCAGATACCGTTCACGGCGCCGGCGATCAAGCCAATCCCGATTCCCTGGGCCAGGACCGGCCAAAAGGCTGACGCGCTGGCATCGTTCGATAGCCGGGTAACCATAAAAGCAGCTGACAAGGACATCATCGTGCCCACCGAGAGGTCGATGCTGCCAGACAGGATGACCAGGGTTTGCGAGACAGCCAGGAAGATCAGCGGCATGAAGGAGCGCAGGTTGGCGTTCAGTACGCGAGGCGTGAACATATTCGGCTGGACCGAGTAGTTGGCGATCAACACCAACACGAGCAGCACCAGCGGAAACAAGAAGGTATTGCGGCTGATATACTGGCGGTACTTCAAGGCATACGTGCTGACCATGCTCAGTTTGCCTCCCCGGTATTCAGGCTGGCTGCCACCAGGTTCGAGAGCGTCAACCTGGAGCCTCTCAGCTCCTTATGCAGCTTGCCATCATACATGACCAGTACCCGCTGGCATAAACCAACCAGCTCTTCGTCGTCGCTGCTATAAAACACGATCGCCGTTCCTTTCGCCTGGAGCTCCTTGAGCAGCTCGTAGAACTCGCCTTTGGCGCTGACGTCCACGCCCTTGGTGGGGTCATTGAGCAAGAGTAGCCTGGGGTTGCGTTGCAGCCACTTGCCGATAACGATTTTCTGGGCGTTTCCACCACTCAGGCTGCTGACCGGCATGTTAATGTGATCCATGACGACATTCAATGAGCGAGTCGTCTGCAAGGCAGCCTGGTGGGCGGGGCGTAATCGCAGTGGAAAGCCATACCTGCCCCAGTTGGGAAGGAGCAAGTTTTCGAAGATGGTCGTGCGGAATAATAACCCCTCCCGGGCCCGGTCGCCGGGGACGAAGGCAACCCCGCGCCGCATGGCCTGGCGGGGGTGGCGAGCCTGCAACGCTTGCCCGGCAACAAGCACCTCACCGGAATACGGGATGGCGCCAAAAATGGCCTTCAATAAGTCCGTCTGACCCTGGCCCTGCAATCCGCCGATGCCCAATATCTCGCCTTCTTGCACGGAAAAGCTGACGTCCTTAATCTTGGAGGTCTCCAGGTTCTTTACATCTAACAGCACCGGTCGACTTTCCTGTTCAACGCCGGTAAGTACCCCAGTAAATTGCTCGGCTTGCTCGATCTTCTCCCGCTCGGCCATCAACTCCACCAGCATGCGCTCGTTCACTTCGCTGGCGGCGTGACTTGCAACCGTTCTGCCGTTTCTCAACACGGTCACTCGGTCGGATATGCGCAAAATTTCATTCATGCGGTGAGAAATGAAGATGATGACGCGATCCTGCTGCTTCCAATGCTCGATCAGGTCGAACAGGCAGGCCACCTGGCGGTTATCCAGGCTGGCGGTGGCCTCATCCAGGATGATAATCTTGGGATCGAAGCTGAGCGCTTTCAGGATTTCAACGATCTGCTGCTCGTCGGGGGATAGGGAGGAAACCAGGGCTTCCGGTGTCAGGGAGCGGCTGACGGTACCACTAAAGAGGTCGATCAGTTGCTGGGTGCGGCGCTCGGTTTCCTTGTGGTTGACAAAAAATCCGGTGGATAAAGGTTCGTGGTTGAGCCAGATATTTTCCGCCACGCTCAACGTGGGGATCAAACTGAGGTCCTGGTAAACGGCGGCGATACCTTTTTGGAGAGCCTCATGCGGCCTTTGGAAGGATACCGGTTCGCCGTTCAGGAGTAGCTGCCCCGCATCTGGAGCAGCTACTCCCATGATGATCTTACACAGCGTGCTTTTCCCACTCCCATTGGCGCCGATCAAGGCCACTACCTGGCCTGATAAGGCTTCGAGGTTACCGTCCGCCAGCGCGACAACGCCGGCGTACCGTTTGACGATATTCTGGGAGATGAGAGAAGTTTCCATAGGTTTATCTCATGAAGCCTTCAGCCTGTTCCTGGGTGATCATTCCGTCCAGGGTATAGGAATCGGGCAACCCTTCGATCTGGGCCAGCCACTCATCCAGATTCTCATTGGTTACAACGCCTGGAATGGGCATATACAGGGAATTGCCGAAGGGCCCGGTCAACTGCGATTCATCTACTTCCCGGCCGTTCAACAGCAACCAGGCGATGCGCAGGCCATCTGCGCCCACGCCGGGCGGGTTGATCACGCCGACCGTCTCGAAGTCAGGCTCCTCTTCGATGGTCTGCTTCCAGGTGCGCAGGAAGCTGGCGCGGGCTTCACCGACGACTTCAGGCCACGGGTTGGGGTTAGCAGCCTTGACTGCCAGGAGCTGGCCTTCCGCCATACCATCCTGGGTCCACATACCATCGATATTGGGCAGGGATGCCAGGAAGTTAGCCGCCACTCTTTGAGCGGTAGCCGGGTCCCATTGGCCGGTATCGCGACCCACGACGTTGATATTGGGGTATTGAGACAATACCTCGTCTACACCATCCATGCGGTCTTCATTGGCAGGGTGGCCCACGAAGCCTTCGATCAGGGTCACATCCCCCTCGCCGCCCAGCCTCTCGAACAGCCATTCAGCGCTAATCATGGCCCATTCCTTCTGGTCGATGACGACGTTGTAGACGCCTTGGGCAGAGATCTGTTGGTCAACGGCGATCACCACGATGCCCTGGTCAACAGCTTCTTCCAGGGTGGGGTTCAAGGCCTGCTGGTCGCCTGGGTTGATGATGATGGCCTCTACGCCCCGGTTCATCAGGTTGTTGATCTGCTGGATCTGGCCCTGGATATCGGTGTCGGCGCTCTCGATGATCAGCTCGATATTCAGCTCTTCAGCGACTCGCTGCATATTATCGATCATCTGGGCCCGCCACTCCGAGCCGACGAAGCTGTTGGAGACACCGATCACTCGCCGCTGGCTGGTAGCGGGGGCGGCGGGTTCGGGCTCTTCTTGTTCGGGTGCAACCGGTTCAGCCGGTGCTGGTTCAACTGGAGCAGCAGGGGTAGGCTGTTGAGCACAGGCAGCCAGCAGGATTGCAAACACCAGCAGGACTGCAATCAGGGATCTCGAACGAATTTTGTCCATCTTGTTTCTCCTCCTCTATCATATATAGGTGTGGTAAGTTAATCAGTAAATCGGAATGAATTTCCCTACCTCATCAATTCGTACTTACACCACCTCCTTTCAACATCAGGCATTTTCGTGAACAAAGAGCATCGTCCGATAGATTTCTCCGGATCAGGATTTTTTTAGATGGCCTTTTTCTGTTAACGTAATAGGGGTCGAAGCGCGGAAAACCCCGGGAGTCAGCCCACGCCAGAGTGAGAATTCAAATATGAAAAACTGCAAAGGTATGATCTCCAATAGCGGCGCTACGAACGGGTCTACTTCTGGGACTGGTAAGATTGAAATATTCCCTGGAACAGATTTTAACATCGTGGATGAGATCAAGTGTACCTGACCGCCCAGCTCTGCCAGGTCTTCGGCGAAAGCCTGGTTCAGCTCTTGAGTCTGGTCATTGGACATGAAGACAAAGGCACAGATTTGCTCATCGATGACCTCCCACGGGCCATGGCGAAATTCTCCCACCGTCCAGGCCGAAGCCGGGAAGCGGGCCATTTCGTGGAAAAGCAGAGTAGCCTGGTTGGCGGAGGCTCGTGAGGCCCCTCGAGCGTGAAGATTAATCCCACCATACGGACGAAATTGATTTACCCATCCTTTACTGGTCCGGCTATATTCATCCAGATTAGATTTTACCAGACCTGTTTGCTTCTCAACGGAGCTTTTTAAATCGGGCAGGTGGGGGTCGCCCAAGACCAGCTCAGCCAGCAGGTAAAATATGAGCAATGTGGTCGAATAGGTTTGGATGGCAATCAGGTTATCACGGGGAGAGCCCAACAGGAGGGAAATGTCCGCCAGGCGGGCCAGTGGGCTCTCCGCCTCGTTTGTTATACCAATGATCGAAGCACCTCGCCCCTTCAAGACATCCAGTAAGCGCACGATCTCGATGGTTTCTCCGGATCTGGAGACCAGGATATAGACAGAACCAGGTCCAGCCAGGGAGTGAGTGTAATGGAGCAGCTCGGAAGCATCTACAAGACCGGCTCGCTTACCGTCCGCTTGCATGCGATAGAGAAAAGGCAGGCTGGCAGAGTAGGAAGCGCCGATTGAGGCAATGGTAACATGCCTGGCATTCAGGATGGCTTCGGCGGCTCTACCCAAGGCAAGCCAGCCTTCCCCTAACTGGAACTCGAGCGCTTGCTGAAGTGCGGCGCCCTGGTTCATGATGTCCTGGTAAACAGGCAGGGGTGAGGTGTCTGGCATGGATCGCTTAACGCAGCGGGTCGAACCACAGGTCGATGGGTTTCTCGACTCCCTTTGGCCGGAAGGGCATGTCTATCCTTTGACCGAGGCCGGCGGACTGGTAGCCTGCGTAAAGAACTTCCTGGACAAAGCGTCCATCCTCGCCGGTGGCCTGAGGAGTCTCTTTGCCACGCACGCAGCGTGCGAAGTGGGCCATCTCCTGGGGGAAACCGTAGTTCCATAGCTCTTCAAAGACCGGGTAGGTCCAACCCATGGTGGAGGGAGCCTTCTCGACTGCGTACCCATAGCCCTTCTCACTATAGGTCTGTAAAGCGTTGCCCATATGCAGGTTGGCGTAGGTGACCCCTTCGCTGCCGTATACTTCGATGCGGTCATCCATGCCGCCCCGCCTGGCCCAGCTATCTTCAACAAGGCCAACCGCGCCGTTCTCGAACTCCAGGATGCAGATGCTGTTGTCGTCGCCCTTGGTGATGTCACCGTGGACGTAGGTGCCCATTTGAGCGGTCACGCTTTTGAGTTTCGGACGGTCCAGGAACCAGTACACGAAGGCAATCCCATGGCAACCCATATCCATGAAAACGCCGCCGCCGGATTGGTCAACGTCCCAGAACCAGGGAGCGTGGGGTCCGAAATGCTTCTCGCTCTGCTTTACCATGTATACATTGCCGAAGGCGCCCTGGTCCGCCATCTCCTTGGCCTTGACATACTTGGGAGTGAAAAACAGCTCCTCGGCATACAGGAGCAGCACACCCTGCTTGTTGCAGGTCTCGATCATCCAATCCGCCTCTTCCAGGGTCATGCATAAAGGTTTCTCACAGACCACGTGTTTGCCGGCGTTAGCGATATCTACGGTCATCTGGGCGTGGAGCTTATTGGGCGCAGTGATGGTGACCATCTCGATATCTGGCTGTTTGAGCATCTCGCGGTAATCCGTGTACACGTTGGGGATGTCGTATTTTTTGGCCAGCTTTTCAGCATTTCCCGGCGTCGGGGATGCCACCGCAACGACTTCAGCTTCCTCGGGCATGATGCGGAACGACTCGGCATGGATATCGGCTTCGAATTGAGAACCAATAATCCCGACTTTTACCTTTCCTTGAGGTGCCATGTGATTGCCTCCTATACGGTTGTAATCGAAAAAGGGTATGTCTGTTGGGCTTGTAGGCCGATAGGAAACCCCCGGCCTTTAATTTCATTCTGTATAATTATATCGTCTTTTCGAACAAAATCAAGACCATTCCAGGAAATATTAAGGCTTGACAAGGCGGAAAACCGCTATAGAATTAAGTTGTATGGGAAGAATTAATTTCAAATGAACTTATTCAGGGACGGCAGCAATAGATGGCGCCAAACACGCACGAAGCCTACCTCGAGATCGCCAATACGATAAGAAATTTACAGCCCATCTCTCGGGCGGAAATCGCACGCCTGCTGGGCATGAGCCCTTCCACGGTGGGGAGAGTGGTAGATCACCTCATCCAGAGGAACCTCGTAAAAGAGAGCGGGCAGCGTTCAGCAGCCGGAGCAGGTCGCCCCTCCATCACCCTGGAGTTCAACACCCAGTTCAGCTCAATCCTGACGGTAGACCTGCGGCTTACGGAGGCCTACGCAGCCGTCACGGACCTGGCGGGAAATATCCTTTCCAGCCAGGTGCAACAGCTCTCCTCATCCGATTCCGACCAATCAATTCGAGAGCTCACCGGCCTGATCCGCTGCCTTTTGGAGACCAATCCCTCGCAAGTCCCCATCCAGGCCATCGTGATCGGCGCTCCATCGATCGTGGACGTGGAAACAGGATTGATCGAATGGGCGCCCAGCCTGTCCTGGAACGATCTGCCCATCAAACAGATCCTAGAAAGAGAATTTCATATCGCCACCCTGGTAGAAAATGACGTCAATCTGGCAGCCCTGGGGGAGTTCTGGAAAGGGGCGGGACGTTCGGTAAACAAGAATATGGTTTTCGTGAGCGTCGGAACCGGGATTGGGGCTGGCGTCATCATCGATAGCCATCTCTATCGAGGGGCCACCCATGCAGCCGGGGAGGTGGGGTACTTTCTAACCGATGTCAACGTGCTGAGGGATAACATGGGCAAGATCGGTAACCTGGAAAGCCGGGTGGGGCGAGAAGGCCTGACCCGGACCGCCCAATTGGTGGCGCAACGTTACCCGGCCTCCAGGCTTGCAGAACTATTCAGCCAGGGTGGAAGCCAGGTCCAAACCCGAGAGATCCTGGCCCTGGCAGAGGAAGAGGACCAGGCGGCGCTGGTGGTATACAACGAGCTGGTAAATATCCTGACGATCGTAATCTGCAATATTTCCGTGATGCTCGACCCGGAAATGATCGTCCTGGGAGGCCCGAGCGATTGGAAATGGACGAGCATTATCCCCTCCATCCAGAGGCTGATCGGTACATCCCTGCTTCGGCCGGTTAACCTCCAGCCCTCAGAGCTTGGGAAAAACGCCCTGATCGTCGGAGGCGCCTACGCAGCCTTACCGCTCCTGCCCGTCTATACGGTTAAAAACAACGCATCCAGAAGTACTTCCCCGGTTTGAACAAATCATTCATACAAAGCGGCTAACATGATTTGAGCCCCCAGCTATCAGTGTATATAGGGTCTTAAGACATCCCGGGCCAGGTAAAAACCGCGCTTGACGAGCTGTTCGTCGCCTTCGAAGTCGCGGTCCTCGTGTTCGATGCTGACGACACCATCATATCCGGCCGCGATGAGGGCAGCAATGAACTTGCGCCAATCGACGTCCCCCAGGCCGGGCAGGCGCGGGATCTGCCAGCCCATACCCTGCGAAAGGACGCCATTGTTGTACAATCCTTCGCGGTCGATATGCAAATCTTTGGCATGTACGTGAAAGATCTTGGAGCTGAATTCCCGGATGACGCGCTCGTAATCGATCATCTGCAGGATCAGGTGCGAGGGGTCCAGGTTCAAGCCAAAGTTTTCATCGGGGATGATCTCCCACATCTGGCGCCAGATGCCCGGTGAAGAAGCCAGGTTATTGCCGCCGGGCCATTCGTCGAAAGAAAAGATCATCGGGCAATTCTCGATCGCCAGCTTGACATCGTATTCTTTAGCAAACTTAACGATCGGAGGCCAGATCCTGGCAAAGTCTTCCAGGTTTTGCGGCACGGTTTTATGCCTGTCCTTACCTATGAAAGTACCTACCACGGGAACTTCCAGCATAGCCGCAGCCTGGATCACTTTTTTCAAATGCCCAATTACGATCTCTCTATGCTCAGCATCCTCGTGCAGGGGGTTAGGGTAATAGCCGAGAGCTGAGATCACCAGCCCGTGTCCATCCAGCATGGCGCGTATTTCCCGGGCCCCGGGCTTATCCAGCGTAGTTACATCGATATGCGTGACCCCTGCATAACGGCGGGTGGCTTTTTCACGCGGCCAACAGGGAATCTCGATGGCTTGAAAGCCGCTCTCGGATCCCCATCGAGCAGCTTCTTCGAGCGTATTGCCTGGCAATGCAACAGAAAAAAATCCCAGCTTCATAGGGAGTCTTCCTTTCTCTATCGAATATGTTCCCCTGATAAGAATGCCATCTGGCAGTGTAATTTTAGCATATCCCCCACCTGACCTCACCGGTCCGGTAGCTCCACAATAAAACGTGGTCATGTGCACCACCTGGCAATGAGCGCTTTTTCAGCCTGAGAACGTCTTCCTCGGTGTTTGGGCTTCCAGGCAGGTGGTGGTATCTGAAATAACAACAGTTCCTTAACACTCCAAATATGATCGGTGAGACCAGCGGCAATAGCAGGGGTCCGGGCGATCCACTTGTGACCGCCGATGACGCCTGGTAAGCGCAGGCTTTTGTGCT
>CAZAQS010000192.1:0-9337 GCA_964486825.1 uncultured Anaerolineaceae bacterium | reverse complement strand
GACACCGAGTCGCCCGACAGGCTGATCACATCGGCGAAGGTATCTCCCGGATCGTATCCTTTTCTCCAGGAAATGAAGGAATACTTCGCTTAGTGATCAATCCGAATGCAAGCGGTATGGCAAATTCGGATTACCCTACGGCCAGGAAAATGACCCCCATCATGATCGAGCCGGCAGCCAGCAAACGGCGCGCCGTATCCCCTTCCAGCAGCAGGCGCGAGCCCAGCGCCACGCCGATCAGGATGCTCAGCTCCCTGGCTGGTGCGATATAACTTACGGGAGAGAAAACCAATGCTACCAGGATAAGGAAATAAGAAAGTGGGCTGAGCACAGCCACACCTAAAATTTCAAAGCGGTGCTCACGCCATATCCGGACCGCTTGAGGCCTTTCCTTAATCGCGAAGGCGCTCAAGAACAGCGAGCGATACAGGCTCGAGACCCACGTAAAAATAATCGGTAAAATCAGCAGCTCTCCAACGGCATACTTATCCCACAAGGTATACATTGCGATGCAGAGGCCTGTGAGAAGCGCATAAGAAATGGAACGGTAAGAATTATGCCCGCTCTGTCGCTGTTTGCCCCCGCTGATCACGATCACCCCCAGGCCGATCAGCACAGTTCCAGCAATAGCGATCACGGTCGGCTGCTCTTTAAAGAGAATGATGGCTGCCGCCGTAGATAGCATTGGCCCGGTGCCCCTGGCGAGCGGGTATACCAACGAGAGGTCGCCGATGCGGTATCCCTGGGTAAGCATCAGGTGATACGCGATATGAAGGACAGCGCTGCCACCGATAAAGAAGAATTCTTCGACGCCCAGGGATGGTTTTTGCAAGAGCAGGACGGTGATCGCGATGGGTGCATACACCACGCCCGATAGGGTAGAAACCATCCAGACGAAAACAACACCGGTGCTATTCCCCGCCCGCTTCATGAGAAGGTTCCATAAAGCATGTAGGACAGAGGAGGTCAGGACCAGTGCGAGCGCCAGGCTACTCATTGATTATAAAGCATGGGTTAGGGTTTACAGCGCCGCAAGGAAAAGAGGCGGCAAGCTTTACTCTTCTAAGATGAAGCCTCGTTCAGGGCGCAATTGAATAAGGATATCCTCACCATCCTGGTGGATGCGCTGGCCGATTGGTGCATGCTCATCAACGATGATCTCATCCTCCTGACCTTCGATCTTCACATGATAGCGAGCCACAGCGCCTAAATAGCTGGCGGAGAGCACCTTCCCCTTCAAGCCCTTCAGCTGCTCGTCTGGGGCGGTAATCAGAAGGTTTTCTGGTCTCACCGAGATCAACACACGCTCTCCTGCCGGGTAGGCTTTCCGCGTCTGCACATCGACAGTGTAATCGGATATCCGCACGGTAGCATGATCATCTCTTGATTCGATTATTTCTGCCGTTAAAAAGTTGCTCAAGCCTAAAAACTGGGCGACAAACCGGGTGGCGGGGCGTTCATATACATCGAATGGTGTGCCGATCTGGAGCAAGTTCCCAAGGTTCATGACCGCCACGATGTCTGAAAGGCTGAGCGCCTCCTCCTGATCGTGAGTTACATAAACTACCGTAATCTTCAGTCTTTGCTGAAGGCGCCGGATTTCCTCCCGCATGGTCAATCGCAGGCGGGCATCCAGGTTGCTAAGCGGTTCATCAAGGAGCAATACCTTTGGGCGTGTGACCAGGGCTCTTGCCAATGCTACGCGCTGCTGCTGGCCTCCAGAGAGCTGGCCAGGTTGGCGATCTCCCAATCCCTCCAGACCTACCACTCGGAGAGCATCTTCCACCCGTTTCCTCTGCTCCGCCCTGGATGCTTTTTGGATCTGCAGGCCAAATGCCACATTATCGAAAACTTTCATATGTGGGAAGAGGGCGTAGTTCTGGAATACGGTCCGGGTAGGACGCCTGTAGGCTGGCAGATCGGTTATCCTTTCATCTCCGACGAAAACCTCCCCTTCATCTGGCAAATGAAAGCCAGCCAGGATCCGTAAAGAAGTCGTCTTTCCACAGCCTGATGGGCCTAACAAGGTCGTGATCTTCCCCTGCGCCGCAACCAGGTTCAGCTTATTGACGGCAGTTAGATCTCCAAAGCGCTTGGTAACATCTACGAACCGTACCGGCGCGGTTTGAACGTCAGCTAATATCGTCATCGTTTAGACCTCCAAATTGACCTGGAGAAATCAAACAGATTAATTGATCAAAGAATAAGCTCATTGGTTACCTGACCATGTTACAGCTTGAAGATCTTATAACCCAAACCACTAATCTTCCACACCACAGCCAGCAGAGCGATGATCAGTAAAACCATCAGGGCAGACATAGACGCTGCCGCACCCATCCTGCCGGCGCTGATATAGTTATAGATATCAACCGACATCACCTTCCAGCGCGGCGAGACAAGGAAGATCACCGAGGTAATATCGGTCATCGACTTGATAAAACAAAAGACAAAAGCAGCCACAAAGGTAGGGCGCAGCAGCGGCATGGTGATGCGCCGGAAGACGACCGGCCAGTTAGCGCCCATATCTGCAGCCGCCTCTTCCAGGCTGATATCGATCTGCGAGAGGGCCGATTTACTACTCTCGATGCCGAAGGGCATCCGGCGGATTGCGTAATCCACAAGGATGATCATCCACGTGCCGGTCAGCAAGAGCGGGGCGGTGTTGAACCCGGCTGCGAATCCCAGCCCAATTGCTGTCCCCGGTAACGCATACGGAAGCATGGCCACGAACGAGAAACCTTGCCGGCCTGGAAAACGCCAACGCATGAGCACGAAAGCGATCAGAGCGCCCAGGCTGGCGGCGATCAGCCCTCCGCCGATGCTGAGGAACAGGCTGTTGCGGATCGAATCGCTGCCTACCCTGAACATCAGGTTGATATGCCGGTCGGTCAGGGCGTAGTTGACTCCCCAGGTCTGGGTCACCGCGCCCGCGAAAATGACCACGTACAGGCTTAAGACCAGCAGGGCGGTTACAGTGCAGATGAGAAAGATGACCAGTTGGGCCGAGCGGGGCGACGGGCGGGAAGCAAAGGCGGTCGGGATACCGCTCACGGTGATATAGGAACGCCGGGGAATATACCAGCCCTGAAAGATAAACAGCAATAGGCTGGGGATCAGCAGGATGACTGCCAGGGTAGCCCCCATACCCCAGTTAAAGAAGCCAAGGATCTGGAAGAAGGCCTCCGGCGCCAGCATACTCGCATCTCTCCAGAAGAGGTTGTTCCCGGCTAAGATCGCCGGAATACCGAATGCACTCAGGTTGAACATCAGGATCAACAGGGCCGAGCTGAAGAAGGCCGGTGTAAGCAGGGGTAGGGTTACCTTGCGCATAACGTACCAAAAACTACCCCCCAGGTCTTCCGCTGCCTCTTCAAGCCGCGGATCGATGCTGCTCAAAGCGGCGGTGAGGTTCAGGAATGCAATCGGAAACAGGGTAATCACTTGCGCCAGGATGACGCCGTGCCAGCCATAGATGATCCAACGAATCCCAAACAGGCTATACAAAACTTGATTGAAGAGCCCTTGCCTTCCGAGAAGTAGGATGAAGGCAAAAGCGGCAAAGAAAGGCGGCGTGATCAGTGGGAGGATAGAGACCAGCATGAAGAACTTTTTACCCGGCATCGACGTTCGGGTGACGCCAAAGGCGAAAATAAACCCGAGCAAAACCGCCCCCAGGGTGGCCAGGAAACTGATCGTAAGCGTATTATAGAGCGTATGGAGAAAATAGCGGCTGGTGAAAAAGCGCTGGTAGTTTCCTAGAGAGAGTCTACCTTCAAAGCGGAAACTCTCGAACATGATCTGGTAGATCGGGTATAGGATGAATGTAATCAGGATCAGGAGCAAAATCAGAAGGGTACCGATAATCAAGGGCTGTTGTTTCAACCTGGACAGGCGGCGACCGAAAGTACCCACTGAACCTGAGGTCTTTTTTATCTGTACACCACTCATGGTTTACCTCTCTATCTTTACAGATAGTAAGTAGTACGTTCGAAGGGCTGGTCTTCCAAGCACAGGCCGCTCCATCCTCACTTCACCACTCATAAAAAGTGGTGAAGTGATAGATGGATAAGCGTCGCTCAGATTTTATTCGTCTGGGATCTCGACTTGTGTCTCTGCGATGAACCGGTCGAGAATTTCATCCCGCAGGGAACCCCAGTGCTCCCAGTCGTAATCGAACACGTCTAACTCCGAAAGAGGCGGGTAACCCTCAGGCGGCGGTACGTCATCCCGGACGGGATAGGTGCCATAGCGGGGTAAGACCTCTTGGGCTTCCGTGGTCAGCAGGTAATCAAAGAATAGTTTTGCTCCCTCTTCGTTTCGAGCGCCTGCTACGACCTGGGCGGAAAATGGCTCGCCAAAAAGCGGTGTAGGGAATACGGCGACGATTGGATAGCCCTCTACACCAAGGTAATATACCGCATCGAAGAAACCAATCCCGATCGGATATTCTCCCTGCGCTACCAGGTTCTGAGGAGCCCGACCACTGCGGGTAAACTGGTCGACATTTTGCGCCAGGCTTCGAATATACGCCCACCCTTCCTCCTCGCCATAGATTTGCAGCCAGGTGGTAATGGCGGAAAAAGCGGTACCCGAGGTGCCTGGATGGGGCATCAGGATCTGGCCACGATACTGGGGATCTAGCAAGTCCTCATAGGTTTCAGGAACATCCAAACCTATTTCCTGAAGAACCGGCTCATTGTAAAAGATCACCAGCGGGTAGGTTCCTACTCCCGTAAAGAAGGTGCTGTCAGGATATTGGTAAATAGGGGCAATCTCATCCACCGTTCTAGGTTTGTATTCGATGATCAGAGGCGGATCGTTTTCCAGAGCGTCCTGCAAGAGAGCGCCTCTGACGCTCAACCAAAAGTCAGCCTGGGGATTTGCTGCCTCAGCTCTAATCCTGCTCAATCCTTCACCAGAAGAAATCACGACATTCAGCACTCTTATCCCCGTCAGGGCAGTGAAGGGCTCAGCCCATTCTGCAATTTGCTCGTCGGGGAAAGAGGAGTAGATGACGATTTCAGTTCCCCGAAGCTCCTCCGGAACCACAAATCCGCCGGTCTCTTCCGGCTCAGGCTCCTGTGGTACGGGTGTGTCAGCGGGAACAACCGGTGTATCTGCTGGGCTGACCGGAGCAGGCGTTTCAGGGGTAGTTTGGCAAGCAGCCAATACAACTGCAAGCAATACTGTTAGCACCAATATCACTTTCCTGTTGGTTTTCATACTTCCTCCTCGACAATATAGGGCGAATAAACAATTGGTCAGTTATTACGGAGTGTAGTCATTGGTGATCAAGCGTCTCACCTTCTAATTTTTTCCATATATAATCCACCACCTCCTCGTATGAATCTGGCTTATGCGAAAAAGCGTCCGATAGCCCGAGAGAGAGGGACCGTTTAAACAAGGTCTCCGTCGCTGAAGCCATGATGGGGTCCACTCCTAACTCCTTCATCGTCTCCACAATCTGGGTCACCTCCCAGTAGCGCCTCTCGTAGGCTAACGCGTGACTTTTTATCCAATTGGAAGCCACCACTTCAAACGGATTATCCGTCATAAATCTGGCGATATCCTGCCACAAATCCTTGTCGATGGAGGCTTTCTTACCAGCGACCAATACTTCCAAGAGAAGGGCCTCTAAACCCTTGGAAAAAATACCCCTTAACATCTTGAACACTGCTGCTTTGCCAATTTCTGTGGAATAGAAAGAGGCATTCAATCCTAATTGATTGAGCAGGCCAGTGACTTCTTTGCCCTTCTCTCCGGCCGTTAAGAGTTGCGTATCTACCCCCGTAGCCCCTACCGCCCCTAAGATAGCACCTTCCACAAAATCCGCCCCCGAGGAGGAAATAATTTCTGCCAACTCCACTTTTACCTGAGGAGATGTGGAATTAAGATCGATATAGGTCTGTCCAGGTATTAAATATTTAACTGCTTCATTTGCTACGGCTCTCGCAGACTGTGTTGTTACAGTAGCAACAATGTAATCACTATTTGTTACTAGCTCTTCGATCGTGCTGCAAATTGTACTTTCCCCCCCTTGTACCCTATCATTGATGATTTCCTCACCTTTACCGGAGTGAAGCAGAGTATCATACACAAGTATTTTTGCTCCATTTTTTTCCATGGCGCGAGAAAATATGGAGCCTACTTCGCCAAATCCAATGAAGCCAATTTTCATGCCCCCCATCAACCGGAATCCTCAGCCAGGAGGTATTTTTTCTCTCTGGCTTTCATATCTGGAACCCCTTGGAGCTCGAAAATCCGGGAAACCGGCGCCATCAGGTCCTCGCAGGTATGGATGCCGCCTGCTCGCTTGATCTCTTCGAGGAGTGTTTCCTGAGATTTTACCGACACTCTCAGCAGCTGGTTTGCATATACACTAATTTTGACCTTACCTAATGCCTTGATTTGCTCTTCACTCAGGCTAGGGTAGGTGGTGGGCACCAACATCAAAGGCGCCGCTCCATTCCACTGCTTGATAAATTCGACGATCTCATCCGGGGTTTTGGATTTTGAGTGAATCATGACGCAATCAGCGCCAGCTTCTACATAACGGTAGGATCGTTTTAGGGCTTCTTCCTGTCCCCAGCCTGCTATCAGCGCTTCCACTCTGGCAATAACGAAAAACTGGTCGCTTTTTTGCGTGTCCTTCGCCGCCCGAATTTTCCCAGCGAATTCTTCTATGGTCGCTAATTCCTGGCGCCCACCCGCAAGCAGGCTATTGTCCTTAGGAAATTTTTTATCTTCGATGCTTATCCCAGCTATGCCTGCTTCCTCGAAAAGCTTGACCGTATAGATTACGTTATTGGCATTTCCGTAACCTGTATCGCAATCAGCAATAATGGGAATCTCGATCACTTCGTTCATAGAGCGTGCAGCAGCCAGGTACTGGTTCATGGAAATCAAATTTGCATCTGGCACGGCATAGGAAGCAGACACTGCCAGGCTGCTGGACCAGACAAAATCAAAACCTGCCTGTTCGATCAGCTTCGCTTCCAATGCATCCCGTGCGCCAACCCCAATTACCAGTTCCTTTTCCGCTAACAGGGTTCTCATTTTTTTAGCTTTTTGATCCAACATGGTTTTTCCCCTTAATAATTTTGGGTTCTTTATGGGGACCGGTCAAATCTTCTTAGCAGACCTTCCAAATATTCCAATGCTTCGAAGGTCCGGCCACCATCTAATTCTGCAATGCTCAGGACCAGGGCGTTTGTGATCGTCATGGGCACGCTCAATCCAAGGAGCTCGTGCTTGGCGCTATGCCGGGCAGCCATCAAGATATCTGGTTTTGGCCGGACCAGGGGACCAAGATTATCACTGATTAGGACAGTCGTTGCTCCAACAGATTTAGAATAACGGAGAAGAGTCTCCAAACTGGGTGGCTTAATATGGAATGCAAAAGCAACCAGGACATCATTGGAACCAAGCGTCAGCAAGTTTTCAGCCAGGTCTCTTCCTTGCTTTCTCAGGTCCACCGTTTCTTTCTTCGAACGTCTTAAGCGCCGGTCTAAATATTCAACCAGAGAAGATGCATGCCCCCACGCAAACAGGTAGACCTGGTGAGCAGGAATGATGGCACGAGCAGCCGAGTCGATTTCTTCCTGGGACACACTGACTAAGAGCTCTTCAAGCGCCCGGATTTCATCTGCTACCAAAGTAGTAAGTTCATGAGAACGAGCTATCCGTTGGCGCAGACGCTCAACGGCATTCTCCTTTTCGTTCAGCTCTTCTCTCAAGCTGATCCTTAAATCGCGATATCCTTTATATCCAAGTTTTTGGGCTAGCCGTACAACTGTAGATTCATGGACCCCCACAAGCGCAGCGACCTCTGCAGCCGTCATGTATGCCAACGCTTGTTTGTTGTAAACGAACTCTCGATACAAGCGCTCTTCTGATGGAGTTAACTCCCGATCGTATTGCTCGACGATCTCAGTATAGGCCATTAGAAATCCTTTATTCTTGCATTATATCACAAGTTTTCATGC
The DNA here is from genome assembly GCA_964486825.1 of uncultured Anaerolineaceae bacterium. GTDB lineage: Bacteria > Chloroflexota > Anaerolineae > Anaerolineales > UBA4823 > CAZAQS01. Next base: position 1,352 of record CAZAQS010000192.1, on the reverse strand, counting down.
AGAACTATTAAGATATTAAGATACTTACCGGTTAAGCAAGGCTGCTTTTTGCTTCTCCTCTCATCTTCGTTCGTCTGTGTAATCCGTGGATTCTATTTCCCCATCTGCGCAATCTGTGGATTGTAATCTGTGGCCCAAAAAGTTTATAATGGACACGCGATGGGGAAAAAGTGGCTGGCATAACGAAAGGTTAGCTATGCAAGAACGATCCAATGATAAATTTGTCAAGCGATATGCCCCGCGCACGGCCTCGCCGCGCGGGCCGATGTTGATCGCTGCCTGCCGTTCGGGTTCTGGCATGGCGAGAAAGGTCTTCGAGGCCTACCGGGAAAACCTGGGTGATCCCCTGCCGGGCGAGGAGGAGCCCACCTTCATCGAAGACCTGGAAGGGGAGTTTTCCGATTCTGAGACTTACGTGCGATTGGGGATCGACGTGAACGGGTTTGACGTCTTCCTGTTCCAGGCGCTGCTCGATCCGGGCTCCAGGCGGCCGATCGATCAAAATTATATGGCCTTCCTGATTGCCGTGCGCGCCTTGCGGGAATGGGGCGCTAACCATATCACAGCCGTGCTACCTTACCTGGCCTACGCCCGCCAGGATAAACCAACCCGCTTCGAGCGGGAGCCCACCACAGCCAACCTGATGGCCGACCTGAGCATTCAGGCCGGGATCGACAGGCTGATCACCTGGCATCCCCACAGCCAGCAGGTACAGGGCTTCTACGATCATATCCCTGTGGTGCGTCTGGAGGCGCTGTCTATGTTTGTGGAGAGCTTCCAGGCCTACCGGAACCGGGAAGACGTTGTGCTGGTGGCGCCAGACGCCGGCGCAGCCAAGCTGGTCACGCGCGTGGCGCGGGAGCTGGACCTGAGCGCGGCCATCGCCTCCAAATACCGGCCGCGCCCGGAAGAAGCCGTCATCGAAGAGGTGATCGGTGACTTCACTGGCAAGCGGACAGCCATCGTCCTGGACGATATGGTCAGTAGCGGCGGGTCGATCCATTCCCTGGTGAAACGACTGGTGGGTGAAAAAGGCATCCAGGAGGTCCACGTGGCTGTTTCTCATAACCTGTGCCGGGAGATCGCGCTGGAGCGGCTCAGCGAGCTGCATGAGAATTACGGTTTGCGGAGCTTGGTGCAAACAAACAGCATCCCCCAAACGGTAGCGTTCGCAAGTCTCCCCTTCCTGACGGTGGTGGACCTATCGCACGACCTGGCCCTGGCAATCAACCGCATCCACTACAACCTGCCCATGCAGTAAACCTAGTACGGGAAATTAAGAACGCTCGATCAAGGCACGGGTATTGCCCAAGCCTCAGTAAAGACGAAGATCTTTGTTCAAGGAATCTTCG
>CAZAQS010000191.1:0-9338 GCA_964486825.1 uncultured Anaerolineaceae bacterium | reverse complement strand
GCAGAACTTCCGGTGGACCATATTTAGAGGCTACAATTGCTTTCATTTCATAATCGCTTTCTATATAAGTTGGAATTTGCGTTCCGGTTGGTACTAGAGACATCCTCACTATAGCAGCAATAGCTGGCAGCCACATCCGTGCCTGCACGGATATACGCACGGATTTCCAATCTATGTTTCACTGAATGCAAAGGGGGTTTCTTGGCTTCAGAGCGAAGTCACTCGCTCACCTTCAGCAGACCGCTTTCAATCGCCCAGCGCACTATCTGAGGGCGTGCGGTGAATCCCAGCTTGGAACGTATGCTGGCAATATGAGATTCGACGGTGCGCTTGCTTATTACCAACTCTGCTGCTATCTCCGAATTTGATTTGGCCTGGGCAATGAGCACGGCAACTTCAACCTCACGAGGGGTTAATTGACCCAGTTGTTGGCGCGTCTGCTGGGCAGCGACCACTCTACGAGCCACATCCTGAGCATAGACGACTGCCTGTTCAAGAGACAATCCCTGCCCTGACGATTGCTCTGCCTGAAAGGCCATCTGCGTCAAACCGGCGCGAGCTAGTTCCAGGTAATGTTCGTATTCTATGCGGGTGGCGGCCCATTCGGACGTGATGGGCTGCCCGCCAATTGCCGCCGCGGCAGAGAGCAAACGCGCGCCTGCAGCCGGTAAACCCGCGACAACAGCCAGCGCGGCGAAACCGAGGAGGCATTCAGCCATCCCCGGGCGGTTCCCCTGTTCCTGGTGTAACGCCATGCTTTCGCTGAACAATGCTTTAGCTCGCTGGATATCATCCAGATGCAGGCAGGCATGTCCCAGATTGTGTAAAGTGGAGGCCAGGTCGCGAAAGGCATCGATCGCACGCAGCAGGGAGATGATCTCCTCATATGCGGTTTGTGCCTGCTGGTAATTCCGCTCACAGCGGGCCAGATCGCCCGCGTAGTTGAGAGCCATGGCGATGCGGTATGGATCCCCCGCATCCCGGAGCAAGGGGAGGGCTTCATCCAGCATGGCACGCGCCTGAGCATATTTACCCATCGACATAGCAAAAAAGCTGTTCAGACTCAGACTCAGGCCTAACTGGTATACGTCTCCCACCTGGCGGAGCAATTGAACCTCACGCAGGGCAAGAGAGAACGCGGTTTGATCGTCCCCAGCTTTTCGGGCAGCATAACTCTGTGCCCCCAGCGCAAGGGTAAGAGCCTGCTTGCCTTCCTCTCCTGCTGCTTCGCCTAAGCGCACGGCATCTTCTGCATATCTCATTTGATCCCCGGTCTGGCCTCTTATCCCGGCCATTAAGGAGGCAAAGAGCAGGGCTTTCGCCTGGACGACGGCAGAAATTTCATCGTTCGCCTCGGCAAATAGCTGCCTGGACCAGCCCAGCCCTTCTTCTATATAATCACGAATACGCCAGAATTGGTAGAGGCTGGTCGTGATCCGCAAGCCCGCACTCACTCGACTGTTATCCAGGCGTCCACCCTCGACAGCCCAGGCAAGGGCTGTGCGAATATTATCATATTCAATTTCGAGCCGGTCCAGCCACTGTTGTTGGTATTCCCCCCTGAGCTTTGTATCTGACTCCTCGGATAACCCGAGGAAGAACTGCAGGTGCCGGTCGCGTATAACGAACCATTCGCCAGAACTGGTTAACTTCTCTTGCCCATACTGCCGGATTGTCTCCAGCAAAGAATAGCGGGATTCATCCCGCAGGAGTGTGTGGGCCACAACCAGCGATTTGTTCACCAGCGACGACAGCAACCCGAGCATCTGGTCCCGCTCAAGCCCATCTCCGGCGCAAACGACTTCTGTAGCTGCGAGAGAACATCCCCCGGCAAAGACTGACAGCCGGCGCAGCATGACTTGCTCCGGAGGAGAGAGCAATTCGTAGCTCCAGTCAATGGCGAGGCGCAGGGTACGATGACGCGGGTCCAGCCCGCTGCGCTGTCTTGAGATAAGCAAAGCGAAACGGTCATCGAGACGGGTCAAGATTTCCTGGAGCGATAATACATGGGAGTGTGCACTGGTTAATTCCGTTTGCAGGCGTTATTGTAAAGTTTGGCAATAAAGAGCGTGTCCGCTCGACGAACAGGCGAACGGCATCGTACTGCATTAAATCCCGCGGGTCGCCTGCGATCCCTGCGCCAGCCGGGGGCAAGGCAAGTCCGGGGACAGGATAAACCATTTCTCCGACAATCGCGACCGGCTCGCGACTGGTTACGAGAATCCGCAGTGCAGCGGTCTGCGACAGTAACTGGCCCACCAGTTGGGCGCAGCCGGCGATCAGGTGCTCACCGTTGTCCAATATCAAAAGGATCTCTTTCGATTGCAAATGATCCAGCAGAGACTCAATCGCAGGCTGCTCCGGTCTGAGGGGGATATCGAGGATCTTCGTCAAGAGCAGCGGCACAAACGTTGGATCGCGGAGTGGTGAAAGCTCAGCCAACCATACTCCATCCTGAAAACTGCCGCTTACCGTATTAGCAAACTGCATGGCCAGGCGCGTTTTACCGCAGCCGCCCGGACCTGTCAGGGTAATAAGCCGCGTATCAGCCATCAAGCGCTCAAGATCGGCCAATTCCCGCTGCCGGCCGATGAATTGGGTCAGTTGAACAGGGAGATTATGGGTCCCAATTTTCACGATTTATATCCCATGTGTGTAGCCAATCCTGGCAGCTCGCAAATCCAACGCTGGTATGTTTGTTTCATGATCGGTTTAGGAAGGTTACCAGGAAGGTGATCACCGCCAGCTGGTGCCCGTACCGTGAGCGCGATAATGCCGTCTTGGTTAGCTACACGCAGCTGAAGCGCGACCCGCGCACGATTATCCAGGATACCGGGCGCCGCACGTCAGTAACACTGTAGAGGCGTCGAGACCAGGGCAGCCGAATTCATATCCCCAGCGTATCAGGCAGGCCGCGCAGCCACCTTTCGCATCATGATAAATGCGAACCCGAATATCATATAGATCAACGCAATGGAGATCAGGACAAATTTGATGGAAGCGCTTAAAAAGGATATCCTGATCCAAAAAGGTGACACGTTCCCAAACAGTACCTGGAGCAGGGCCACATTTTCAACGGCGTCCAATACACCTGCCGCAATGATCCCACTTCTGCTTACGAGGCCCAGGTTTGACCAAAACCGGGAATAGGGCTGCAGCCGGTCGGCCACCCAGGAGCACGCCAGGCCAAAGGCAGTGATATAGGCAAGGATAAATAAAAAATCGAGCGCAGTTACGAGAATTGCCCTCGGGATCAAATCCGGGGACCAGGACTGCAGGATAGCTTCGGCAGCGAGGGCATTTCTAGCGAATTCGAGGCTGACCATGCCATAGGGAGCAGCTGCTGTACTCAAAGGCATGCTTATGACGCTCATTGCCACAGAAAACAAGACCGTGACCGTGAAGGAGATGAGCAAGAAGCGGGATCTCCTCTGGGGGGAGATCCAGGCAAAGGGGTCCACCATAGAGGTCCGGACGCGTGGTGGTAAGGGCTCGATCAAGTGCGCAGGTGGACCGACGACCAGGTCATTTCCTGCCAGGGCCCGGACTTCATACCACAGCTTGAGTAGCTCCAGGCGCTTTTTTTCGTTCTGGTAGACTTTCCTGGCAGGCAATATTTCATCCCGGTAGGTTTTAAATAAAGAGACCCCCAGATACAAGACGAAGATTCCCCAGAGTACTTCCCGCGGGAGATCTGAGATCAGTGCAGATAGGATGACGTCTGGTGGCATAAGCGCGGAAAGAGAGAAGCCCGTGGCCAGGCCGTCCCGGCGAGAAAAGAGCCTATCCTGCTACGCTGGTTGAGCCGCGATGTTCACCATCCATTTAACGCCAAACCTGTCGGTGAACATGCCGAACGTGTCGCCCCAGGGGGCTTTCTCCAGAGGTACGAACACCATGCCCCCATCCGAAAGCTTCTCGTAGTAGTTCTGTAGTTTTGAATGGTCGTCACCGCTGAGCGACATGGCGAAGTTCGACCCGGCCCTGTACTCCGTCTCGTCGATCGTGTCGGCAGCCATAAACGTGAGGTCGTTCTCGGTTTCCGGTTGTGCGTGCATGATCTTGTCATCGTCGCGCGGGTCTTGAGAGGCGTGGTATTCTTTGAAGGTGTTCATCCTCAATTCGCCGCCAAAGACAGACTTGTAAAATTCCATCGCCTGGCGTGCGTTCCCCTTGAATTCAAGGTATGGGTTAAGTAAGGTTGGCATATTCCCTCCTGGTTCGTAATTTGGGTTTTCGAACAATTTTTATATTATACCTAGAATTTATCCAGTTTCCAAAGGATCTCCCGGACCTTCGGATAAAGATCGGACAACACTGATTGGCCGCAATCTCATGGGTGAGTAGATTGTACCGTTTCACTTACGGCAAAAAACGCTCTTATGTTAAATCCAATCAGATTGCTTCGGCAAAGAGCGCCTCGCAAAGGCGGGAGAGAGGGATAAGTCATTCCAGAAAGAAATGCGCATTCCCCGCGCCTACTGGAGCAGCAGAGCAGTCCCCAAGGCAACCAGCCAAAGCGACCACAAGATATAACTGATGGCGTTGATCGCACCCGCGGCTTTAAAGCCCGCTTCCTCAAACACGCCCGCCAGCACGCCAAGCGCGGGTATGATGCCCAGCCAACCAAACAGCGGGTGGACAACCCCAGTTTGGATGATTGCGAAACACAGCAGAATTGTCCAGGTACCGGTGAAAATAAAGCCCAGGTGCTCGCCAATGGCCACACCTGCGTAACGGTGGAAAGCCTGGAAGGTCACGGCCGCGCTGTCACGCGTGGCCTGGCTGGAATCTGGAGCTGTGTATAAATCAGCCAGGAATGGGACCAGAAAAGGCCAGCGGATGAGCCCGAGCGCCTGGAATACACCCGCCAGGATGCCAATCACCGTTCCAACCGCCAGGAACCAGGGCACCCCTGGTTGGAAAACCTGGTGCACCAGGACCGGGACGGGTGTGAACAATACAGCCGAAAATGCAAAGGCATACCAGAGCCGGCGAAGAGGGGTGCCGCCTTCCTTGAAACGCTGCAGGATGATTTCCGTGGGCTGGCGCAGGATATCCGGGTATGCGAACGATTTTTGCAAGAGCAAGAAGGTTGCATTGAACGCGATCGGAACGATGATGAGCAGCAGGCCGGTGAGTGGGATAAGCATCATTTCACAGCCTGGGCTGAACGCATCAACAAATATATAGCCATCCCGGTCACCAACTGGAAAATTAACGCGCCGGAGGCGCCAAATACAGCCCAATTCTGGCTGAGGTCAATACCTGCGCTGCGGGTGACAAACCAGCCCAGTGCCCACACCAACCCCACAACCCCAACCCAGACCAGCGACTGAGGCATGGGCAGGACTTGCTGAAGGACAAGGAACTGCGCGGCGCCGACGAACAACCCCGTAATGGCCCCTCGCCACAAGAGTACACTGCCAGCGGTCTCACTCCCCAGGAGTGCAGTACTTACGGCAAGCCCTACTGCAAATCCGGCGCTGGTGGCGAGGACCCACCCAATGGACAGCAGTGGAAGTCGTGACCTGAGTACAAGCCACTGAACGAGCCCGAGGACAGCGCCAGCTACTGCGCCAGCGATGACAGCGCGCAGCGGAGAGGTTACGGAGCCACTGAGGCTTGCCAATAACCCGCCAATCGGGAAACCGAGAAAAGCTAAAACCCATAACAGCCAGAAACGCCAAGAAACGGTAAATTCATGCATCGTAGACTCCCTTGTCACAAAGTATTAAAGCAGTTTATACAACCGTAATGACGACTTTTCCTTTGGAGCGTCCTTCTCCAACATACCGCAGCGCTTCGGGGACTTCACTTAACGGATACCGACTGTCGATTACAGGGATAACTTTGCCGGCTTCAAAAAGCTCGGTGATAAAAACCAAATCTTCTCGATTTTGATGGACCGCCAGGATGCGTATTTTCTTGCCCGTGGTTCTCCTGATCCAGGGTCCCAGGAGCAAAGTCTGGAACAATGTGGCTGCAGAACCTCCGACAACGAAATAACATCCGTTGGGCCGGAGGGCCCGCTTGTAGGCGAAAACCGAACGATGCGCGATAATATCAAGGATCAGGTCATATTGTTTTCCGGTTTTGGTGAAATCCTCCCAGGTGTAATCAATGACATGGTCGGCGCCAAGCGAGCGCAAAAATTCCATCTTGCCTGTGTTGTCCACTCCGGTCACCTCAGCCCCATAGTATTTGGCAAGCTGCACTGCAAACGTGCCTGCACTGCCACCGGCCCCATTGATCAATACTTTTTGCCCCGGCTGGACCTGGCCTTTGTCACGAATCCCCTGCAAGGCGATCACTGCCCCCTGCGGGATGGCTGCTGCTTGCACGAATGTCATACTGGCTGGTTTATGTGCCAGTGCCTTTTCAGGAGTACAGGCATACTCAGCAAAACCACCCTTATATCCCAAGAGCTCGCCAAATACTTCATCCCCTGGTCGGAAATGCCGGATCTGGACCCCAACCTCTTCGACCCGCCCGGCGATATCAGACCCGAGGATCTTTTTACGTGGTTTTAGAAACCCCCCGAAGCGGGCGTACAATGGTTTGCCGCTTAGTCCCTCCACGTCAGATCCATTTACGGATACCGCATAGACCTTGATCAGCACTTCATTCTCCTTGGGGGCAGGTTTTTCCACCTCTGCAAGTTTCAGGACATCTGGTGAGCCGTATTGGTTGTACACAATCGCTTTCATATAGATATCCTTCTGGAGCATTCATCTCCAACAGGGTGTAGAGGGTTTATACCACCGTGATGACGACGCTTCCCTTTTTGTTCCCTGTTTCGACATACCTGTGCGCTTCGGCGGCCTGTTCCAAAGTGTAGCGCCTATCGATGACCGGTTTTATCACCCCCGCCTCGATCAGCTCTTTGAGGGCAAGCAGGTCCTCAGTCCTTTGGCCGGCAGCACCATATATTACCCGCTTACTGCTGCTCATCGAAATCCACCGTCCTCGAACCATGTGCGACGGCCTGGGGTTGGCTAAAAGATAGCGCCCATCTGGCTTGAGTGATCTCACGCTGCGTGAAAAGGGACTCTTGCCCACCACATCAAAAATAAGGTCGTAGGTCTTGCCGTTTTTGGTGAAATCTTCCCGGGTGTAATCAATGACGTGCTGTGCGCCGATCGAGCGCAGCATGTCCAGCTTCCCCGTGCTGTCCACGCCGGTCACTTCAGCCCCGAAGTGCCTGGCGAGCTGGACCGCAAAAGTACCGATGCTCCCTCCTGCACCGTTGATCAAGACCTTTTGCCCGCCGTGGATGTTTCCTTTTCGAAGGAAATGCAGCGCTTCAAGCCCACCGATGGGAACGGCGGCGGCTTCCTCATGGGTCAAATTGCCCGGCATCAGCGCCAGGACACCTTCCATCCCTGCGGGCCTTTCAGGCATACATTTGTACTCGGCGTACGCACCCAGGCCAAAACCGGTAGCCGCAAAAACCGGGTCGCCTACCTTGAACAGCTTTACATCTTTTCCAACCGATTCGATTTCCCCGGCCAGCTCCTGTCCCAGGATGGTTATCCTCTTGGGTTTTCTTAGACCTATATAGGCTCGCATGGGGACCGCCAAAAAGAAAGGCAGATTCAGACTCCGCATTTCGCAGTCCCCTGCTGTTACGGTTGTCGCATGGATTTTTATGCGGACCTCATCCGCTTTGGGGGCCGGTTTTTCCACCTCTTGGAGCTGGAGGGCATCCGCCGGCCCGTATTTCGTCCAAATTACTGCTTTCATAGCCGGAGACCCTGCTCTTCTAAATTCGCGGTACTGCTTTCTCGCCTGCAAGGACGGCTGCCATTTGAGGGGCTGGCAGGCCGTCCACCAGGTGAACCAGCCCTGCGCTCGCGTCCCATAATTTCCTGGCAATTGCCATATCGGTGGCTTGTGGCGCGGCCGGGACCACGTGCGAGTCGAAGAAATACTTCCCCGTAACGCCCTCCACGCCGGGGGAAGAGGCAAGATAGACCGAGGTTTGCGCGCCTTTTGCCGGCGAGCGCGCCACGAGCGGCGCAAAGATGCTGACCAGGGCGGCGAAGACCTTACCGTTGTTCTTGGCGAAACCCGTTGCAGCAAAGCCCGGATGCAGCGCATTGACGGTTACCCCGGTTCCTTTCAGGCGGCGGGCCAGCTCTATCGTAAACAGAATATTGGCGAGTTTTGAATTGTCATACGCCTTGGGGGTATAGGTTCGTTCGCCTTGAAGGTTGTCGAACTCGATTTTACCGGAGGTATGCGCCGCCGACGCCACGTTGATGACCCGCGCTGGGGCGCTGGCTTTGATCGTATCGAGGAGCAAATGGGTCAGCAGGAAGGGAGCAAGATGATTGAGTGCGAAAGTCATTTCGATGCCATCCGCGCTGATCTGGCGCTTCATGAAGAACCCACCCGCATTGTTGACCAGGACGTGAAGGTGCGAATACCTGCTCTTGAACTCATTTGCCAGGTGCCGGACTTCCTGCTGCGACGACAAATCCGCCAGCAGAGAGTCGACCTTGTTATTCCCGCTGGCTGTACGGATTTCCTCAACAACCTGGGAAGTTTTCTGAGCATTCCGCCCCACAATTACGACAGTCCCGCCCATTCGGGCGAGCCCCAGAGCTGTACTTTTCCCGATACCATTGGTACCGCCCGTAATCAGGCAGATCTTGCTTTGTATCGTCATGATCATTCCTCCATTATCCACCGGCTTGCGTTTGCTGTCCTTGCCAGAGTCCATGAATTTGGCATGTGCTTTCCACAGCGGTAGGAGCAGCGGTTTACCAGGTTTAGTTGTTATTTGCGACAGTGATGACGACTTTTCCCTGGGCGTGTCCTTCCCCAAGATACCGGAAGGCTTCAGGAACCTCGCTTAACGGGTAACATCGATCGATCACAGGGGTTACTTTCCCGGCTTCAAGGAGCTCTTTCATAAAAACCAGGTCATTCTGGTTTGGTTTTACAAGCATATTGCCCATGGTTTGGCCTCCGGTCATCGAAACGATCGGTCCCAGGAGCATTCCCTGGAAAATTTGAGCCATGGAACCTCCGGTCGCGACATAATATCCCTCGGGATTTAAGACACGCCGGTAATCTGAAAGCGGGTGGTATCCGTTTACAGCAAGGATAAGATCATAACGCTTTCCATTTTGGGTGAAATCACCTTGTGTGTAATCAATGACATGGTCCGCGCCAATCGAGCGCGCCATTACCATGTTCCTCGTGCTGCACACAGCCGTGACTTCAGCCCCGAATGCCTTGGCGATCTGCACTGCAAAGGTACCCACGCCGCCCGAGGCGCCATTGATCAAAACCTTCTGCCCCGCCTGTATCTTCCCTTTATCTCGAAG
>CAZAQS010000190.1:0-9353 GCA_964486825.1 uncultured Anaerolineaceae bacterium | reverse complement strand
CGTCCCTTTAGGACGTAGTCTGCACTTAGTGCCGGACTTAATAATCCTGGTGGTAGGACTGTCAAAGTTCAAGGGATCTGCAGCCGGCGTGATTTCCACGCCCGAGATCGCTCAGTTCCAGCTGGGCGATCTCACTTTTTAATCGCTTATCCATCATTGTATATACTCCTCTGCTATTGTCAAGCATACTATAGCGAAAAAGTAAAGGATCTCTGGTACATCGATAACGAATATCTAAGACACCTTGAATAAAGCAAGGCTGTGCGGGAAATATAGAGCTAACCAGCGAATCTTCAACCTGAAGAGCGGCAACCACGGTTTACCCGGAATGCCCAGCCGGAATGCTTGGGATCGACCTAGTGCATCCGAGGTCTGGCCTCCACATACTTTATCCGATTTGACCAAGCGGCAGGGGCAACCCGGCTTGACAACGAGGTCACTAACGCGCCTCAAGGAGTTGTACGGTGTCCCCGGGTAGCCAAACAGCGCCGATTTTCCAGGGCGAACGGTTCAGCTGGAGCGGAATGGCAAGAGGTCAACTTCAGACGGACTGGCCGAAGGCTGGGTTGTAAATGGTCTGGTTTTGGATGAGCGCCCACCAGACATGCAGCAGTTTGTTCATCAGCACACCCAGGGCCTGCATTTTGGTGAGCGGGTTGTCTTTCCTCCTTTGCAAATCGGAATAGAGCTGTGCAAACCGGGTATCGTACCGGACCATGCGCAAGCAGGAGAAGTAGAGCAGTGTTCGCAGGCGGGGGCGACCCTGATGAGACATGGGAGTGCGACTGCGCTGCTTCCTACCGGATGTGTTGGGAACAGGCTGGATCCCAGCTAATTTGACCCATTGAGCAGCCTTTTGGTAGCGCTGTGGATCACCCACCTCCGCCAGAAAAAGAGCTGCAGAAGTCGGCTTCAGGCAGGGACACGAGAGTAGGTAAAGAGCTTCGGGTAGAGAGAACAACCGACCCGTCATGGCGCCGGTCACCCGCTCCTACTGGGTATCGAAGACCTGTAAGTGGGTAAGATGCACCTGGATGGCCAATTGAACGGCCTGTATGCCCTCAGTGACACCAATTGATCTGGCCGCCAGTTGGTAAACACGTTTTAATTTCGAGACACACAACCTCTTTCCCGAGTAAGCTGCCCGGACCTTTGCAAGGAATGCATCCATCGACATCTGGCGGATATCGGCTGCCGCGGCACAGGTCATTAACAACGCTTGGTAGGTTTCCCCCTCCAAATCCTTAAAAGCCCGGACCATTTCCGGGAAGACTTGCCCGACTAAGCCCCAAAGGATGGTTTTCTCTCGCCGGATGGATTGCATCAACTGGTGGTATAGGTTGGCATACTGACGCAAATCCTCATAGGCTCCCTTTTGGAGCTGGGTTTGGGTGGTTTTGGCGTTGCGAGAAAGCTCTGCGATCTGGGCCGCATCCCGCCGATCGTCCTTGGACCGATCGAGTTGATCCCCTTCCCGATGCTTTTTGACCGTGTAGGCATTCACCAGGCGATAACTATGCTGCTTCTCTTCCAACTCTCTGGCCAACAGCTTCCAGAAATAATTGGTGGGCTCCATGGCCACCACCACTTTGGCAGCTTGATGTTTCTGGCGTAGACTTTCCAATCGCCGCAGAAAGTAGTCATACCCTCCCCGGTCTTGTGGAAAACTGAAATGATCCTGTCGTTGGGCCTTTTCGTTGATCACAACCACCACATTCTTCTCCAAAGCAAGGTCAACTCCTGCATGCAGGGTCCCTGATGGGTCTTGTGCTAACTGCTTGTCTATGTTAGATTTGGACATGAGGTATCCTCCTAAGTACGGTTTGATCCGGATTCGGTTCATGTACACAGAGGATATCTCTCTTTTATTTCCCTATACTAGACATTGTGGGACATCTGCAACTGGATTTCGACACCGGTACTCAGTTGTCCCGTATCTATTTCTATGTCACAATTGTCCTCTTGTGTCTCAAAATTCTCTATCCAAAAGTGCCTCTTATCATCCTGACGCAATTCCCCCACTTTTGAAAAGAGTGGTTCGTAATCTGGACTGGCGTTTACCCACAAGACACGTTTAGATGCCACATCTTGCCAGTAGATGTACTCCTCTCTCAAACGGCAAGAAGCCGCAATTTCCCAATGATTGGGGACATTGTCTCTTGATTTTGGGACTTTCTTTTCATCATAATAATAGTGACAATGGTGCAATTCGTTCCGTCAATCGCATCCGTACCTGAAAATTAAGACGGAGCTAGTTGATTAAACATCAGGAGAAATCATACGAGCCAAACTATGAACCAGACGTTTTGGACCGATGAAAGAATTGCGGGAAGCCTGCTTGTTGGCAGTCTGATCATCCTCCTGCTCGCCGCGATTATGCTCATCGCCAGCGGGACGATACCCGGATTTTCCGCCATGCTGCAAGGCTCGTTGGCACAGGTGGCGCCCTATGCTGACACCTTTCGCCTGCTCAGCCTCTTTTTCATCCTTGGCTGGATCGTTCATTTGCTGGGCATTGGCCTGCTCGCTTGGCTGCTGGCGCGCGCAGGTGGTGAGCAGCTCGCCGTCCTGGCCTTCACCCTGATTATTCTCGCTACGACCCTGGCTATTCTCTATTCGGCCTTCCGTATGAACGTCGAGCTTTGGGCTGCGCAAGAAGCCGCGCGCACAGGTAGCCTGCCGGCGGTCTATGAGCCCTTGCGAGCCTGGACAAGCAGCTTATTTGGCGTGGCTGAGCGGATCCATTTCCTGGCTGTGGCCGGAATGGGATTAGGGATCATTCGCACTGGCCTCCTGGCGCCGTGGGTGGGCTGGATGGCGATCGGATGGAACCTGTTCTGGCTGCTTGCCGGCCTGGGCGGCGGCGTCCCACCGGCTACCCCTTTAATCATGCCAGCCGTGATCGGCGTGACCCTGCTACGAGAATGATGGATGCACTACCGGAGGTAAAAGCCTATGGAGGAATGAAACTCAAATTTCTGGGTCAGTGGTCAAGAATATGAATGATAGGAATATGGGCCTTTTGGTACTCGACAGCGAGTTATGACTTTCATACATCCACTAACTACTACAGTAAAGGAGGTACATCATGTCACAACAACAGGATATTTTCAAAGGAGATACCGTTCAAAGGCTTGGTAGTCTCGGGTTCATCATCGGCGCCGTCCTGCTCATTGTTATCGCTACCCTGGACATCCTCCGGGACGGCGGCGGCAGCACTCAGCGCGTGGTAGTGGGGTTTTTCGGCCCGGTAGGCCTGTGGGGCATGATGCTGGGTATGGCGGCAATCTACCGCTCCATCACTGACGCCGGCGCCGGATGGGTGCGGATGGGCTTCTACTTAGTCATCGTTGGCACTGCCCTTTGGACGGTCCACATGAGCTTGAGGGCGGGGATTGCCAGAGCAACTGCCGATGGGCTTACTGATGGGGTTGCCATCGGGGTCATGATTCACCAGGTAGTTGCCATGGCGTATCTCACCGAATGGCTTGGCATCTTCTTTCTGGGAATCGGTATGGTCCGCAGCGTCGTCTATCCCAAGGGGCTGGGGTGGACAGCGCTTCTCCTGGGAATCCTCACCTTTGCGATCGGGGGTGTTCCCCTCTTCTTCCTCCAAAAGGGGAGTTTCGCAGACATCCTTTCTCCCGCCCTGGCGGGGTTGACCACTATCTGGGCATTAGTCGTTGGTATCTGGATTGCTCGGAGAGCCTGGTAGTGACCCAGTGCGCGCCTGACAAGCATGTCGTCTGAGGAAAAATAGAAAGATGAATACCCAAAGAATTCAATCAAGAGTCTCGAAGTGGGGCTGGGGCATCTTGCTTGTGGTGAGCGCCGGGGCGTCGGGGTGAAAGGGGGTGATTGTTTTAGAAACTGCTGGAAGTATTTTGGGTTCTCGAATGAAAACGTTTGAAAGGAGAAAGTCCGATGAGAAAGATAATTGTTTTAATTGGGGTCCTGCTTCTCGTGGCATTGATGACCACAGTGGCTTCTGCGGGAGACGACTCCAATGTCGCTTATACGTGGACCGTCACAGAACTGGGACAGGGTTTTTGGGGTGGTGGCCCGCTATTTGCCGATGGCAGCACCGGCGGCAATCTTGCCGTCTCGGGTAGAAATGGAGAAGTGATCTTCCATCTGCACCCCACGAGCTGGACTGAGGTTGTTCCTGGAGAGGCAGTAGACATCTGTTTTACTCTGCATGAGATAAAAGGCGATTCAGGGCTCCCACCTGCCTTCTGCGGGAGCGCCTTCGGCCTTGTCTTGCCAGTAACCGGAACGCCGGTCATGATCCCCAATCCTATATCGCCGGATGTGCGGTTGTTGATCCGGGTGACTCCAGCCAATTAGGGCTTGATCTCAGCGGGCGGCGCGGTTGTCGCTGCGTCGCCCGCATGGTTTCTATCGGGCCACAGAGGATCGTAGAATCGTATCTATTGTTCGTCAAAGGAACCTGACCATGAACCAGGCGAACGGCACCTGGTCGCCCGGGCAGCATAGCCCGCTCCACGATTTTACTCCAGGAAATATAGGAGCTTTCGGCCAAACATCTGCCGTTTTCGACTATAATGGTGGCAAGCAAAGGCTAAAACGCTCGGCGGAGAGGGAACGATGTCTACAAAGGCCAAAATCAGTAACCATTTGAAGACAGTGGAAGCGACACCGTCGGCCGTCCGCTGGTGGTGGATGGCCCAGGGCGGCTGGTACGTGGTTGCGACCGTGGCCCTGCTAATCCTGATCCTGGCCACCCCTGGCTACCTGGTAAGTCGGCCGATAGGCAGCCTGGGCAACCACCTGGTGTACGATCCTACGCCCTTCATGTTGGCGGGGTATCGCCCGAACCTTGCCGGCGGTTTTATCTCCGGTTGGTCTATACTGGGGATAGAAATGATGGCCGACTGACCCTTTTCAGGATGCAACAATGGCACCAACACCCAGGACCATGCGCTGGCTGGCACCCTTCGGGGTCCTCACCTACCTGCTCCTGGCTAGCGCCGGCTTCAGTCTCCAAATGCTGGCGAAGTCGGCATTTGGCAGCTTCAGCATGGCTGTCCAGATCCCCTTTTACTTCCTGGTCGGCGTGTGGGTGGCCATCGGCGCGCTCATCGTCTGGCACCATCCTGAGAATCCCATCGGCTGGTTACTCTCGCTCGTCATGCCCCTTGTCGCGCTGGACCAGTTGGCCTACGGCTACGTGGCCTACGAAACCACGACCAATGCCAGATCGCTGCTAGGCGAGGCTGCCCTCGTCTGGCTCAAAGTGACCGGCATGCCCTTTGGCATGCTTATATTTGCCATCGCGCTGCTCCTCTTTCCCAACGTCAGGTTCCTTTCCCCGCGCTGGCGGCTGGCCGCCTGGGTGGCCCTGGCATCGTTTCTGGCCTATCTACCGTTGAAAGCGTTAGAACCCGCGCCTCTCTTCCTGGTTCCAGGCGAGAGCAGCCCGCTCGCCGTCGGTGAGGCGGGTTGGGCGCTGCTCCAGCCGCTCATGGGGCTGGCTCTCCTTTCCCTGACCCTGGCCATGGGCGCCGGGCTGCTCTCTCTCCTGTTGCGCTTTCGCCGGGCCCGCGGGGAAGAGCGCCAGCAGATTAAGTGGCTGATTGCCCCGGCCTTCCTTTACCTTCTCTGCATTCCCGTCGTGGTCTATGGGGAGTACGCGTCCAGTCAAGCCATCTTCGCCCTTGGTGGTGGCATGAGCATACTCGCCGTCACCGGCATGATGGTGGGCATGGCCATTGCCATCTTCAAATACCGGCTGTACGACATCGACATCATTATCAACCGCACGCTGATCTACGGCGTTCTGACGGTGAGCGTCGTAGTTATCTACGTGCTGATCGTCGGCGCGCTGGGGACGCTTTTGCAGGCTGAGGATAACCTGCTCATCTCGCTGTTTGCAACAGGATTTGTCGCGGTCCTCTTCCAACCCTTACGCCAGCGGTTGCAGCGGGCTGTCAACCACTTCATGTATGGCGAGCGTGATGAGCCCTTTGAAGCGCTGGCGCGCCTGGGACGCCGTCTGGAAGGCATCTTCTCGCCACAGATGGTCTATCCCACGATTGTGGAGACGGTCGCGCAGGCTCTCAAGTTGCCCTATGCGGCCATCGCCGTGAGGCGGGGGGACCAATATGAAATTGTCGAAGCCTGCGGAAAGGCCACGCGGGAAGCGGTAGCCTATTCCCTCGTCTATCAGCGTGAGGTTGTCGGCCGGCTCCTTGTGGGACGCCGCAGCCCTGGGGAAGCTTTCAGCGCGGCTGACGAGCGCTTGCTGCGCAGCTTTGCGCGGCAGGCGGGTACAGCCGTCCACGCAGTGCAGCTCATGAGCGATCTGCAGCGTTCGCGACAGCAACTGGTGACTGCACGTGAGGAAGAGCGGCTACGCCTGCGCCGGGACCTGCACGATGGCCTGGGGCCGGCACTGGCCTCGGTGGCCTGGCAGGCGGAGAGCGCCCGCGAGCTGGTGCACGCCGACCCGGCCGAGGCGGCACAACTGCTGGAGAGCACTATCGAACAGACCCAATCCGCTCTGAGCGATATCAGGCGCCTGGTTTACGGGCTGCGGCCGCCGGCTTTGGACGAATTGGGGCTGGTAGGGGCGCTGGAGCATGCGGTCCGGCCGCAGCAGATGGACGTCAACATTGAGGCGCCGCCGTCGCTGCCCCCGCTGCCGGCTGCCGTGGAGGTGGCCGCTTATCGCATCGTGCAGGAAGCGCTAAAGAATGCGATGGAGCACGGGCGGGCCGAGCACTGTGTCGTCTCCCTGGCCCTGGACGGCAACTTATGCCTGACAATTCGTGATGACGGGCAGGGCTTGCCGGAGGTGGTGACACCGGGCGTGGGACTGGTCTCGATGCGCGAGCGGGCGGAGGAACTGGGAGGCGCGTTCGTGATTTTTTCACGTCAGGTGGGCGGAACACAGGTCGAGGTGCGATTGCCGCTGGAATAGGAGAGTGCCCATGGAAAATAATAACATCCACATCCTGATAATCGATGATTCTCAGGCCGCCCTGACAGGATTGAAGGCGCTCTTGAAAAGGGTACCAGGCGTTCAACTGGTGGGTGAAGCGTCTGGCGGCAGAGGAGCTATAAAACTGGCGGAGCGGTTGCAGCCTGACGTCATCCTTATGGATCTCCATATGCCGGACGTCAACGGTATTGAGGCCACACGCCAGATTGTGCACACCAGCCCGCATATCGCCGTTCTGGTCTTAACGATGTACGATGACGACGACTCCGTGTTCGCAGCGATGCAAGCCGGTGCGCGAGGCTACCTTCTAAAAGGCGCTTCGAAGAAAGAGATGCTGCGGGCGATCCGGGATGTAGCCAGCGGGGCCGCAATATTCAGCCCAGCTATCGCCCGGCGCATGGTGAGCTACTTTAATCAGATCCGTAACCAGCCAGCCGCGCACGCTTTTCCCGAATTAACCCAGCGGGAACGGGAGGTACTGGCGCTGATGGCCCAACATCACTCCAATCAGGAAATCGCCCAGTCGCTCTCACTCAGCCCCAAGACGGTGCGCAATTACACATCGAACCTCTTCGCCAAGCTCCAGGTCGCCGATCGAGCGGAAGCCATTATCCAGGCAAGGGATGCTGGCTTAGGGCAATAGTTAGATTCAAGGTAAACCCCTTATCGAAAACAAAACCAGCATCGGTTAAATCGAGTCGACGCTGGTTATATTGGTCTTATTAACCGTGGAGAGGGGACCCACCCTCTCCGCAGGTCGTAAGATCCTCGTAGCAGCGGTGTCACGAAGTGACAATGGCTGCACATTATCGCCGGCCTCAATCGTTTGGTGATAGTGAAAGTCACTCGACCGAGGGTTTGCGACCGAGATCGCTCAGTGTCAGCTGGGCGATCTCGCTTTTAAAGTGCAACACCCTCATTTTACGTACTCCTCAGTACTTGTCAAGGAATTGTGGGACAGCAAAAGGCTCAAATGTAATAGATGTTTTTTCAAAAGTAAGGCATAGTGTATCTCCCATTTTATCAATACTAGATCTTATCTATGAAGAAAGGCTAATAGGAGCACTGTTTACCGAAGAAGTAGTCGAATTGTTTCCAGATGGCCATTGGAATAGAAAATAATCTCTCCATCTGTAGGATCAGAATCGCAACTCAATGAGAGAGGTTTCCCCCTCTCTTTATGCATTTTAGTTTGTGGTCTGTTAGACATGCTTTAATGTGTGAGTTGGTATGATCCTGTCTCTGCACAAAAGAGACAGTGTATAATTATTAATTGTCAGCCTTCAACACATCGCTAAAAATGGATCTCAAGCATGTGCCCATATATAGTGTTTCTGCGCCAAATCTGAATCGAAAATCCCACATATGGCGGTGCTATAAAGAACCTCGATTTAGCGATCTCCTGAAGGATGACAATTAATGAATAGAATCCCATATAATATCTTAGTTTCCTCATCTATTTCCAAATTCACAGGATCGCTGCCCCATGTATACCCGCACCTGGAAGCACTACCTGCTTTCCGACACAGCTATCCTGGTCTGGATGGCTATGACATTGGTTCTCCTCCATTGCCTGGTCAACCACCAGTATGGCTTCCACCGCGATGAGCTCAACTTTATCGAAGATGGGCGCCACCTGGCCTGGGGATATGTCGATTGTCCACCATTTACACCCTTTGTCGCCCACATCGCCGAGAAGCTGTTCGGCACATCACTGGTCGGCATCCGCTTCTTCCCGGCTTTGTCGCAGGGATTGGTCCTGATACTGACCGGCTTGATGGTCCGGCGCATGGGGGGGAATCGCTGGGCGCAGGTCATTGCTGCTGGTGGTGCCGCCATCTCCGGTGTCTCGCTTTCTCAAGGTAGCATCTTCATGTAAGTCTCTTTTGACTTCCTGTGGTGGGTTTTGGTGGCATATGGCGTGATCAGCCTGCTGAAAACCAACGACGACCGTTGGTGGCTGTTGATTGGCGCGGCCATCGGCCTGGGCATGATGACCAAACTGACGATGGGTTTCCTGGTCGCCGGCCTGGTCGCGGGTGTGCTGTTCACGCCAGCCCGCCGATCCCTGAAAAGTCCCTGGTTCTGGGCTGGCGTGGCCATATCGCTGCTCATTTTCCTTCCCAACTTTCTCTGGATGGCGCAACATGACTTCATTTCACTTCAAAAACTGTCCGCCATGCATGCCCGCGATGTAAGAAATGGGTATTACAAATGGTTCCTTCCCGATCAGCTTTATTCTGCCGCCAATCCTTCGTCTATTTACCTGTGGGTTTTTGGATTATATTTCTTCTGGCGCAGTTCCAACAAGCCCAATTACCGTCCCCTGGTCTGGGAGAAGATCTCGTTGTCAAGATTGACTTTAACTCAAATGATGAACTTTGAACCT
>CAZAQS010000189.1:0-9437 GCA_964486825.1 uncultured Anaerolineaceae bacterium | reverse complement strand
GTCGAGGAGGATAGACGCCACCGTTTCTATATCGCCTCGGCTTACCTTTCCAAGGGGCAGGTGCTGCACGTCCATCACAAGGTCTACCTGCCCACCTACGGTCTGTTCGATGAGGGACGCTTCTTTGCCTGGGGCGACACGATCCGGGCCTTCGATACCCGCTTCGGTCGCCTGGGGATGCTGGTCTGCGAGGACTTCTGGCACGCTTCCCCGCCCTACCTGCTGTGGTTGGACGGCGCTGACCTGTTCCTGTTCAGCTCGGCTTCCCCAGGACGCGGGCTGAATGCCGAACCACGCCTGGAGTCGGCTCGCTGGGTGGAGCATATCAACCGCGCTTATGCCAGCCTTTTTACCTCCTTTGTGGCGCATGCCAACCGGGTTGGCTACGAGGATGGCTTGAACTTCTGGGGCGGCTCGACCATCTATGACCCCAATGGGGAGCTGGTCGCAAAAGGTCCTTATCACCAGGAAGCCCTGACGATTGCCCAGATCGACCTGAACCAGCTCCACCGCACGCGCGCCCGTCTACCCCTGCTACGGGATGAGCGTACGGCCCTGGTGATGCGCGAACTGGGACGAATCCTGGGGGAGGGCTCCTCGGGGACCCGCTAACAAGGCCAGGAAAGTTCGAAGCGGTTTACAGAATCTACTCGTGATTGGGATGTGAAAAAAATGTTTTGGGGCCGGCGAATAGCAGAGTTGGGAGTTGGGCCGGAACTTATCCCTAGAAACAGGCTCACAGTCGAGCGTCTTGCGGCAGCAATCCAAAAAGCTGTGACAGATGAGGGGATGCAACAACGTGCAGCCAGGTTGGGGGATAAAATCCGCGCTGAAGACGGGTTGGACGCGCAGGCGAGGTGATTAAAAATTCCTTTTTGCCTTTCAAGTATCTTGTTCAAGTCTAAAAGCTGGCGATAATCCCATGCTAAAGCGAGCCCTGCTGATCTATCTGGTAGCTAATTTCGGCCTGATCGGGCTGGTCATGTGGTTACGGGGCGGCTGGTATGCCGGTTTGACAGAGTCACCGTTGGCAGGCATGCTGGCACAATTGGGCCTGGTGGTGCTTCCCAACCTGCTTTTGCCTGTCCTGTTGTTGCGCTTTGAGGGGCTACCCCCGACTCAATCCATTCATCAATCCTTGGGTTGGATATGGTCTGGGAGGCGAACTGTACTGGCCAGTGGGGCTGGCTTTTTCCTTTTCATAGCCCTTTCGTATGCTGTCAGCGCCTGGATTGGCGAGCCCATCCCATATCAGGTACCGGGGGTTGAACCACTATCCGCTGATACACTGCCACAGGCGGGCGGTCTGTTCGTGTTGCTGTTCTTGTTCGTCGGGCTTACTGTTGCTGCGGAAGAAAGCATGTTTAGAGGCCTGCTGCAATCCCGCTTCTCAGGGCGTTTTGGTGTGTTTGCCGGTTTGATAGCGGCTGCATTGCTCTTCGGCCTGCGACACCTGCCGGACGATCTTTTTTACGCCAGCTTGTGGAGCGCTGACTCCCGCATGTGGTTGGCGCGTGAGGTGCAGCTGTATGGTGGTGCGCTATTGTTTGGCATGGCGCGCTATTTTGGCCGCAGCACCTATGCCTCTGCCATCCTGCATGTACTTATTTTCGCCGTAGCGCTATTTTCTTAATATTCCAAGTTTCATTCAGATCCCTGTAGGGAATGTATTATAGTACCCAGATGATTACTTGACAAAAGCAAGTAATCATTGGATAATGGCAAGCAATGGCGATAAGGAGGTCGGGATGGCGAACGGAATCTCCCAAGAACACATTCGTGCCGTAAGGCGCTTCAATCGCTTTTTTACGCGTCAAATCGGTGTTTTGCGGGAAGGGCTATTACACAGCCCCTATTCCCTCGTGGAGGCAAGGATCATCTTTGAGCTGGCAAATCAGAGCAATATAACCGCCTCTGAGCTGTGTAATGGTTTAGGCCTGGATGCAGGTTACTTGAGCCGCATCTTAAATAAGCTCGAGGGCGATAAACTCATCGAGAAAATCCGCTCGGATGAAGATGGACGGCTACGCCTGATCAGCCTGACTCCAGAAGGGGAAAAAGCATTCTCATTGCTGGATCAGCGGTCGAATGAAGAAGTTTCAGAGCTATTGTGCGAGCTGAATGAAGGTGATCGGGTGCGCCTGATCGAAGCCATGGGATCAATTGAGCAGATTCTCGATCACGGCTTCAAATACGCCGAACCCTTTTACCTGCGTCATCATGAAGCAGGCGATATCGGCTGGGTGATCCACCAGCATGGCCTGCTTTACAACCAGGAATACGGGTGGGACGAGAGCTTTGAAGCTCTTGTGGCTCAGATCTGTGCTGACTTCATCAATAAATACGACCCTCAAAAAGAGCGCTGTTGGATTGCAGAGATGCAAGGCGAGAGGGTGGGTTCCGTCTTCTGCGTCCAGGAAAGCGAACAGGTTGCCAAATTACGTTTGCTCCTGGTGACCCCCCAGGCCAGGGGTCTGGGGCTAGGCTCACGCCTGGTCCAGGAATGTATCCGTTTTGCGAAACGCTCTGGTTACCAGAAACTGACGCTCTGGACCAATGATGTCCTGTTGGCAGCCCGGCATATCTATGAGAAGATTGGCTTCCGGCTCGTTAAGGAAGAGCCTCATCACAGTTTTGGGCATGACCTGGTCGGACAAAACTGGGACTTGACGCTTTAGCTCAAGAACATCAGCGGGTCCGGGCGTAGAGCTATCCCTTCGTCATTGGGCGCTCTGTTGCCGGTTGATTCGGAGGAGTATAATAGGGTCATGACGACCGAGACCGCCATTCCTGACCTGACCATTAACATCGGCCTGGCCCGCCAGATCCTGACCGGCTTCATCCGCACCGAGATCATCCGGGCCGGCTTCGCACGGGCTGTCTTGGGCCTGTCCGGGGGCCTCGACTCGTCCCTGTCCTGCTTCCTGGCTGCCGAAGCCCTGGGGCCGGAGAACGTCCTGGCGGTTCGCATGCCCTATAAGACCTCCTCGGCCGATTCGCTTGAGCACGCCCAGGAAGTCATCGAACAGCTTGGCGTACAGTCCCTCACCATACCCATTACAGAGATGGTCGACCCGCTCTTCGAGCGCTTCCCGGACGCGAACCAGATGCGACGCGGCAATGCCATGGCGCGTGCCCGCATGATCGTCCTGTACGACCAGTCCGAGGCCTTTAAAGGCCTGGTGGTTGGGACGGGCAACAAGACCGAGATCTTGCTGGGCTATACCACCCTGTACGGCGATTCTGCCAACGCCCTCAAC
Organism: uncultured Anaerolineaceae bacterium; assembly: GCA_964486825.1. Lineage (GTDB taxonomy): Bacteria > Chloroflexota > Anaerolineae > Anaerolineales > UBA4823 > CAZAQS01. The sequence goes on along the minus strand of CAZAQS010000189.1, from coordinate 6,177 downwards.
CCGATCGGTGATCTTTACAAAACCCAGGCCCGCCAGCTTGCCCGCGCTCTAGATGTGCCGGGCGCTATCATCGATAAGGCGCCCTCGGCAGATTTATGGGCCGGGCAGACCGACGAAGGTGAGCTGGGCTTCACCTACGCCGAAGTAGACCGGCTGCTCTACCTGCTGGTGGACCAGCGCTACAGCCCAGAAGACTGCGTTGAAGCCGGCTTCGATCCAGAGTTTGTCCGCCAGGTGGTGGAGCTTGTGCGCCGTAACCATTTCAAGCGTGTCCTGCCTCCGATCGCCAAGCTAACCAACCGCACCATCGGCTACGATTTCCTATACCTGCGAGATTGGGGGACCTGACCGGCAGGTATGCTTCTGCATATCCCACCTTCTCTCCACCACCGCCGGTTCCGCTTGTATTGGGCAGGGATGGCCATCTCCATCGCTGGTTCCCAGATGCAAGTCTGGGCCCTGTTCTGGCATGTCCGCACCCTCACAGACCAACCTATCGCCCTGGGCGGTATCGGTCTGGCGCGCATCCTCCCGATAATCTTCTTCTCACTGATCGGCGGGGCAGTGGCGGACGTGGCCAACCGGCGCCGGGTCCTGTTCATCACACAGAGCGTCATGGCCCTGGTGGCCTTGGCCCTGGCTTACTACACTGTCCAGGGGACGCTGACCCTCTGGCATATCTACGGCCTGACTGCCCTGCAAGCCGTGGCCATCTCCTTCGACACGCCCGCTCGCCAGTCGTTGATCCCCAATCTCGTGCCGCCGCGTGACCTGCCCAACGCCTTCAGCATGCAGTCCATCGCCCACCAGACTGGCGCCATCGTTGGCCCTGCGCTGAGTGGGCTGGTGATCGCCTATTGGGGGCAGGCTTATACCTACCTGATGAACGGCTTTTCCTTCCTGTCTGTTATCCTGGCATTAGCGTTGATAGGACCGATCGCTCAGCAAGTGCAGCGCTCTCAGAACGGGGTCGTTAGCCTGGGGGCGATCAGAGAAGGGTTGCGCTTCATTATCAGCCATCCCATTATCCTGGCTACCATGCTTTTGGATTTCTTTGCCACCTTTTTCTCTTCTGCCAACACCCTCATGCCGGTCATCGCTGTCGATATCCTGCGTGTGGGGGCGGTGGAATATGGTTGGCTCTCGGCGGCTCAGTCGATTGGGGCTGTAACGGCGGCGCTGGTTATCTCGCAGCTGCCTCACATCCGGCGCCAGGGGCCCGTATTCCTGTCCGCGGTGCTGGCTTTCGGCCTGGCTACTGTAGCGTTTGGTTTCATGCGTACCTTCCCCATGGCTATGCTGGCACTGATCTCCATCGGGGCTTCAGATTCGGTCAGCACCATCATCAGAAATACCATTCGCCAGCTCCAAACGCCCGACTATATCCGCGGCCGGATGGTCAGCATCAACCAGATCTTCTTTATGGGTGGACCTCAGTTGGGGGAAGTCGAGGCCGGGGTCGTGGCTCAGTTCTTCGGAGCGCCCTTCGCCATTATCAGCGGAGGGGTGGGGTGTATCCTGGCGGTCGGTTGGGTGGTGCGGCGCTTCCCGCAATTACGCACCTTCAATGGAGATGAGCTGCTTCCCCAGCCCGCTATAGCGGATTGAAATACCCGTGCAGGTTTTCCCACTCTTTCACCAGCGCTTCCAGCTCGCTCTCCAGGCGCACGTATTCCTGGCCCAGGTCGTGCACCCGGGTAGCCTCGGCGGGTGGGTCTTCAAGCTCTCTGGCCAGGTAAGCCAGCTGTTCCTCTAAGGAGGTAACCTGCTCTTCGACCTCTTTGAGCCTGGCTTTGCGTCGACGCTCCTCGGCAGACTGGCGCCCATCCTGGCCTGACCTGGCCGGACCGCTCCTTGTTGGGGTAGTTTCAGCGCGTTCTCGCTCCGCTTCTCGAGCGGCCTCCTTTTGAGCGTGGTATTCACTGTAGCTGCCTTTGAAGACCGCCAGGCTGCGTTCGGCTTCGTCGATCTCCCATACCTGTGTGGCGAGGGCGTCGATCAGGTAGCGGTCGTGCGAGACCAGCAGGATCGTACCCTGGTACTCTGACAACACCTGTTGCAGGATCTCCTGGGAGGGTATATCCAGGTGGTTGGTCGGCTCGTCCAAGAGCAAGAGGTTTGCCCGGGTTAGGGCCAGTTTGGCCAGCGCCAGGCGGCCACGCTCGCCGCCTGAGAGCACCTGGACGCGCTTGAAAACTTCCTCTCCTGTGAACAGGAAGCGCGCCAGGTAGCTGCGGATCTCGGCCAGCAGCATGTCCGGGGCGGTGCTCTCGATCTCCTCCACCAGGCTCCTCTCGGGGCGCAGGTCCTCGTGGGCTTGGGCGAAGTAGCCGATCTGCAAGCTGGCGCCCAGGCTTACCTCTCCTGAAAGCGGAGGGTGTTGACCCAGGATGGTCTTCAGGAAGGTGGTTTTGCCGGCCCCATTGGGGCCGATCAGAGCTGCGCACTCTAACCGGCGCAGCTCGATATCATCGGCTGCGAACAGTTCCTTGCCCGGGAAGCCGACTCTCAGTTCAGTGGTTCTCAAGATGATATTCCCGCTGCGCGCTTCCGGTCTGAGGCTGAGGCTCAGGGACGGTGGGCGACCGTCAGGCTCGGACAGCGAGCGCACCCGGCGGGTAGCCTCGTCTACACTCATCGTATGGGCAGAGATATCCGCCTCCTGGCTGATCTCCGACCAGCTCTTGCCGCGCACGGCCTCCATCCCCAGGCTTTGAATGGCCTCCAACGTGCGGCTTAGCCGGCGTAGCTTGCCTTTGGCCTGCAGCGTCCTCTGCCCCGAGATATTCTTTCGAATATATTCCAGCTCCTTTTCCAGGCGCTCTTTCTCGCTTTGGAAGATCTGCTGGCGAAGTTGCCACCTTTCCTGGCGTTGTAGCAGGTAGGCGCTGTAATTGCCCCGGTAGGTCTCGAAGCGCGTGCGCGTCATCTCGAGGATGGTGGTCGCCACCCTGTCCAGGAAATAGCGGTCATGCGAGACGATCAGGGCCGCCCCTTCCCACTGGCTGAGATAGCCCTCCAGCCACTCCACAGCAGCGATATCCAGGTGGTTTGTCGGTTCGTCCAATATTAGCAGGTCGGGGTTGGAGAGCAGCAGGCGCGCCAACAGGGCGCGTGTGCGCTGCCCGCCGGAAAGGTGCGATAACGGGTACTCGAACTCATCCGGCTCGAAGCCCAGGCCGGTCAAGACCTGGCGGATACGAGTTGGGTAGGTATAGCCACCCAGGCGATCGAACTCCTCCTGAAGATGGCCGTAGCGGTCGAGGATCTCCTCTGCCTGGGCTGAATCTCCCATGGCGGCTTCCAGGCGTTCCAGTTCGCCTTCCATTTCCAGCAGGCTCTTGAAGGCGCCCAGGCATTCCTCCCATAAGGTGTGCTGCGAATGGAAAGCCGCTTCCTGAGGCAGGTAGCCCATGCTCAGGTTCCTGGCGCGTTGCACCTGACCGGCGGTCTGGGTCTCTTCGCCTGCCAGGATGCGGAGCAGGGTCGTCTTCCCGATCCCGTTTGGGCCTACGATAGCCAGGCGCGCGCCGTGAGGTATGGTCAGGGAGATGCCTGAAAAGATATCATCTGGCCCGTATGATTTGGCCAGTTCAATAACGTTGATCAGAGACATAGCATTTCTTCATAAACAGGCAGGCGTGGGCCTCTTGCTCGCCCACTGCCTATGGCATACTATTTGCAACTTGAGCTGATATGGCTCTTCCTGTTGTAGCATATGACGTATTTTACCCTACCCTTCCGCTATTCATGTCCATGTTATAATCGCCCTCGTATGTCCTTATTATTACCTAATCTTTGGTGAAGAATGCGCAGAATAAGATATGTCCGGCAAGATAACTCTGGCCTGTCCAACCGCCTGATTTGGGGCCTGTTGGCGGCATTCCTCGTCGCTGCTCTCATTACAGCTTATTTGACTTTCATCTTTGTCCGCAGCGTTGTGGCTTCATTCGGGACATCGCCTTCGAAAGCCGCCGCCATTCCCGATGCCCCGCCTGCCGAGGAGGCGCTCCTCGATCCGCGTGATTTGAACGTGCCTTTGCAGGCCGGCAGCGGCCCCGAGCCGAAGCCCTGGGATGGAAACGAGCGTGTCAATATCCTGTTAATGGGGCTGGATTACCGCGATTGGGAGTATGACGAGGGCCCTTCCCGTACGGATACCCTGATGCTCATCACCGTCGATCCGGGTTCCCGCACCGCTGCCATGCTCTCCTTACCACGTGATCTGTGGGTCAATATCCCGGGCTACGATTACGGCAAGATCAATACAGCTTATTTCCTGGGCGAGGCTTACCAGGAGCCGGGCGGCGGGCCAGGCCTGGCTATGCTGACCGTGGAGGAGCTACTCGATATCGACATCCACTTTTATGCTCAGGTGGATTTCTCGGCCTTCGAGCGTTTCATCGATGAGATCGGGGGGATCGAAGTGAACGTTCCAGAGGTGATCGAAGTCGATCCAATTGGACCCGGGAACACAGTCGTGCTGCAACCGGGACTGCAGATCCTGGAAGGGCCGGTTGCCCTGGCCTACGCCCGTAGCCGCAATACGATCGGCAACGATTTCGACCGGGCGGCGCGCCAGCAACAGGTCATTATGTCCATACGCGATCGCATAATAAGCCTGGATATCTTGAAAACCCTGATCCAAAAATCACCCATCCTGTACCGTGAGCTGGCCTCCGGCGTCCACACAAATATGACCTTGCAGCAGGTGATCTCGCTTTCCTGGACTGCTTCCCAGATCCCCGAGGAGAACATCCGCAGGGAGGTGGTTGACCTGGAGCGGGTGGTAGAGGATTATTCCTGGGACGGGCAGCAGATCTTGCGCCCTCTACCTGAGGAAATCTTGCTTTTGAAGGATGAGGTCTTCACCGATACTGGTCCGGCTGTACCGGCTGCACCAACCGTGGTGGTCAACCCGGTCGAGATGCGCGCTTCTGAAAACGCCAGCGTGGCAGTCCTGAACGGCACTTACACGGCCGGCCTGGCAGCTCGCACGCGGGAGTACCTGATCTCGCAGGACGTGAATGTCACACAGACCGGCAACGCCCAGGAATATTATGAATACACAACCATTATCGATTACTCTGGTAAGATCTATACACAGGAGTACCTGGTCGAGTTGATGAATATCCAGCCTACTCAGGTATTCAGCCGTTACGATCCCAACAGCGAAGTGGATATCTCCATTCTCCTGGGCAACGATTGGGCAACCAACAGCACAATGCCCTGACCTCCAAAAGGAAAAGGTAAATACTGTATGCGTTCAAACCGTTTATTCGTTATCCTACTGGTCGTTTTTGTTGCCGTCGCTGCTGGTGCAGGGGGAGTCGCCTTCTCGGCGGCGCGCAATTTTGCCGCCTCCGGCAGTTTCCTGCCTTTCACAAATCCTAATTTCGTCAGCCGGGCGACCAGCAGCCCGGAAGACCCCTTGATGCCGGCTGCTACCGCTGAGGTGGGACCGGTGGGGCCGCAACCCCGCCCTTGGGATGGCGCCAGCCGGGTCAACGTTCTGATGATGGGGCTGGACTACCGTGACTGGGAAGAAGGGGATGAAGCCGCTCGCACGGATACGATGATCCTGTTTACGATCGACCCTCTATCCAAAACGGCCGGCATGCTGAATATCCCACGCGACCTGTGGGTCAATATCCCCGGCTTCGGCTACGAGCGGATCAACACTGCCTATCGCCAGGGGGTTGTCTACAACTATCCTGGTGGTGGGCCTGGGTTGGCAATCGCTACCGTGGAGCAATTCATCGGCGTCCCGATCCATTTCTACGCCCAGATTGACTTCTACGCCTTCGAGCAGTTCATCAACGAGTTGGATGGGATCCAGGTCGATGTGCCCCACGAGATCCGGGTCGACCCGCTCGGCCCGGGCAATACGGTCATCCTGGAACCCGGGGTGCAAGTCATGGATGGCCCGATCGCATTAGCCTATGCCCGGGCGCGTTATACTGAAGGAGGCGACTTTGACCGGGCTCAGCGCCAGCAGCAGGTCATTATGGCCATGCGTAGCCGCATCTTGAAGGTCGACCGGCTGCCGATGCTGGTTAGCAGGGCGCCTGCTATGTACCAGGAACTGGCTGGCGGCATCCACACCAATATGGATCTCGACCAGGCCATCCAGCTGGCCTGGCTGGCCCAGCAAATCCCGCTCGAGAATATCAAGCG
>CAZAQS010000188.1:0-9507 GCA_964486825.1 uncultured Anaerolineaceae bacterium | reverse complement strand
AGCCGAGGGCGCCATGGACGCCAGCAATTTGTTAAAGCCCATGCTGGCGCGCGGCGAGCTGCACTGCATCGGTGCCACGACGCTGGATGAATATCGCAAGCACATCGAGAAGGATGCTGCCCTGGAGCGCCGCTTCCAGCCCGTCTTCGTCGACGAGCCGTCGGTCGAGGACACCATTTCGATCCTGCGCGGCTTGAAGGAGCGCTACGAGGTGCACCATGGTGTGCGCATCACAGACCCGGCCGTCATCGCCGCGGCTACGCTTTCCAGCCGCTATATCACTGACCGTCAGCTACCTGACAAGGCCATCGACCTGATCGATGAGGCTGCCGCCCGGCTGCGCACGGAGATCGACTCGAAGCCCCAGGCCTTGGACGAAGTCGACCGCCAGGTGATGCAGTTGGAGATCGAGCGCCAGGCACTCTCAAAGGAAAAGGATAAAGCCTCCAAGGAGCGTCTGGAGCGCCTGGAGCGAGAGTTGGCAGACCTGCGCGAGCGCTCCCACCAACTGCACGCCCGCTGGCAGACCGAGAAAGAGGCCATCAGCGCCTTACAAACGGTCAAGGAACAGATCGAGCAAACCCGCCTGGAGATCGAGCGGGCTGAGCGGGCTGCCGACCTGGAAAAGGTCGCCCGCCTGCGTTATGGAGAGCTGCGCGAGTTGGAGGCCAGGATTGCAGAGGGTGAAAAGCGCCTCAAAGAGCTTCATGATGAGGGCGCGTTGTTAAAAGAGGAAGTGGACGCTGAGGAGATCGCCCAGGTGGTGGCGCGCTGGACCGGCATCCCTGTCTCGCGCCTGCTGGAAGGCGAGACCGAGAAGCTGATCCATATGGAGAAGGGGTTGCACGAGCGCGTGGTCGGGCAGGATGACGCCATCCGCGTGGTGTCGAACGCCGTACGCCGGGCGCGCGCCGGCCTGCAAGACCCCAACCGACCGATCGGCACTTTCATCTTCCTGGGTCCCACGGGTGTCGGGAAGACCGAGCTGGCCAGGGCCCTGGCAGAGTTCCTGTTCGACGACGAGCGCTCGATGATCCGCATCGACATGAGCGAGTACCAGGAGCGGCATACCGTCGCCCGCCTGATCGGGGCGCCACCCGGTTACGTGGGATACGATGAGGGCGGACAGCTGACCGAAGCCGTACGCCGCCGGCCTTACAGCGTGATCTTGTTCGACGAGATCGAAAAGGCCCATAACGAGGTCTTCAACGTATTGCTCCAGCTCCTGGACGACGGGCGCCTGACGGACGGGCACGGGCGCACGGTCGACTTCCGAAACACGGTTGTCATCATGACCTCCAACCTGGGCAGCCAGCTTTGGGAAGGAGGGCGACAGGCCGTACGAGAGGAGATCACCCAGGCGCTGCAGGCCCATTTCCGGCCCGAGTTCCTGAACCGGATCGATGAGATCGTCATCTTCCACCCCCTGACCCGCCAGCATTTGGCCGAGATCGTGGATATCCAGCTCCGCCGGGTCAGCCAACTGCTCGAGCAGCGCGGCATCCACCTGGAAATCGACGATGGCGCACGCCACTTCATGGCGGAGGTAGGCTATGATCCGAGCTTCGGCGCCCGGCCGCTCAAGCGCGCCATCCAGCGGGAGCTGCAAGACCCGCTGGCCCTGGAGATCCTGTCCGGCACGTACCAGGAAGGCGAAACCATCCGCGTGGAGGGCAGCCCGGATGGCCTGATCTTCATTCCCCTCAGCCAGGATGAGGCCCTCGAGGGCAAAGCGCAGGATGTCTTGGATGTGGATTTATGAGGGGATAATAATAAGTGCGCACGCCCTTGTGAGTGGCCTTCAACCCGCTATGGTAGCAAGAAGTAAGAAAGGGTGGTGTATGTAATGAAAGTAGCTGTTTTTAGCTCCAAGCCCTACGATAGGCAGTTTTTGGAGGCCGCTAACGCAACCTACGGGCACGAGCTCCACTTCTTCGAGCCGCGCCTGACCGAGGATACCTCATCTTTGGCGACGGGATACCCGGCCGTGTGCGCTTTCGTGAACGACCATCTCAACGCTTCCGTCCTCCAGAAGCTTAGCCTTTCGGGGACGCGCCTGGTAGCGCTGCGCAGCGCCGGCTTCAACCACGTAGACCTGGCAGCCGCCGAAGATCTGGGTATAAAGGTGGTGCGTGTGCCGGCCTATTCTCCTTATGCGGTGGCAGAGCACACGGTCGGCATGATCCTGGCGCTCACCCGCAAGATCCACCGGGCCTATAACCGGGTGCGGGAGGGCAATTTCGCACTGGACGGGCTGCTGGGGTTCGACCTGAACGGGCGCACGATCGGCATCATCGGCACCGGGCAAATCGGCGCCGTGGTCGCCCAGATCATGCGTGGTTTCGGTTGCCATATCCTGGCCTACGATCCCTACCCGAAGTCCCAACTGGAAGCCAGCGGGCTGCTGCGCTATGTCTCGTTGGAGGAGCTGCTGTTGGGGTCGGATATCGTATCCCTGCACTGCCCGCTGACCCCCGATACCTACCACCTGATTAACTCCCAAACCCTGCGGCAGATGAAACAGGGCGCCATGCTGATCAACACCAGCCGCGGGGCGTTGCTGGATACCGCCTCCATCATCCTGGCGCTGAAATCCGGCCGCATCCGTTACCTGGGCCTGGACGTGTACGAGGAAGAGGAGGACCTGTTCTTCGAAGATCTATCCGACCGGGTACTGCAGGATGACGTCTTCGCTCGCTTGCTGACCTTCCCCAACGTGATCATCACCGGGCACCAGGCCTTCTTCACTCAGAATGCCTTGCAGGCCATCGCTGAGACCACCCTGGGGAATATCCGGGCCTTTGAAAATGGAGAGCCGCTCAAGAATGAAGTTACCACGGAACGGGTGCGGCCGTAAGAACGTTCCCCTGGCTATGGCAAGTACAGGAATAGAAAACTGATATGGCGCTTGGTATACAGGCGCTCCTGGCCGCCACGCCTATCCTGGTAGCTGCCATCTTGTTGGTTGGGCTGCACTGGCCTGCCCGCCGGTCCATGCCGGTTGTCTACCTGGTCGCGGCAGGCATCGCCTGGTTGGCCTGGCGTATGCCGGCCGTGCATATCCTCGCTTCAACGATCCAAGGGCTATTCATCACGCTGGAGATCCTGTACATCATCTTCGGGGCTATCCTGCTGCTCAACGTATTAACCCAATCGGGAGCAGTGGGTATGATCCGGACGGCTTTCGCAGGGATCAGTAACGACCGGCGGGTGCAGGTGATCATCATCGCCTGGTTGTTCGGCTCTTTCCTGGAGGGGGCCTCCGGCTTTGGGACGCCGGCAGCCATCGTCGGGCCGCTGTTGGTAGCCCTGGGGTTCCCGGCTATGGCGGCCGTGATGATCGGCCTGATGGTGCAAAGCACACCGGTAACCTTTGGAGCGGTGGGCACGCCTGTGTTGATCGGCGTCAGCGGCGGGCTGGAGAGCGACCACCTGGTAGCCCGCCTGGTGGACGTGGGTTTGAGCTTCGAGGCTTACCTGCGCTTGATCGCGGCCTACTCGGCGGTTCTCCACGGCCTGGTTGGCACGCTCATGCCCTTGCTGATGGTCGTGATGATGACGCGCTTCTTCGGCCAGAAGCGCTCGTGGACAGAGGGTCTTTCGATCACACCCTTCGCCCTGTTCGGCGGGCTGGCCTTTACAGTCCCGTACACGCTGACGGGCGTCTTCCTGGGGCCGGAATTCCCGTCCCTGGTCGGCGCACTGGTGGGGCTGGGCCTGGTCAGCCTGGCAGCCCGCAGCGGATTCTTGCTCCCCGAGGACAAATGGGAATTCCCGGATCAGGCGGGTTGGGAGCCGGCCTGGAGCGGGCAGTTGCGGACCCGGCCTGAGGTCGAGCTAGGAACGAAAGCTATGCCCATCTGGCTGGCCTGGCTGCCGTACCTGCTTTTGGCCGGCCTGCTGGTGCTCACCCGCCTGCCGCAGCTGCCCGTAGGCGGGTATCTGCGAGGGCTGGTGCGGATTGCCTGGTTGAATATCTTCGGGACGGGAGTGCACGCCGAGATCTATCCGCTCTATCTGCCCGGAACAGCCCTGGTGTTGACTGTCCTGATCACCCTGCTGATCCACCGGGCAAGCCTGGGCCAGCTACGAAAAGCGCTGGGCGATTCCAGCAAAGTCCTGTTGGGGGCGGGCTTCGTGCTGCTCTTCACCGTCCCCATGGTGCGGGTGTATATCAATTCAGGCGTCAACGAGCTCAATCTGCCCAGCATGCCAATTTCCATGGCCGAGTGGGTGGCGGCTTACGTGGGCGGGGTGTGGCCCTTCTTCGCGCCCTCCATCGGGGCGATGGGCGCCTTTATCGCCGGCAGCAACACCATCAGCAACCTGATGTTCAGCCTGTTCCAGTTCAGCGTGGCCGAAAGCCTGGAGATCTCGGGCGCCATGACGGTCGGTTTGCAGGCGGTGGGGGCGGCGGCCGGGAATATGGTCGCCATCCACAATATCGTGGCTGCTTCCGCTACGGTGGGCTTGTTGGGGCGAGAAGGCGCGCTGCTGCGCAAAACCATCCTGCCCACGCTGTATTATGTGATCGCAGCCGGGTTGCTGGGCCTGGCAGCCATCTATTTGATCGGCATCGCCGACCCGCTGGGCGGGGTTTGAGCCAGGCATTCCCTCGGATTCTTGTAACCTTTTTCACATCCCCACGTCTAATAGAATAGAAAGAGTAGTTTCGAACTAAGGATCGGCATGAAGGTGATGTGATGAGATTTATTAATGAAGCTGGATGGGACAGGGTTATCAGAGTTTTGTTGGGGATCGTCCTGCTCTACATGAGCTTAGGCGGCGTAGTGGGCGGCGGCCTGGGAGTGGTTCTCACCATCCTGGGTGTTGTCTTCCTGGTTACCGGGCTTGTGGGCTGGTGTCCGCTGTACTCGCTATTCCGCTTCCGGACCAGGCGGGCATAATGGACGAAACCAGACAGGTCAAAGACTTCTTGGACCGGCTGAATGAGAGCGGCCGGCCGGTGGTGGTCGATTTTTGGGCGCCCTGGTGCGCCCCTTGCCGTATGATCGAGCCGGTTCTACATCACCTGGAAAGGGATTATAAAGGCCAGGTCGACCTATGGCAGATCAATGCCGACGATCATCCCGACCTGCTGCGCCATTTCAACGTCTACGGCATCCCCACCCTACTGGCCTTCAAAGGGCAGGCGGAGGTTATGCGCAGTACAGGCGCCGGATCCCCCAGGGCAGTCAAATCGCTCTTCGAAGCTGCCTTGCATGGGGAGGCGCCGGAGCAGAGCGGCGTCAGCTCGCTTGAAAGAGCGTTGAGGATGGGCGCGGGGCTTCTACTTGTGGGGCTGGCAGCCTGGGGGGGCTTTTCGGGCTTTAACCTGGCACTGGCGGCCGTGGGTGGAGTGGTGGCCTTTTCGGCCGTGCACGACCGCTGCCCGATCTGGCAGGCGATTGCCCCGAGAGCGGGGGCGTGGGTTAAGGCCATTACGGGGCGGGGAGGCTAGGAGAATTGAGGAAACCTCCCGCCCGAGATACGTTGGGCAGGAGCGATCATTGGTAGTATCGGACTGCCGCTTATGTACTGGGTATTCACCGGGAGCATTACCTTGGTCACAAGGGGTCCCACCCGCTAGGTTCACCACCCTCTCTACTCTGCTGGACAATGACATATCTTGAATCAAAAAAACGGCACGAGCGTGCCGTTTTTTTGATGGCTTTCAGTCTTGGTCCTACGCTAATTCCCGTTCACACGCAGAGCCTGGGAACGAGAGACTTAATGTTCGTGGCCTTCATGCACGTGACCGAGGTCGAGCTCCTCCGGCGAGGCCCCGCGCAGATCCACAACTTTAACCTGGAAATGCAACCGCTCGCCGGCTAAGGGATGGTTGAAATCCAGTCGCACGGTGTCATCCTCCACCGAGACGATGCGGGCGTCGACGATCTCACCGTCCTCGTCCTTCAATTCGAGCTCAACGCCCGGTTCGAGCGGGATTTCCTTTGGAAACTGGTCGCTTGGGATCTCGGCGTAGTTTTCAGGGTCGATTTCCCCATAACCGGCCTCCGGCTCCACGATAACCTGTTTGCTTTCTCCTACACTCATCCCATAAAGCTCATCTTCCAGGCCTTTGATGATCTGCTGCTGGCCCTGAATGAATCGGATGGGCCGGCCTCCCTCGGATGTATCTACTATTTCGCCGTTCACTGACAGCGTATATTCTAGCGTGACGACGGTATCGTCTCCAATTTGCTTGGGTTCGTTAGAATCCTGCATCATATGTCCTCCTTTGTGTTCTTGCTCGATCGTTCCCCCCATGATCTAAATTTCAGTTGATTGTAACACACGTTCCATCGGCAGGCTGCCTGCGATCTCCATTAGCGCAAGCCAAAGAGCTGGCCGAAGATAAAGCCACCAACCAGAAGCGCCAGGTAGCCGATCAGGTAAAGCACAAAGCCGATCACCACCGTCAGAAGGGCGCGCATGTTGTCCAGGTCCAGGCCCTGGCGGATTGCCACGAAGCCGGCTGCCACCGCCCACATCGCCCCAACCAGCCCCCCAATGCAGGGGATGATGCCCAACGCCAGCGGCGCCGAGGCAAAACCGATCACGCGCAACATCTCGCCCATATCCGCCCGCCCACCAAAAAAGGATGTCCCGACGATGTATGAAACCCCCGACCAGAGCACCCAGCCGATAAAAGCCCAGATAAAAGTGCTGATAAATGTCTGTATGAAACTGCCCACGCCGGTGACGGCGGTGAACCCGCTCCCAAGCCCCAGCAGAAGGGCGACTCCGGCGACCACCAGGGCGGCCTGCCCGGTAGCTGTCCGGTCATGCTCGATCTCTTCGAAGACCGGCGCGCTTAACCGGAAGACTCCAACGATCCTTTCGAACAGCATATTTCCTCCTCTATATCCAAGTCGGCTCTTCGTAGACCCCGAAGACCTCTTTCATCACCCCGGTGATCTCGCTCAGGGTGGCGTAAGCCCGCACTGCATCCAAGATATAAGGCATGGTGTTTTCCGTGCCCTGGCAGGCAATTCGCAGCCGGTCCAGAGCCTGCCCGAGCCGGCCTGCATCGCGGCTTTCGCGCAACTGCTCCAGCCTGGAGACCTGTCTTTGGTAGCCTTGCGGGTCCATCTCCAGGATCGGGATGCTGACCGGCTTACGGTCGGTATAGGCATTCACGCCCACAATCCGGCGCAAGCCTTCATCGATCTCCTGCTGGTAGCGGTAGGCGGCATCCGAGATCTCGCTCTGGAAGAAGCCTTTGTCGATGGCTGGCAACACCCCGCCCATTTCTTCAATGCGGCGGAAGTAATCGTATGCCTGCGCCTCGATACGGTTCGTTTGGGCCTCCACGAAGAAGGAGCCAGCCAGCGGGTCAACGGTGTTGGTAACGCCCGACTCCTCCGCCAGTACCTGCTGGGTGCGCAAGGCCACGGTAACGGCGTGCTCGGAGGGCAGCGCCAGGGCTTCGTCCATGCTGTTGGTATGCAACGACTGCGTCCCGCCCAGCACGGCCGCCAGAGCCTGTACCGCCACCCGCACAACGTTGTTTTCCGGCTGCTGGGCGGTCAGTGATACGCCCGCCGTCTGGGTATGGAAGCGCATCAACCACGAGCGCGGATTCTTGGCCCCAAAAGTCTCGCGCATTTCGCGCGCCCAGATGCGCCTGGCTGCCCGGTACTTGGCGATCTCTTCGAAGAAGTCGTTATGGGCGTTGAAGAAGAAGGACAGGCGCGGGGCAAAGCGGTCGACATCCAGGCCGCGTTGTATGGCCCAGCGCACGTACTCCATCCCATCCACCAGGGTGAAGGCCAGCTCTTGAGCAGCGGTCGAGCCCGCCTCCCGGATATGGTAGCCCGAGATGCTAATGGTGTTCCACTGGGGGACATCACTCGCGCCGTATTCGATCGTATCCACCACCAGGCGCATGGAAGGCTCAGGAGGAAAGATATATTCCTTCTGGGCGATGTATTCTTTAAGGATATCGTTCTGGGTCGTACCACGCAGCTGGTCGGGGCGCACGCCCTGCTTCTCAGCCGTGGCAATATACATGGCCCAAATGATGGCAGCCGGCGAGTTGATGGTCATGCTGGTAGAGACCTTTTCGAGCGGGATATCCTGGAGCAGCAGCTCCATATCCTTCAGTGAGGAGACTGCTACGCCACATTTGCCGAACTCGCCCAGCGCCTCGGGAGCGTCGGTGTCGTAGCCCATCAGCGTAGCCAGGTCGAAGGCGATCGAAAGCCCGGTCTGGCCCTTTTCCAGCAGGTATTTGAAGCGCTGGTTGGTCTCCTCGGCCGTACCGAAACCGGCAAACATGCGCATGGTCCACAAGCGTGAGCGATGCATGGTGGGGTGGATGCCACGCGTGTATGGATATTCCCCGGGCAGGCCCAGGTCTTCCAGGTAATCCATATCTTGGACATCCAGGGGGGTGTAGACCCGCTCGATGGGCTCGGATGAAGTAGTGATGAACCGCTCCTGTCGTTCGGGGAGGCCCTTCAAGGATTTGGGCAGACTGGTCTCCTCCCATTTGTCGAGCGCACTCCGCAACTGGTCGAGTTTTTGACGATCGTACATAGATTTCTCCTCTGGCTTCCCTACGAAACCCCTTGTCGGTTATTCAACAGAAATCCTTTTCCCCCAATACAGGTAGGGCGAACCATAAAAATTATAGCACGGCAGGACAGGCGCGCAGACAGATTATTTTTCACGAGAAATCCCTGAGATATGGATCTTTGGGTTTGGGACCTCCAGGATAGTACCTGGATGAAATTAGTCCTATTATTTCTAGATCAATCGGTCAAAACGGAGTACAATATCCCGATTATCGGACTCCTAAGGCAAGATTAATATAGAAGCAGGATAGTGATGGAAACATCCTTTGGGACCTGGATCCGGCGACGGCGAAAAGCACTCGACCTGACACAAAAGGAACTCGCCCAGCGAGTTGGTTGTTCCACATCCGCCATTTTCAAGATTGAAGCCGATGAGCGCCGGCCCTCGCGCCAGATCGCGGAACTGCTGGCCCGGCATCTGGAAATTTCGGCGGATCAGCATGCGCTCTTCATCAAAATCGCGCGCCGGGAAAAAGGAGAAAGCAGCCTGGAAGCTCTTCCTGCGCTTACCGAAATCGAGGCGCCAAGGGTCAGCTCACCACTTCCCAGCAAATTGCCTGTTTATCCCACTCTTATCATCGGGCGCGAACATGAGATCGATATTGTTTCCAGCCTGTTGCTGGACCCTGCCTGCCGGCTACTGACCTTGACCGGTCCCGGCGGGGTAGGCAAGACCCGCCTGGCAGTAGAAGTAGCCCATAAACTTGAAACTCTTTTCAGCGATGGTGTGTTTTTTCTCTCCATGGCTTCAGTCGACCTGGACGAATCGATTATCCCGGCTCTTGCAAACGGATTAGGACTGGTTCTCTCGGTTTCTGCTGATCCAAAACAACAGGTCTTCCATCAACTGCATGATAAAAAAATATTATTAGTCCTAGATAATATGGAGCATTTGGTAGCCAGCAGCGCTATCCTGGGAGAAATT
>CAZAQS010000187.1:0-9546 GCA_964486825.1 uncultured Anaerolineaceae bacterium | reverse complement strand
GGTCACCCGAGCTGATGTGGTCACCAAGGATAATATCGACCAGTTCTGGACCGCTCCTTAATATAGAACAAGAGCCCCCCAGGGGCAAAACTAATGGGCGGGGTAAGAAGTATTCCGATCACTCCGGAGTACTTTGACCCCCGCCCGAATCTGCACAAGATTTTTTTATTATGAAAGTGTAAGCGAACTTAATGTTCGTGCTATTTCCTAAACTAAATCCTACCCGGGGAGCTAGAGGTAATGTCTGACCAAAAAACTATCCTGAGGGTAAATAACCTCTCTAAACGGTTTGGCGGAATCCAGGCTCTTAAAGATATTTCGCTAGAAATCCGCTTTGGGGAGGTGCACGCCCTGGTCGGGGAAAACGGGGCGGGTAAAACTACGCTAATGAACGTCCTGGGTGGAATCATTCGCCGTGATGAAGGTGAAGTTATCTACATGGACCAACCGGTAGAGTTTTCCAACCCGATGGAATCCTTGAACGCTGGTGTGGCCATCATCCACCAAGAACTGGCAATGCTACCCAGCTTAAATGTGATCGATAATATGTTTATGGGTCGTATGAAATCTAAAGGTGGGTTTGTATCCTGGCGGCAAATGGAGCAAATGACTCGCCAGCACCTTGCCCAGGTAGGTTTGCATGTAGACCCCTATGCGATCATCCGTGATCTACCTATCTCGCAACGCCAGCTGATTGAAATCGCAAAAGCAGTATCCATGAATGCCAACCTCATCATCATGGATGAGCCGAACTCATCGCTCAGCGAATCGGAAACCGAGCGTCTATTCCAAGTGATCGAACAGCTCAAGCAGCGTAACGTGTCTGTAATTTATGTCTCGCATAAAATCAGCGAAGTCCTGCGAATCTCTGATCGTATTTCTGTCCTCCGGGATGGACAATATATAGGCACGTTGGACAAGCAAGACGCCACAATTGACGCGGTGATCGAAATGATGGTGGGCCGTAAAGTGCGCGTGGAATCAATGCAAAATCGGAATCGATCCGACATCCCGCTCTTACAAGTAGAGCATCTCTCCGGGGCAAGGTTCGAGGATATTTCCTTTACGCTCCACAAGGGAGAAATTTTAGCCTTCGCCGGATTGGTAGGAGCTGGCCGGAGTGAAGTGGCCAGAGCAATCTTTGGCGCGGATCCAATTATATCTGGCCGGGTATTGGTGAACGGAAAACCGGTGCGTTACAAGCTGCCAAAGCATGCAATTGCAGATGGGTTGGCGATGGTCCAAGAGGACCGAAAAGTGCTTTCGTTATTTAAGGATATGCCGGTTCTCTACAATATCTCTATGGCGCAACTGCCCCGGATGGGACGTTTAGGCTTCATCAAAGGTAAAGAAGAAAGAGACATCGCGGAAAGCTTCGTTTCCCGGCTCAATATCCGGTTATCAGAAGTCTTCTCGCCTGTTAGCAGCCTGAGTGGCGGCAACCAACAAAAAACCGTTTTAGCTCGTTGGCTGGCATCCAATCCCCGCATCTTAATCCTGGATGAGCCGACACATGGGATTGATATTGGAGCGAAATCCGAAATCTTCCACCTGATGCGCGACCTGGCAGAGCAAGGAATGGGCATCCTGCTCATCTCTTCTGAGCTACCAGAGATCATGGCTATGGCCGACAGGATTGCCGTAATGAGCGGTGGGCGGTTGGCAGGCATTTTAGATCATACAGAAGCCACCGAGAATATGATAATGACACTGGCCACAAGCCAGGTTTACGCTTGAATATGCCTGTATTGAAGGGAGTGAGGATGACCCACCAAGCGGCCCAGCTGATGACTCACCGGCAGATTGATTTTCACGGCTGGAATGCCTACGAAATTCGCAACGACCTCGTCCGCCTGGTAGCTGTACCTGACATCGGCGGCAGAATTATGGCTTATGACTTGGGACCTTACGCTTTCCTGTATGTCGATAGGGCTCTGGCTGGACAATTATTCAGTGCAGAAGAGAATCAGGGCGATGGAAGCCTGGCTGCCTGGAAAAACTATGGGGGTGATAAGACCTGGCCAGCCCCGCAAGGTTGGGATCACGAAGACCAGTGGGCAGGACCTCCCGATTGTATCCTGGATACAGGACGTTATCATCTAGACAGCATAAATTCAAATGTAAAAGAAGCAACGATCCAAATGACAAGCCCGCCTGGTTCGCCGACTGGAATTCAGATAACACGCCAGGCCACAATCCGTGCCCACAGCTCGCGGGTTACTCTCGATCTTTCTTTTCGCAATATCAGCCAACGCAATCTGCGCTGGTCGATTTGGGATGTAGTCCAGCTTAATGCAGAGCGCCTCACCCCTGACGGACAGCTTGCCCCCCAAACGGAATGCGTCGTAACTGCTCCACTTAACCCATCAAGTAAATTTAATGAAGGCTACTACGTAATGTTTGGCGATCCCCAAAACCCACAATGGCAGGTAGCTCGAGAAGCCGGTTTGTTCTTGGGAAATTACCAATGGGAAATCGGGAAAGTAGGCCTGGACAGCCGGGGAGGATGGGCAGCGTTTGCAAACAAAGAGGCAAGCACCGCCTTCGCAGCACGCTACACGCCCCAGACCGATGGGGATTACCCGGATGATGGAGCCGCGGTTGAGTTTTGGACAGTGGGACGCGGTAAAGTAGCCAATCTCGATTACGAGCAGAGCAAAATCTACCTGATGGAATTGGAAATTCTCAGCCCCTTCCAAAAAATAGAACCTGAGCAAGCGGTATCCTTCCAAATAGAATGGGGTAGCTGCATTTGTCCTGGTCCGATCATAGATGTGACCGAGGGCGGTTGCGTAAGTAAAAATCTCAACGCCAAGTCAGAACCACCTTACACGCAATTAATCGGAACATTTGGTGTGTTCGATCTCGGCCAGTTGAAAATAGATTGGCTCGATACGCTGGGTAACCTTTTATCGACCCATGATCTGGGACCGGTCAGTCCGCTGGGTGTTGTGACTCTAGATCATGTTATCGAAGGTCCACCCCTGGCTACACAGGTGCAGTTGGTTGTAACTGACAGTAACCAAAAAGCCTATATTCTGCACAGTGCCCGGATTGATCATACTTAGCGGTAATCTACAACGCGAGTGAAAATTATTGTTTCCGGCGGTACAACTTGAAATAAGGAGGAGCAGCTGATGCGCGAAGTACGATTACAATGGCTGCAGCCAGATGAAGTAATTGCAGAGCGAGAACGTATCTCGATAATATACCTGCCAATCGGGCCAATCGAATGGCACGGCCCGCACCTGCCATTGGGGACAGACCCGCTCCTGGCTGAACATATCGCTCTCGATCTGGCCCGCCAAACTGGTGGGGTGGTGCATCCGACATTATTCATTGGCACTGAGCGAGAGCGTTCTCCTGAGTTGCTCCGGGATCTGGGCTTCAGCGGTGGGGAATGGATCGTGGGCATGGACTTTCCAGCCAACAACATGGAAAGTTGTTACTATTCTGAAGATGCATTCGCCATGATCGTTCGGTTGACCCTTGAGCAGCTTTCCGCTCAGCATTACCAGTTCATCGTTATTGTGAATGGACATGGCGCCACAAATCAAATCAACCAATTGCAACGCCTGGTAGCTGAATTTTCTCAGCGCGGCCCGGCAAGGATAATTTACACATTCGGCCTGGACGCAGCGTACGACGAAGACGCAGGACATGCCACAATCACCGAAACAGCAGCAGTAATGGCGTTGGACACAGCGCGTGTCGATCTAAATCGACTACCCCACGCCGATACCCCACTACTCAATACACAATTCGCTATTGTAGACGCCGGCACATTTAATGGTCAACCGGCGCCTGATCATACTGTGCGTCCTGAGGCAGACCCACGTCGGGCTACCAGTGATATAGGAAAGCAATATTTCGCACGGACGGTCGCCCGCTTGAAAGAGACAATTCTGGCAGAGACCAGGACTAACAGAGCAAGTTAATACAAGACGCTTGAATTTCTTCTCACGTTCGGGTGGCATTGGTATCTGCCACTCGAGACATCTTTGAAACCAGGAGAGAAACATGAATTCACGTGAGCGAACGCTATTAGCCCTAAACCACCAAGAGCCCGATCGGGTACCATTTGATTTAGGTGGTACAGTTGTTACTGGAATCAATATCAAAGCCTATAAAAATTTGCGAAGGTATTTAGGGCTGGCCGAGATCGAGCCAGAGATCGTTGACATCTTCCAACAGATAGCAAAGGTCGACGATGACGTTTTGGAAAAACTGTGTGTCGACGTTAAAAACATTTCACCTCGCTCCTCCGCAACTTTTAAAATCGATATAATGGATAGCGGGGATTATTGGTATTTCTATGACGAGTTTCAGATTGGATGGAGGATGCCAAAAGACAACGGGTTGTACTACGATATGTTCGAACACCCGTTGGCTGGTCCTCATATCACGGAAGAAGATGTTGACAAGTTTGCCTGGCCTGATCCACTCGATCCGGCGCGCTTCGTAGGCTTGAAAGAGGCCGCATTAAAAGTACGAGACGAAGAAAAACGGGCCGTAGTGGTCGGAAGCATGTCGGCAGGGATCATGGAGGTTTTCGCCTGGACGCGTGGCTTTAAAGATTACTTTACCGACTTCGCCGGCAACCCCAATCTGGCCGAAAAATTCATGGATCGCATCCTGGAAATGCAGATCGCCTATTGGGATAAGATGTTCGATACAATCGGTGATGCCATCGATGTGGCTGGAACTGCGGATGACTTTGCCGGTCAACAGAGCATGTTAATTTCACCCAGAGCTTACCGCAGACTGGCAAAGCCACGCCACAAAGAGCTTTTTGACTTTATCCATAAACGCAGCAATGCAAAGATATTCTTTCACTCCTGTGGCTCGATTCGTCCCATAATACCTGATCTGATCGAGATCGGCTGCGACATCATTAACCCGGTTCAGGTCAGCGCGGTGGGCATGGACTCAGCCGAGCTCAAGCGAGAGTTTGGCAAAGATATTACTTTTTGGGGTGGAGGCGTGGATACGCAGCGAGTCCTAGGCATCGGCACACCCGAGCAAGTACGGGAGGATGTGAAACGCCGGTTGAATGATTTTATGCCTGGAGGCGGTTTTATCTTCAATACGGTTCATAATATTCAGGGTAATGTGCCAGTCGAAAACATCGTCGCGATGTGGGAAACCCTCCAGGAATACGGAGTGTATTAGGTTTAAAACCACAACAGCCAGAATACGAACCTGTTACTGGTACTGGTACTGGTACTGGCTACACTCTAATTTTCAGGGTATCTTATAATTTCAACCCTCGAGCAAGGATATCTTAGTAAGGATAAAAGAAACAATATGGAGTTCCATCATGAGTAATTATTCACCCAAACCGGAACACAAATTCACTTTTGGTCTTTGGACGGTTGGTACACGCGGCGCTGATCCCTTCGGCAGCCCGGTGCGCTCACAAAAAACGCCTGCCGAGTTAGTTTATCTGCTTGGAGAAGTAGGCGCATTTGGAGTCAACTTCCATGACAATGACCTGATTCCTATAGACGCACTACCTGCGGAAGCCCAGGCAATCAAAACCGAATTCCGTAAAGCATTGTCTGATACAGGCCTGGTGGTTCCGATGGCGACCACCAACCTTTTCAGTGACCCTATTTTCAGGGATGGCGCTTTTACGGCTAACGACCCAAAAGTTCGAGCGTACGCCCTTCAAAAGACAATGAAAGCCATAGACTTGGGGGTGGAATTCGGCGCTACAACCTATGTTTTCTGGGGTGGGCGAGAAGGCACCGAAACGGATTCGAGCAAGAACCCGGTTGAGGCCATCAAGCGTAGCCGAGAGGCAATGAATTTCCTGTGCGAATATGCTCTCGATCAGAAATATGACCTTAAGTTTGCTCTGGAAGCCAAACCAAACGAGCCCCGCGGGGATATCTACAATCCCACCACCGGGCATATGCTGGCATTTATTGCCACGCTCGATCACCCAGAAATGGTTGGAGTCAACCCAGAAGTCGCCCACGAACATATGGCGGGCATCAATTTTATGCACGGGGTAGCACAAGCCTGGGAGTCGGGCAAGCTCTTTCATATCGATCTAAATGACCAGTATCCAGGTCGATACGATCAGGATCTGCGTTTTGGCTCCCGTGATATAAAAGCCGCCTTCTATCTTGTCAAGTTTCTCGAAGATGTAGGCTACAACGGCTCCCGACATTTCGACGCCCATGCCTACCGCACAGAAGACTACGAAGGCGTTAAGGACTTTGCCAGAGGCTGCATGCGGACCTATCTTATATTAAAAGAAAAAGCTGCCGTATTCAACTCGGATCCTGAGATACAATCCTTGCTTTCCGAAATTAACGCTGATGATGGTGAGATGGCGCCTTTCTTTGGCCCGTACAGCTCTGAAAAAGCCGCCGCGTTGGTAAAACATACCTTCGATCGTACAGAAATCAGCAAGCGCGGGCTGAAATACGAGCGGCTGGACCAATTGACCATCGATATATTGCTCGGTGTAAGGTAACGCCCAGGGGCAGGCCATCAATAACCCCAGGAGGTAAAGGTGTATTTTCTTGGAATAGATACTTCAACAACCAGCAGTAAAGCCTTGCTTATGGACTCCACCGGTAAAGTGGTGGGGGTCTCCACTCTTCCGCATACACTGCAAACACCCTACCCGCTATGGTCCGAGCAAAACCCGCAGGAGTGGTGGCAGGCCGTTTCAGCCAGCATCAAGGGGGTGTTAGAAAAAACCAATCTCCCAGGAGAGGCAGTCAGCGCGGTGGGGCTTACCGGACAGATGCACGGGCTGGTTCTGCTAGATGAGGCGGGAAATGTACTGCGTCCCGCCATATTATGGAACGACCAGCGCACTCAAGCGCAGTGTGAAGAAATCCATCGCCGGGTTGGCAGAGATAAGTTCATCCAAATCACCGGGAACGTGGCGTTGACCGGGTTCACAGCCCCTAAAATTTTGTGGGTAGCGCAAAACGAGCCGGAAGTGTATGCAAAAGCGAAGCATGTACTCTTACCCAAAGACTATATCCGCTTCATGTTGACCGGCGAATACGCCATGGACAAGGCTGATGGGGCTGGAACAGTTCTGTTCGACTTGAAAGCGCGCAATTGGTCGGGAGAAGTGCTGTCAGCGCTCGACATCGACCCGGGTTGGTTGCCGCCAACGTTCGAAGGATGCGAATTCACGGGTCAATTGACTCCTGAAGCAGCAGCCTTGACCGGATTGAAAGCCGGAACACCGGTCGCGGCAG
Source organism: uncultured Anaerolineaceae bacterium (assembly GCA_964486825.1). Classification (GTDB taxonomy): domain Bacteria; phylum Chloroflexota; class Anaerolineae; order Anaerolineales; family UBA4823; genus CAZAQS01. Next base: position 2,314 of record CAZAQS010000187.1, on the reverse strand, counting down.
GCGGGGGGGACCAGGCTGCCCAAGCGGTGGGCGTGGGCGCTGTTGAGCCGGGCGTGGTGGCGTTGACAGTGGGTACCAGCGGCGTGATCTTTGCTCCTACGCCGCAGCCGCTCGTGGAGCCAGAAGGCAGGCTACATGCTTTTTGCCATGCCGTGCCGGGTATGTGGCATTTTATGGGCGTCATGCTCTCCGCGGCCGGGAGCTTACAGTGGTATCGTGATACGTTGGCGCCGGAGATGAGCTTCGATGACTTGCTGAAAGAAGCCGAAAGCGTACCAGCAGGCTGCGAGGGCCTGCAATTTCTACCATATCTTTCCGGCGAGCGCACCCCCCATCCCGATCCGCTGGCGCGCGGGGCCTTCATTGGGCTGACGCTCCGTCACGGGCGAGGGCATATGACGCGAGCCGTCTTAGAGGGTGTCGCATATGGGCTGAAAGACAGCTTTACATTGATACGGAATGCTGGCCTGGGTGTTATCCAACAGGTACGCGCTTCCGGAGGTGGTACAAAGGGCGCTCTTTGGCGGCAGATCCTGGCCTCCGCCCTGGAGGCCGAGCTGGTGATGGTCAATGCAGCCGAGGGAGCAGCATATGGAGCGGCCTTGCTGGCAGGTGTAGGGGCGGGGACCTGGGCGAATGTGGCTTCAGCCTGCCGGGAGACGGTTAAATTGACCGGCAGCACGCTACCCATTGAAGATCAGGTAGATACCTATCGTCACTCCTACCCTCTTTATCAGGAGCTGTACCCGGCTTTGAAATCCAGTTTTACAAAGATGAGCACATAATTTACACAAGAAATCCAAGAGGCTAAGAAAAATGAGCTGTCCGGGGGATGGCTTCTTAACAGCTCATTTTTCTTTTTCAAAGAGAATGGTTATGTGGGAGCCTCTCGGATGCGCGAGGCAGATCGCTCTTTCAGACCCAGCAAGACGGAGCGGGCGGTCAGGAGAAGGAAGACCAGGATGGTCACTCCATTGAGCATACCACCCCACATACGTAGCTGAGGCAGGAAGGCCAGGTCTCCAGCGATGCGGACCAGCAAGGACAGGTGGAGCAGCAGCAGTGGAATATAGTGAAGTCTGTCGAACTTGATGGGAAGGTTCAGAATAGCCGGGAAGATGATGGGGGCGTGTGCGAACACCATGGCGAAGACAAAGCCCAGAAAGATGGTGTGTAGGAAGGCATCGTAAAGATACCCAGCCGGGACCGCGCCGTAAACAAGGCCAATTATCCCTGCCAAAGCCAGCCAGGCATAGCCGGACAGCAAGCATAGCGCTGCAAAACGGGGCAGGCCGGGCTGTCGAACTGTTTTGCGAGCGATATCGTAGCGGGCCAGCCACAGCACAAGCCCAAGCAGGCCCAAGCAGGCTATCCGCAAGCCTGGGTTGGGCAGGATCGTGTAGAGCAGCAGGCCGGCGAGGAAGATAAGCAGCGCTACCGAGAAGAGGTTCACCACCCTGCGGGGTAGGCGCGCCAATCGACCCAGCTCCAGTCGCTCTCCGGCTATGGTAAGGATCAGGAAAGCAGCCCACCAGAACACCATGCGGTAGACAGGCCAACCCAGGACCCAGAGCGAATTTCCCACCGCCAGAGAAAGCGCCCCGGACGCCATGATCAGCGTGTATTGCGTCCAATGCCGGCGGGTGATTTCGACAAAAACCATTACCAGCCCGTAGCTACCGGCGGTGAGCAGCAGTCCGGGAGCAGGGCCTTGCATGCCTGCGAGCAGCAGGAGACCTCCCAGGGCGCTCAAGACTGGAGCCAGATAGGCCCAGCGAGCGCGCAGCGCGACGGCCCGCTCCAGGCTGATCAAGGTTCCAAAGAAGCCGGCTACCATCAATGGGCCATGAGCGCCCGCCAGGGCCGGCTGCAATAGAGGCCAATCCCAGCCCAGGCGCAACAGTCCGCCCCAAATTGAGAATAAAAGCAGAAGGACAGCCGTAGCCATGAGGGGTGCGCGCCAAAACGGGGTTGCTATGTCCCTGGCCAGCCAGGATGGGGCAGGCACTTCTCGACGCTTAAGGGCGGCAGATTTTTTCATACAATTACCTCACTCGTGATATACATATATTTTGTCAGGAAAACAGACTAGCGTCTTTGCGCTGGCGCAAAGACGGAGTGCTCAGAGGGGTATATGATGGTGGCAACAGTGCCGAGCAATCAGGCTGCTCTGGGTAAAGACCTATTCAGCGAATATAGCCACGGAGGATAGAATATGCATCAGAAAGTAATCGACGTACGGGAAATCAAGCCGGCTGAGCGTCACCCGATGATCTTTCAGGCTTTCGAAGATCTGAACACCGGTGAAGCTTTC
>CAZAQS010000186.1:0-9547 GCA_964486825.1 uncultured Anaerolineaceae bacterium | reverse complement strand
GTACGAACAACCATTGTGAACGTGCCATTGGCTGGTGGATCAAAGAGCGCTACCGCTCCATGCGCAGCTACAAGCAGGAACACTCTGCGCTTGGAATTAGCCGCCTGATCGCCTTTGCTGGTAATCATCTGGCTGATGGCTTGCGTTTGGCCGATTTGATGGCATAACCGGTCAACCATTCACCGGTTATGCCATCAAACCTGTTTATTTACACCCTGTTTACCAAATCTGGAACGGTCACGTCAAGGAATAACTATTGACAAGGCGAAAGGTTGGAGGTAGACTTCATCCCTAATAGGAGGGAGAGTCTGCCTTGCAGCAGACTCTCTTTTTGCAATAAATTTAGAAAGGAGAGGAAGTTAGCTTGCCCCTACCATCCTCCCTTGTAGACAAGGTTACCAAAACCATGGCCTTAAGACATTATCCCCAGGTACCCCATACTGCCGTGCTGCAATTCGGTGGTTATCGACTGGTCAAACCCGGCGCGTGGGAGGCTTACCTGGATTCGCTGATCCAAATTGAATACCCGGATTTCTTCCAGCAGCAATCCGGGAATGAGGGGGACAACCCCCAATGGCGGAGCAACGCCTGCATCCTGGAATCCCTGGAGAAATACCTGTTCACCCAATATGGTGTATCGATCCCAAAAGATAACCTGTTCAAGGTGTATAACTATTCCGGGGAAGGTATCCCACCGGAGCAGCTCCTGGAAGCTATAGCAGCCGTGATCGAGCCGTTGGGCTTCGAGGTGGATCGGGTGATCGTCCCGGACCTCGAGCTGCGGAGAGCATTGGGCGACGACCAGCGCACGGTAGGTTTGGATCAAGATTTATTCTTCGAAGGCAAGCCGGGCTTATGCATGATCAATATCAAACCCGGCGAAAGCCATGCCTTCTTTTGGGAACGCATGGACGCCAGGCGGTTTCACAAAGAACAATTCCGGATGGCATTGACAGTAAAACCAGCCGGCTCATCCCCCGGGCAAGCCTTGTCGGCTGAGGACAGCGTACAGGGTTATTGCAAGCTGCTGCGCGATTATTTGGAAGGACAGGACCTGGAAGTCCAGCCAGGCCTAGCTCCCCTGCTCAACCAGGTCGAGGCGCTCGGTCGTTGTGTAGAGGGAGGATCTGTCCAGGAGGGCAGCTTCCGCCAGTTGGTTTTCAATCAAGTGAGCAGCTTGCTAGACCTGTTGGAGGACCTGTTTAGGACCCATCCAAAACCCAACGACCAGCAGGCTACCTTGATCGAGGCCGGTGAGCTGATCTGCAAGATCTATGGCGACGCTCCACCCCTCGGAGCCAGTTAAGAAAACAAGACCCTCCGGCGAGTAGCTACCGGAGGGTTTATTGAACTCTCAATCCAGGTGAAAGACCTCTTCCAATTGAAGCATATTCTCATCGGCGTGCTTCCCGCCCAGCTCTTCGAAATAGGGCGCCATGAACTGCTGCCAGCGGGCGTTAACTTCCTCCTTTGACATCCCTTCCAATGCAGCCTGGAAGGATTCGGGCGTCTCGAAATAACCGAACAAGAGCCCATCATCGCGCATGAACAGGGAGTAATTATGCCAGCCGGTGCGATGCAAGACAGCCAGCATCTCGGGCCATACGGCCTGGTGATGTTGCTTGTATTCCTCCAGCTTGTCCGGTTTCACTTTTAGTAGAAAGCCAACTCGTTTCATTCATGCCTCCTGGTATTGCCCGTGTTTCTTCACGGCTGCGATCATGGCTTCCACGTTCTCCATCGGAGTATCGGTCTGGATGATATGAGCAGGTGCGGCCATAAACCCGCCTCCCCTTCCCAGGACCTCGATCTTGGCCTTGATATCTGCTTCAATCTCACCAGGTGTTCCAAAAGGCAAGAGCTGCTGCTGGTCGATGGCGCCCCAAAAAGACATGCTTTCGCCAAATTTGCCCTTCAAATCATCGGGCTCGTGCCCCGGGACGTTCGGCTGCACCGGGTTGAAGACCTCCAGGCCTACCTCGATCCACTCTCCCAGGATAGGTGCAACTGCGCCGTCACAGTGCTGCCTAATGATGACGTCTGGGTTGGCCGATTTCAGCTCCTGGTAGATGCGCCGGTAGCGTTCCTTAAAGTAGCGCCGCCACATGCGCGGAGAGATGAGCATACCGTTCTGAGCGCCGAAGTCATCCCCGCTCCAGACCCCATCTACACCTAGCGAAATGAGGCGTTTACCAACTGCAAGAGCAAAAGCAGCGCATTTATCCATCAGTGGTTCCAGGTATTCTTTCCCTTCTGCCATGTCGACGAGCAGCTTTTCGGTGCCGACCAGTTGCTGCATCATATCGAACATGGTCAGCTCCATATCGCCGATCAGGAAGTACTCATCCTTGTACATTTTGATGTATTTCTCGGCGTCATCGTAACGGCCCTCAGCCAGGGGATCCGGAAAGGGGAAATTTTCGACCTGTTGGGCTTCTTCGAAATGCGCCATGGGGTGGCGGATGACTTCCATGTAAATCTGTCCCTGGCGCATGGTCATCCCGAACTCATTGGTGATATAACCGTTTTCATCAACCGGGTGTTCGTAGCCGCGCGGCAGTCCGGCTCCGACCACCACACAATCGCTGCCCATCGCCACGCGCAGCTCATTGGCGGAAATGCGGTAGGTGACGTCCTCGTAATAGCAGGTGGTATAGTTGACAGGAATACCGTACTTCTCTCCAAACTTATCGGACAGGGAGCGGGACAGGTCGAACTGCAAGGGGACCCGGTCGGGTAATCCTTGCCTGGTCATAGCTCTGAAAACGCGTTCTTTAGAATTCATACTCCTATCTCCTTGATGACATAAACTCCGCCAGGCTTGGGGAAAAGCACAGGCGGACAGGAACAATGGTAGGCCAATCAATAGATCGCCAGGGTTGTCATACTTATGAACGGTAACGAGCCAGGATAATCGGGAGGGCTAGCTGGAGGGTAAACCAGATGGCTAAGGCGGACCACAATACCGCCTCCCACCAGCGCGAGGAGAGACCGGCTAACCCAAGGCAGAAGAGCAGTCCGGCAGCGTTGAAAGCCGCCTGGTAACCCGCCCCCTGCAACTGCTGGCGCATCTTCACCTGCTTAAGAGAGGCCTCCCAGCTGGCATAACTAATTGCAGCCAGGCCAATGGCGCATCCGAATATCCAAAGCGAGTTTGCAGCCAGGTTAAGCCAGTCGATCACAACGTGTTCGATCCTTCCCGTGGAATAGTCCTCTGAAGTTTAACACAAATTATCCGGGATGGGCGTAAGCACAGCGGGAATTACGGACGCGTATCCCGGGAGAGAACGGGTAAATAGACCCGCCTTCCCGGTGTCCGGCTAACGACCAGGTCCCAGGAACCGGCGCCGGTCCAGTTGCCCGCCCAATCATAGGCCCGGATGTAGAATGCAGCCCCATTTTGCTCTTTCTCGGCTGTGTAGCTCACGTTCCAACCGTCTTGCCCCGCCCAATCGGACCCCAGGCTTACCCAATCCGAGTTCAACCAGTCCCCTGAATGCCAGAAGAATTCTACATGGCTGATCCCGCTACCAAAGTCCTCTGCGTGAGCACGAACTGTCGTTTCGAGGGGCAGGAGCGAGCCTGGGAGCGGGTAGGTAATGTGGGCAATGGGAGGTGTGTTATCGACCGAGAGAGACAGGTTGTAAGCATAAGTTGTGCCCCCGGCTTGAGGATGATCCCAGGCGTGCAATTTGAGGTAGTAACTGCCATCTCGCGGCAGGCGGTACCCGAGATGCGGGTCGAACAACACGCCGATCTGCTCGTCATCGTGGGTAGCCAGAGGGCTGGAACGGTCGCTGTCCAGCAGGTGCAGGACGCTGTCCAGGTCTGAGCCGATCGATTGTGCGTCGATATCTACGACGATCCTGTCCCCGGTAGTGCCGGTGAAGACGTAATAGTCAATTTTCCCAGGTGGGCAGATCTCCCCGCTGACCTGCTCCCCAATCTGCAGAGAGGCGGCATTCATTATTCCACCAGCCTCCAAAGGCGCGCTGCAAGGCGGGAGGCTGGTCAGGTTTATCTCGACATCATCGATGTACCAGCCTTCGTACCCGTTCTCGATCTCGTCCAGGCTGTTAAAGTAGAAGCGGATCCGGATTTGCTTGCCGGCGAATTCGGACAGATCGATATAAGGGCTTTGCAGCCAGTATTGCATGGGATCATCCGAGAGCTGGAACAGGTTCCGGAAATGCCCACCATCGGAGACCTGTACCCAGCGCTGGTCCCAATGCCTGCCCTGGGTCTCGGTCTGGTAACGGTAGCGAAAGCGCAGGTAAGGCCTGTTGGAAGACCCTTGGGGTAAATTGGGGATATTTATCAGCGGGGAGGTCAGGTCGCCGGACCGATAGCTGTTATAGGAGGCTTCTGCCCCGAATCCTACGCCGTAGCGCCAGGCATAAGCGCCGCTATATGAGGTCCCCGGTGTAGCGTCGCGTTGCCATAACCCAGTCGCTACCCAATCACCCTGGGTTTCAGCATCATAGAGATACGGCAAAGAAAAGCTGCTTTGAGTTGACAGCAAAGCTTGCGAGACCACTAGGATACGAAGGGAGCTCCAGCTGCTTTCTCCTGATGCATGGCGAGCACGCACCTGCCAGCTATAGTTGCCCGGCGCCAGGCCGCCCAGGGGCCAGTAAGTCTCTGCCTGCCAATCGCTGAGCATCTCCTGGGGACCAGCCAGGCGAGCCTGGAACTCCACACCCCCGCCAGCGTCTTGCCAAAACAGGGTGGTGGTTGAGGATGCGGGAACAGTAAAACCAGGCGCAGGCCAGATTTGTACAGGAACCAGCGGTAAGGTAGGCCGTGACTTGACTCGCAAAGAAGAGACCGTACTGGCGCCCACCGGATCGTCCGAAAGATTGCTATCGTTCGACAGGAAAGTACTCGACCGGCCTTCAAAATTGCTGCGGCTGAACAAAGTCGCCCACACACCCGAGCCTACCCGGATCGAGGCAGCGCTGTCATCTGGAAATCCGCCCATGGTGGAGTAATCCCCGGTCGGAAAGAGCTTGCACTGTCCTTCGAAATTGGGCCTGGAGAAGAGCGCCACCTGGCTGGCAGACGGAAGGCAGGCTGGCGGGGGAGGCGGGCAAGTGTAAGCCTTGGTGAAATGCTTCAAACCAGCCAGCGGGGCCTGGTTTCCGTGCCAATCTACCAGGCGCAATGCCACGCTAACCGGGCCATCTGGCGCTTCCGGGGAGCACAGGTCCCACTCGTAGGTGAAAGGAGAAACCGTTTGGGTAGGCCCGATCTCTCGCCAGACGCCGTCGTACCTGGCGATAAGCTGAATACTTTTAATTCCGGAGCCTGCATCTTGTGCCCAACCCGCCAGAGTCAGTGAGGGCGTGGAGATGATATCGCCGGTTGTTATATTGACGATATCCCCGTCAGGCGGGTAAGAATCGCCTCGAATGACGTTGGCTGAAACGTAGGATTGGCGGCCTTCGACGCACATATCGCTGGCCAGGCAGTAAGGCAATTCATTGACGTAAGCGTCGATACGCCTGGGCCGGCCGCCATTAATGGGCACATCCGCAAAAGTGATGTCCACCGACCTGCCCCAATAGGAAAGCGGCTCGGTGTGCACATGGAAGTGCAGGTGGTGCCCGGTGCTCTGCCCGGTATTGTCAGCAATACCGATGAACTGACCCTGCATCACCGGAGCACCACGAACTTTGAGAGCCGGGGGGATGCTGTTCTGGGCCAGGTGCAGGTAGAGCTGGTAGGTAACCGGGTTGGTGGTCGTGTCCTGCAGGACGATGAAATTTCCCGAGCCACTGTTGTCATCGTTGGGCACATCATCCTTCCAAAGCCAAACCGCTCCGCCCTTGGAAGCATAGATTTCCCACATCGTCTTATAGATGTAAAAATCGAAGGCGTAATGGGCGCTACCGCTGGGATTGTAACGGTCGTGGCTGACGCTCTGAGACAGGCTCACTACCTTCCCGGCCGCCCATGGCAACAGGTAACCACCCAGAGGAGCGCTGGGCATATCCACGGAGGCTTGCTCATACATCAGCAACCATTCCTCTTTTGCCTCTGAAGAGAGAACTTCGGGAGGCGCTTCTTTCAACGCTTGCAGCCAACCTGGATCTCCCGGCAGGATGGCTCGCCACTCGTTCCCTTCTCGCAGGGTAAAGGCGATCCCAGGTTCGGCGGGGACCGGCTCGCCGCTGCTGGCTTCATGCATCACCAACCAGGCAGCAGCCACCTGGTCATCCACGGATATGCGCAGGTTTACCGGGCGAACATCATACAACAGGTAAGCCAGGTTCATCTCACCCTGGTCAGCGATGGCATCCTGGATAGCCTTGCGGACCTGCTCTTCACTCTGGGTATCGTCCTGGCCTGATCCAAGCGGCGCCGGGAAGAATGCGGCAGCGACCGGGGCGAAGACCGGTCCTAGCTCACCCGCCTCCCTTTCCTGAAGGTGGGAAGCGTACATAAGATAAACTACCGGGGCCAGGCCCAGGCAGACCAGGATGGCAAGCAGTTTCCTTTTAGGAGATTTAAGCATGGCAGCAAACTGTAAGATGATATTGCAACAAACCGCGCAAAGTTTTCACCATCTACAGGTTGCAGGAGGTGTGCCAGGTGACCGGATACAGGATCAGGATATTGGGTGCAGGCTATTATCGTCAGGTATACAATACCACCCGCTCCACGGAGCGGTTTTCAACCAACCAGATCTCAGACGCAAAGCGTTCGATGAAATAACGGTCGTGCACTACCGCCAGGACTGTGCCTTCGAACCTCGACAGGGCCTGTTCGAAACGCGCTCTGGAAGGGATGTCCAGGTGGTTGATGGGCTCATCCAGGAGCAAGAAGGTACAACCCTGAACCACCAGTACAGCCAGCGCCAATCGAGCGCGCTCGCCGTAACTCAACAAGCGCACATCCCTCAAAGCCTCATCACCGCTGAAGAGGAAATAGTGCAGGAAGGAACGCGTTTCCGTCTCGTTGAGGGGAGCCAGGTTTTGGATGATCTCTGCCGGCGTTTGGCCAACTTCCGGCAGCTCTTGTTCCTGGCTCATATAGCCTAAACGGACGCTGGCGCCCAGGCGGATGTTGCCAGAAAGCGGGGGAATTTGTCCGGCAATAGTACGCAGCAAGGTGGTCTTCCCGGCTCCGTTTGGGCCGCTCAAGACGATACGCTGGCCGGCCCTGATATCCAGGTTCAAGCCTTCTAGCAAGGGCGCCTGCACCTGGTAGCCAGCGGACAGATCTTCCATAGACAGGATATCTCGCCCCAGGTGGTTGGGTGCTTCGAACTCGAGCTTCATCCGCCAGCTCTCTTTGGGCTTCTCGACCCGCTCATCCGACTCAAGGAAACGCTCCAGCTTCTTCTCCCGGGATTTGGCTTTACGGGCTACTTTTTTTGCGTAGCGACGCACAACCGGCTGGCGGGAAGTAGTGGTCAGCTCTACCCTCAAGGAATGCTCTTTGGTTTGGGCTATATCCTGGCGCAGGCGGCGGATCTCTGTAACCTGGTCCTTGTAAGCCTGCATTTGAGATTCACGCTCGTCCAAATAGTGTTCGAGATAAGTGGAGTAGTTGCCCTCGTAAGCTCGGATACTGCGAGTGGCCGGGTCGAGATCCAGGATGCGGTTCACGGTTCGATCCAGGAAGGTGCGGTCGTGGGAGACGATCAGGGCGGCGCCTTTGAAGGCCGCCAGCCAGCCTTCTAACCATTGCAGCATGCCGATATCGAGGTGATTGGTCGGCTCATCCAGTAGCAGCAGGTGAGGCTCTTGCACAAGCACTCGCGCTAAGGCCAGGCGGGTCTTCTGACCACCGCTCAGTATGGATACGGGCGTATCCTCATCGATGCCATCCAGGCCCAGGGACTTGAGGATTGGGGCTTGGTTGGAAGCCGGGGCGTGCTGCAGATCCTGGAGAGCGTCATCGTAGGCAGCTTGCAACTCCAAAGAGTTCGGGTCTTCAACCAGGGCCTCCGCCAGGCGCTCTATATGATCTGGGAGGTTAAGTGAACTGCCTGCAGCGCTGGCAATCGCCTGTGAAAGGGACTGCCCAGGCGGCGGCTCATAGCCCTGTTCAAGGTAGCCGACCCGCAAATCCGGACGAGAACAGGTAACTGCACCTTTATCCGGTTCTTCCTGACCAGCCAGGATGCGCAGCAAAGTGGTCTTGCCGCTTCCGTTGGGACCGATCAGGCCAACGCGATCGCCCGGGTTGATACTGAAGGAGACTCCTTCGAGAATTGAGTGAATTCCATAAGATTTGGATATATGATGGACCGTAAACATGATGGACTCCTGTAGAAAAACAAAAACCGGGGGTGTATACCCTCGGCTGCAGAGAACAGCGGGCTAACCCCGAAAACATATCAACACTTCTACAGGTCAGTTGTCATCCAATACGCTCCTTCTGATTAACCAACAGCGTGATTATATCACAATCAAAGATGGTATACTTCGCTTTGCTTCGAGATAAATTTGGTGAAAAAAGACTGGCAACTCCCCCCCATGAAGCTGATTATCCAAATCCCGTGTTTCAATGAAGCCCAGGTGCTTACCCAGACCATTCATTCCCTGCCGGACTACCTGCCGGGCGTGGATGAGATCGAATACCTGATCGTAGACGACGGCAGCAGTGATGAAACCATCCGGGTAGCGCAAGAAGCCGGAGTCCACCATATCGTCAGGCTGCCCGCTCATCTGGGTTTGGCAGCCGCGTTCATGGCTGGCCTGGAAGCGAGTGTAAAACTGGGAGCGGATGTGATCGTAAATACGGACGCAGACAACCAGTACCAGGCCGAGGATATCCAGCGCCTGCTGGAGCCAGTCCTGGCGGGCCGGGCACAGATGGTGATTGGCGACCGAGGGGTAGCCCACCTGGCTGAATTCTCACCTACCAAACGGATCCTGCAGCGCTTGGGAAGCTGGGTAATCGCCCAGGCATCCGGGATCCGCACGCCAGATGCTACCAGCGGATTCCGAGCTATTACAGCCGAGGCGGCCCTACGGACGCTCGTCTTGAACGAATACTCCTATACGCTGGAAACGCTTATCCAGGCCGGCGCTCGCCACCTGGCTGTTGAGTACGTTCCGGTACGCACCAACCCTAAAACCAGGCCTTCCCGCCTGATGCGTAACATCCCACATTACCTGGCCAATTCTGGCGCCACCATCCTGCGCGCATATACCATGTACCGCCCACTGCGGGTCTTCTCAGCCTTGAGCGCCATTCTGATCCTGCTTGGGACTGCCATCGGCCTGCGTTTCGTGTACTACTATATCGTGAACACATTGATCGGTGGGCAGGCCACCGGTCACCTGCAGTCCTTGATCCTGGCAGCGGTGCTGCTGATCGTCGGTTTCCAGGTTTTGCTGATCGGTTTGGTGGCGGACCTGATCGGGTTCAACCGGAAGATCCAGGAAGAGACCTTATACCGGGTACGCAGGTTAGAGCTCCTGAAAGACCGCCAGGAAGGGGGCCAGGCTGAGGAAGAACCTTCCAGCGAGCAATTGTATATTCCATGAAAGGGCAACAATCTATTAGAAATTTGATCGCTCTCCTGGCGCTC
>CAZAQS010000185.1:0-9564 GCA_964486825.1 uncultured Anaerolineaceae bacterium | reverse complement strand
TCCATAAAGGCCAGCCGAGCCAACCAGGGTCAACAAGCCAACCAGGTCAGTCTCTGGTAGAGGCAAGCGATAAACGATTACAACTGCCGCTCCTGAAGCCGCAACGGACATCCCGGTCCAAAAAAACGAAGTAATTCGCCGTCCCCGCCCTAGGACCAATACCCCTATGAAGCTGCTGATCACATAATAGAGCGTCAGCTCCAAACTGATCGGGACATCATAGGTGGAGAGGATGGCCAATGGGAATACAGATACCAGGGCAGGTTTTGTGCCGATTAAAACCGAGACCACTAGAGCGTAGGAAGCAATGGGAAGGAGATATGGAATGACTGTATGACCAGGAACAGCCAACCGAGCAACGACAAGAAAAACGATGAAGAGAGCCGATATCAGTGTAACCTTTCTCAAGTCTTGAGCCAGGGGAGTATTACTACGCAGGTAAAATCCCAGGAAGGTCATTGATAACAGGACCAACGTGCCCGCGCTGGTCAAATCCTGCCAGCGTAGCTCGGGCTTGGTCAGCCCAAAATGCATCAGCGCTTCCATGTCTGTGTTGGAGATAACGCTGCCTCTGGATATGATGGTTTCGCCAGCCGCAAAGGAGCGGCTAACGGGTAGGACAGCAGCCACAGCTTGTTCCTGAGCCAGCTCTGTCATGGTTGCATTAAAGAGGCTGTTGGGAGCGATGAAGGCAGAGACGAGCTCGGCAACAATCGAAGCCTGTGCTTCTGAAAGGGAGAGGCTGATCAGTGTGAGGACATTGGCGCGAGCTTCCTCGAGCCGGTCCTCCCGGATGGTCGTTCGCATCACTTGCTCCAGAACGACAATCGTTTCCCGGCTGATCGTCTCCCAGCGCGAGTTGCTCAAAACCAAAATGCTCTGTGCAGTTTCAAGGTCCAGGTGAATATCTTCCAATGCAGCCAGGTCGGCCAGCTTTTGTTCAGGAGTAGCGGCGATATCCGCACGAACGGCGCTGATATACGAAAGAGCCGCTCGCAGCCGTTCTAATTGCCTGCGAGCAACACCTGGGTCAGCCGTGCTATATACGGGTCTGACATCAGCAGCGACTTTTTCTCGTTGCAGTTGCGTCAGGATATCACTCTCAAAAGTCAGCGCACGCGAGGCCCGGTAATCCTGGGACGCCACATCACCTTCTTTCAGTGGGGTTTCTTGAAATAGGATCGAGTATGGTAACAGTAGTGCAAGAAAAGCAATCCCACTCATAACAATAACCAGAGCAGCGTAATACAAGGATTTCCGAGAGGGATGCTTAGGGGAGGAAGTTGTCATGAACCTTTACTGTAATAAATTGCGTACGGTTTGGCTGACCTGGTCTCCTGGGGCGCGTCCTTGAACCTTCGGCATCAAGGCTTTCATCACCTTTCCCATATCGGCGGGTGAGGAAGCTCCTACCTCAGCGATCGTAGCACGGGCCAGGACATCCAGCTCAACCTGGCTTAGAGAAGGGGGTAAATAACTTTCTATAACCGCTATCTCTGCCTGCGCAGCTGAAGCCATGTCAGGACGGTTGGCTTTTTCAGCTTCAGCGATCGTCTCTTGCTGCGATTTGATCTCTTTCTGGAGCACAGCAAGGACCTGAGGTTCATCCAAGGGGGACCCTTTTTGAACCTCAGAGAACCTGATGGCCGAAAGCGCCATTCGCAAGGCGCGCTTTTTCACAGAATCGCCAGCGCGCATTGCATTCTTGAGGTCGTTTTCCAGGAGACTTTTTGTATCCATAAAGTTGATTATACCCATTTTCAAGTTAAAAGGAACATAACGGTGGTTCTATTCGGACGTGTTTGGTAGATTAAGGACCCCCGTTCCAATAGATAGTGTGCTATCCCATAGGATATTGCATCCGGTTACCTCCTAAGAGGTGTAGATGGATGTGAAAAACAGCCTGCCCGGCATCAGGTCCAGTGTTGATGATAAGCCGGTAGCCTGATTCTGCGATTCCTTCCTGTCCAGCAAGATGGCGGGCTACCGTAAACAGGTGTCCGATCAAGGCTTCGTCATCCAGGGTAATATCATTGATAGAGCCGATATGTTTTTGGGGAATGATGAGGATATGGGTGGGAGCAGCGGGGTTGATATCACGGAAGGCTGTTGCCTGCTCATCCTGGTAAATGATATCGCCTGGAATTTCCCCTTTGATGATTTTACAAAAGATGCAGTCCGCGTTCATGTTTCCTCCTAGCGACTGGTTATATATTTATCTCCCCGTGCAAACCTTCACCGTTTAGGCCGGTAAGTTTTGCCGCAGTTATTGTATTCCAGAGGCGACTAGGCGCATGGGCATATACCCGCAGGTAATTATCCGTGAGACCCTGCATATCCCAAGAATCGGGTCCAAGTTTCGTAGCGCTTTCCCACAGAACGGGTAGCTCTTGCCCAACAAAGGAACGGCGGTAAGATTCGGCTGATTCTGAGAGCACCGTTCGCATTTGAGCATTACGGGCCTTCCTCAAATTATTAGGAACCTGGTGTGGCATCCTGGCGGCCGCTGTGCCTGCTCGGGCTGAATATGTGAAAACATGCCCCCCGGCAAAGTTCATGGACTTCACGAAAGCCAGGCTCTTATCGAACTCACCCTCATCTTCCCCCGGAAATCCGACGATGATATCCGTAGTGATGGCGATCCCGGGGACAATTTCTCGCGCTGCCGATAGCAGATCAGCAAACTCCGTTGGGGTAGTCTTACGCGCCATCCGCCTTAGGGTTGCAGCGCATCCAGATTGAAGTGGCAGGTGCAGGTGTCTGCATAGGCGTGGGTCCTCCCAAAGCGTGAAGAAATCCCGGTCCAGTTGCCAGGGTTCCAGTGAAGATAGTCGCAACCTGGGCGTGTCGGTTTCACGCAAAATTACGCGTACTAAGGTTTTAAGTTCTGACGCAATATCCTGTCCCCAGGAACCCAGGTGCACACCCGTGAGCACGATCTCTTGAGAACTTGCCGTAGCCTTTACATCAGCCAAAACATCTGTGATCGTCCGGCTTCTTCCCGGACCGCGAGCAACAGTGGTAATGCAAAAGGTACAGCGGTTGTCACACCCATCCTGGACCTTAACAAAAGCACGTGTCCTTGCACGAGCACCAGGAAGTGGCTCCCGTTCCAACGGCTCCAGATCAAATGTTTCTTTCGGGATTTGAAACAGCTCAGGTACCAGATCGTCCTTTTTCTCGTTTGGAACGACCTGGCTTACTCCTGGGAGCGAGGAGGCTGCGATGGGATCCATGGTAGCCCAACACCCAGTCGCGATGATCCTCCCGGCGCCTGACCGGCTTGCCTGGCGGATCTTTTGCCGCGAGTCAGATGCCGCCGCGGCTGTTACAGTACATGTGTTGATCACCACCAGGTCTGCCTCTCCTGACTTTGAAACCAGGGTGTGCCCGGCCCCGCGGAACTGACGTGCAAACGTCTCTATCTCGCTTTGATTCAACCTGCAACCAACTGTATCCAGATATACCTTCATCTCCAAAACACCTTTAGTAAAAAATCATGGATTAGAGGGATCGTAACGTCAATCAATACCGCAATATGCCCTTCCCCCTAGTATACCCTCAGGGTTTATATACTTTGAAATTGTCAAAAAGGATATCTACTCCGGGAGTTTCAAATGTACCTGCTATCAAGCCCACATCTCCCATGGAATAATCCCCGTCTTCGACCTCAGCCAATACATGTCCGTTCACGGACAGGCTCAGGTTGGTCCCAACACAGGCAACTCGAATCCGGTTGGTTGCCTGGCCCTGGCGAATGAAATCAGTGGTTTGCATCTGCTCCATACCGATCAAAACCAATTGGTTGTCCTGGTACTTCCCGATGGAATAGTAACCATCGCTGCTGATCTCGAAGAAATAAAAGTTATTTTCATCCTGATAGCGGCAAATTACCCCGTAATCGTTATCGTCCGGTCCCCCGACTTTGGATGCATCCACTTCTATAATAACATCTGTAAACAGGAGCCGGGGTATGGAAATCTTCCCGGTTACATCTGAGCTCACGAAAATGCGAAAGGCGCCATTTGAATATTCAGTTTTCCCAAACTCATCTTCCCCTTGCATCCACCCGCTATTTGGGTCTGAAAAATCGTCCTTGAATAAAATCCCTCCAGCAGGAACGATTTCACCTCCAATGGCAGGGGATATCTGGCAGCCTGCAGCTGCCAGGCCAAATAGGAAGAACAGGATCAACAGGGTCGGGGAGCTCTTCACGGTTTATGGTTGAATGACCAAGAAATTATCAAATAATACATCTGTGCCAGGAGTATCCCAGGTACCGGCGATCAAGCCGACATTCCCTTGGGATAGATCGCTGTCAATAACATCAACAAGGTGCTTACCGTTCACATACAAGCTCAATTTTTGTTGGATGCAATCTGCCCGGATATGGTTGGTTGCTGTTCCCGTATGAATTGTTTCGCTATCAAATTGTGGCTCCTGCATCCCGATCCACTGTTCTACTCCATTGATAAATTTACTTACGCCGTAGTAACCATCACTGCTGATGAAAAAAAAGTAGAAGTTTCCAGGGTCCTTATAACGGCAGATCACACCGATATCGTTGATATCCGGGCCTGCCATTTTAGTGGCGTCCACTTCAATCCTGACATCAACGAAAACGAGGTCCCTCGGGTTGCTCCATAGATAATAATCTGGCCGGTTTACGAATATGCGATAAGCTCCGTTATAGTAACCTGTACTGCCGTCTTCGGTGTCTGCACTCTCCCAACCAGCGGATGTGTCCGTAAATCCATCTCTGAACAGATAGATTACCTCAGCTCCCTCTACACTAGAAAAAGGACTACAGGAAGAAATTGCCAGGGCAAGCGCAGCAACCAACCATAGAGCAGGAAGTTTTTGGTTCATGGAAGGCTCCTTCCGAGGTTCCTTTTCCGCGCTGCTGTAGTAATTATCCTGTAAAGTTCAAATTCTCTTGGCGCCAGAGGCTTAATTTTAGCATAGCCAAGATCTTAGGGAAAGTAACGATGAAGCAGGCGGTCAACTTGATCGGCTATGGCAGAACCAGGAGCCAGAGCTCGAGCTTGCTCAAGTTCCTGAGCCGCCATTCTAACATCTCCTTGCAGCAGGTAGTTCATGCCGAGGTGCAGATGAGCTGGAGCGAAATCGGGATCCAGGCTCAGCGTTTCGAGCAGGTACTGCTCTGCTTTCTCGTATTCCTCCAATAAGTAATATGTATTTCCTAATACCATCAAAGAATGAGGGTCCTTATCGTTTAATTGGACGGCTTGTTCGGCAGCCGGTAGCGCCAGCTCACGCAACTGGATTTTATTGTAGATCGCAAATTCGGCCATCAATCGCCAGTAAAGAGGGTCCGTTGGAGCCAGGTCGATGGCTTGCTGGTAAGCTGTTTGCGCAGCTGGCAGATTACCCATCTCCGAGAGCAGGCCTCCAACCTCGGCGGGAAATGCCGGGTTGGCAGGATCTAATGCGGCAACCATTTGGAGGTATTCCAGAGCCATTTCAATCTGTCCGTTGCGCTGCCAGTACAGGGCCAGGAAGGTGTTGGAAGCTATGGAGTCAGGATCCAACCGGATAGCCTCTTCAAGATGTGATAGGCATCGCTGATCACCTTCTGGAGCTGGAGATATGTGCTGGCAGGCTTCTCCTAAAAACGCCCAAGCCTCACTAAAATCTGGGCGCTCCAGTGTGGCGCGCCGGAAAGCTTCTGCTGCCAGCTCCCATTCATCTTGAGAGGCAAGCGCACGTCCGGATGCAAGAAAAGTATAAGCTTTTTCATCAGAAAGGCGAGCCGTTAGGATACTGCGCCTAATTTTCTGAGCAGGGCTGGCTAGCTGATTGTCGAGACCAGCCGCTTGTCCCAAATAAACTGGAGCGGAATCAGGTTCAATAGCTGCCATCAGGATACCCAACTGGTAATTCAAGCCGGCATCATTGGGGCGTATGGCTACCAATTCCTTAAGGATCTGTGCAGCATAGACATAATCCTGTAATTCTCGGTGGGCAGAGGCTAAACGAGTGAGAATTTCTATTGAATCAGCGCCAGAATCCAGCGCCTTTTGCCAGCTCAGAATGGCTTCCTGGTTCTCCCCTTGATCGAAGTATGCATCTCCAAGCATGCTGAGAGATTGGGGGGAGAGGGACCCTATCCTGGAAGCGGCATCCAGATACCTTACGGCTACCTCCGGTTCACCTGCCTTCAGTGCCAGAATACCGGCTTTTTCCCACAACTCTGCACTCCAATAGAAGTAATTTGCCGCCTGTTCCAGGTTGTAGGATGCGCTTGAGAAGGCGCCATAGCTCTCTGCCAGTCTCCCTTCCAGAAGGAAACGCTCAATCGAGTGCGGGCGCGCGGAAATTCCCAGCAACGGGATCAGGAGCAGGGGAACGATCAGCCTGGGAAGCAAATCGGGATGAAAAAGACTTCTCATCAACCTGATTATATTGCACTCTGCCTAAACCTGCCGCTTCGAAAGGGGTATGAAACTGGATTAAAGCTATAATACAAGATATTGCAGCCCATTGACCACACGATCCTGGAGGCATTATGGATTACAAACTTTCCAAGGAACATCTTATGGTTCAGGAGATGGTACGCGGATTTGTTCAAAAAGAGGTAGCTCCGATTATCAAGGAATATGACCGCAAGCAAGAGATGGCTCCATTTATTCTTCCAAGGTTGGGAGAATTGGGCATCCTGGGTATTTGTATCCCCGTTCGTTATGGGGGTCAGGGGATGGATTACCTGTCCTTGGGATTAGCGTGTGAGGAGCTAGAGGTTGTTGATACCACCTTAAGGGTGGTTATGTCTGTCCATATGGGACTTAACAGCCTGGGGTTGCTGCAATGGGGGAACGAGGAGCAAAAACAGCGCTTCCTGGCCCCTCAGGCACGCGGCGAGAAGATCGCCTGCTTTGGATTAACAGAACCCGGAGCGGGATCCGATGTAGCTGGGATCACCTCGACCGCCCGTATAGAGGGGAACGAGTATGTGGTCAATGGGGAAAAGATGTGGATATCCTTAGCTACGAAAGCCGACCATTGTTTGTGGGTGGCAAGAACGGATTCTCGCGCAGACGATCCACATGAGGGACTTTCGGCTTTCATTATCGAGATGGATAGAGACGGGGTAACAACGGGTGATATCCACGGCAAACTGGGTGTCCGGGCTGGTTCGACTGGTTGGATTGCCCTTCAAGATGTACGTATTCCGGTCGAAAACCGTCTTGGTGAAGAAGGAGAAGGATTCAAGATCGCTATGGCCTGTCTGGATAACGGAAGGTATACCGTGGCTGCTGGAGCTACGGGCTTGATCCGGGCTTGCCTCGATGCCAGTGTACGCTATTCTAAGGAACGGCAGGCATTTAATCGCGAGCTGGGCAGGTTCCAGTTGGTGCAGCAAAAAATAGCCCGTATGGTACAATTTTACGAAGCAGCTCGTCTCCTATACCTTCAGGCGGGGTGGATGAAGAATCAAGGATTGCGTAACACAAAGGAGACCTCACTGGCGAAATGGTATGCCACAGATGCATCTTTCGAAGCTGCATCTGAAGCTGTTCAAATCCATGGGGCTTACGGTTATAGCGATGAATATGATGTCGAGCGCTACCTGCGAAATTCCAAAGGGGCTGTGATCTACGAAGGGACCAGCGAGATTCACCAGTTAATCCAGGCAGGTTATGCTCTTGGTTATCGCCAGGACGCTGTCTTGCGTTGTGAGCTGCCTGCCTACGATCCTGTGACCTGGCAGGAGTAAGAATAACTGCACCCACGAACTTGGCCAACAATTAAACAACTGAATAATCCCGAATTAACCATCCAGACACAACCGCAAGAGAGGAGGCAATCTTGAAAATCGTAGTTTGTGTGAAACAAGTACCCGATTCAGCTGCCAGGGTAGTTGCAGAGAACGGGAAGGTAACCTGGGGAGATGCTCCCCTGGTGATCAACCCCTGGGATGAATATGCCGTTGAGGCTGCCCTGGTTCTGCAGGAATCTCAAGGCGCAAGCGTCACGGTCCTCAGCATGGGAGATGAGAGTGCTAAAGAGGCGCTTAAGCATGCCCTGGCCATGGGATGTAAAGAGGCCGTTCTGGTTTCCGATCCATCTTTTCAGAAGGCGGATAGCCAGGCGACCGCCAGAGTCCTGGCAGCTGCATTGAAGAAGGTTGGGGAGGATGAGGCCGTGGACCTGGCTTTCTTCGGCCGGCAGGCCATCGATGGCGACATGGGGGTCACAGCGGCCCAAACAGCACGCGCTCTGGGCTGGCCTGTCCTGTCCCTGGTATCAAAAATTGAGAGCGTGGATACCGGTACAGGAGTGATCCAGGTCCAGCGTTCTATTGAAGAGGGAAGACAGATCGTAGAAGGCAAATTGCCCGCTGTCGTAAGCGTGGGAAAAGATATTGGAGAGCCGCGCTACCCATCCTTTATGGGGATCCGTAAAGCTTCCCGCGCCACCATTACTACTTTTTCCTTGAGTGACCTGGGTGTTGAAGCTCCTCAATCCCTGGTAGATTGGTCCGACGTCTCTAACCCACCTTTGCGAGAAGTTAAGTGTGAGATCATCACGGGTGGTACTCCCGAGGAAATTGCCGAGGTCCTGGTAGATAGGATCCTGGAAGAGAAGGTGCTGTGATGAGCGACAACGTTTGGGTTTATATCGATCATTTTAAAGGTCAAGCGCTTCCGGCTTCTTGGGAAGCGATAGGCGCGGCGCATGGCCTGGCGGAGCAATTAGGAACGGGGGTAACGGCTTTGGTGCTCGGTCACCAGGTCGAACAATTGGCCGAGGAAGCCAGCCAATATGGGGTAGGTGAAGTCCTGCTGGCGGATGCCCCCATCCTTTCGGACTACCGCCCGGAGCCGTTTACCTCGCTGATCGCGAGGTTAGCAGGTGAATCGAGGCCGGAGGTCATCATCTTTCCAACCACCACCCGTGGTCGCGAGCTGGCTGGGATGGTCGCCATTGATTTGAACACCGGCGTGCTCGTGGACGTGACTGAGCTGGATGTACGCGATGGTTCCGTCGTCGCCACCCGACCGGTATATGCAGGAAAGCTGTTGGCAAAAGTGGAGACCAGCGCGCGTCCCCAGGTGATTACAGTGCGTGTACGGGCTTTCCCCAAGGCCAGCCAGGATCCGTCAAGTACGGCAAATATCCGGCGTGTAGGAGTAGATGAGGCAGAAGATAGCCTGCTCACCAAGGTCCTGGACTATGCTGAAGCTGGGGGTGGGGTCAGCCTCTCGGATGCGGCTGTGATCGTATCTGGCGGCAGGGGTATATCCAATAACCCTGCCTTGCAGCCTCCCGCAGGTCTTGATGAGCGAGAAGCAGAGATTTGGCGAGCACAAGAAGGCTTCAAACTGGTAGCCGAGCTTGCCCAGGTGTTAAATGGAGCTATGGGCGCGAGCCGTGCGGCAGTGGATGCAGGTTATGTCCCCTATCAGCACCAGGTAGGCCAAACCGGTAAGGTAGTAGCTCCTGATCTGTATATTGCCTGTGGTATTTCAGGAGCCATCCAACACCTGGCAGGTATGCGGAATAGCAAACTTATCGTGGCAATCAATAAGGATCCGGAAG
>CAZAQS010000184.1:0-9624 GCA_964486825.1 uncultured Anaerolineaceae bacterium | reverse complement strand
GGCCACTCCTACATCGTCTACGGCCCGCTCGCCAACGGGGTGACCTCGGTGATGTACGAGGGGGCGCCCGACTACCCCGACAAGGACATCTGGTGGGAGCTCTGCGCCCGCTACGGGGTGACGATCTTCTACACCGCCCCGACCGCGATCCGCGCGTGCATCAAGTGGGGCCCGCAATACCCCGACCGCCACGACGGGTATCGTCGGGCAGGGGTATGAAAGGTTGGTGCGTGTAACCGTTGAACCACAGGGAATAGAGCGATATTCCTGCAATCTGATGGGCGTCTTGATAAACGGTCAGAGTTTGGGATGCAAAGGTATAAAACATTGGTGAGAGGTACAAGTCATCTTCCAACAGGATGATCGAACCAAACTCCTTGGATCTTGAGCTACACCAATGTATATGTTTCACCAGACCCAGGTGGTCTTCCTGCAAGATGACGTGTTTATCACCATACGGCCAGGAAAAATCTTCCGCTGCAAACAGCACATCAGGGTTGTACCCGGTGCTTCCTCGGTCGATTGAGATTAACAGCGGGATATCGTCTCCTGGGTAGCAAGCCCGGCTCAAAGTATCTAGGAGCCGGATTAGCGTACCCGCACGGTTGTAAGCGGCGACGACAATGGCAGGTCTTAACAGGCTTGCAGTTTTCATTATTCCAAGGCTTCTACAGCCGCTTTGAATAGAGTTTCAACTCCGGTCGTTATTTTATTTTTGTCATATCCTGGTTGCCATTCCAATCCGGTTAAAGTATCTGCTACAACGAAAGCAACCCCGCTTTCTATCCCCAAATGTGCACAAACTGCAAACACCGCTGCTGCTTCCATTTCTACCGTGATGACACCTTCTTGCCTATATTTCTCGACCTTACGGCGAGTTTCCCTGTAAGGGGCATCCGTGGTCCAGCTTGTACCAGACATGGTAGGACTACCGGGCTCATCTAGGGCTTTTGCCAGATTTTGGGTAAGGTTTGGGGAGGGGAAGCTGTATCTGGATGGGAGCAGGTAGTGGTGGGAAGTACCCTCTTCACGGATAGCTCGCTCGCAGATGACCAGGTCTCCTGAATGTAGATCCTCTTTCAGCCCCCCGGCGATGCCTACTGCTATGAGTTTCCGTATTCCGAGGATAGCCAGCTCTTCTATGATAACTGCGGCTGCCGGAGAGCCCACTCCAAAATTTGTCGCCACCCCAATCGTTCCTTCCTGCTTGCGCAATAAATAGAGCTCTTTAGGGAAACTACGTGCCCTCTTCAGGCGGTGTTTTCGGGAGATGGCGTGCAGACCCCCAGCCTGGTGTAGCAAGATCACACCATCCAGAGGCGGAATATTAGACACTGAACCTGATCCTGTGTATAGTTCCAATCGTCTGGAAGCTTTAATGAGGGTAGGCGCCGTGAGATCTTCAGGGGTAATAAACGGAAATGGTGTTTCCTCAGTAACAATCAATTTCGTTCCTCCTGCATCGTACGGAATGTCCATAAGATGACGGCAAGGACTGTTTCAGTAGCCACTGCAGCTCTGGCAGCGCCTTGAGCTCCTAATACGGGTATCCAGGCCAGGCTCAAACCCACCAGCAGGAACAAAGCCAGGAGGATCCCCAGTAGAACCAAACGTTCCCGACCTCGCACCACCAGCACGAGGGATTGGTGAGACGTAATAGCATAGGGTACCAGAATCCAGGCCTGGGTTTGCAGAACGGGAATAGAAGGACCAAACCCGCTGCCATATACCAGGCTAATTACTACTGGAGCTGCTATTCTCATGATGAGCGACCCGGCCAGGCTGATCGCTAACAGGAGCAGGAATGACCAGCGGCTCAGGCTGTGGAAGCGCCTGGTGCCTCCCGCATGAAGCCCGTCCTTTCGGAACGGTAGGCGCGCCATTAATGGAAATAGCCCGCCCAGTATCGAGAAGTGAAATATCTTGAACACTTCTATCACTCGGAATGAAGCAGAGTACCAACCTGTAGCCGCCTCGCCTGTAAACCAGGCCAGCATCACTACGGAAGAACGCTGGTAGATTACCCCTAAGCCGGTGAGAAGGGCCAGCGGCAACGCCAGTTTTAGGATCTTCACCGGCTCCCATAAAGGGAAGCCCTGCGATAAAAACAGGTCCGGAGCTGAACGACGGCATAATTGCCCGGCCAGGATACAGCTGGAGGTCGAGGCTGCCAGCGTAAGGAAAGCCAATCCCATCAAGCCGCCTCCCTGGCTTATCACGAGCCAGGCGCCGATCGCCTGTAAGCCAGAATTAAATAGGGTGACCAGCATGTACTGATCCATGTGCTCGCGAGCACGTAAGACCGCGCTGAATACCGAATAAAATGCCAGCGGGATGAGGGAAAGGCTGAAGACGAAAATCGTCCGTGTGATATTGGATGGTAAATAATTTGCCTGGCCAGCGATCCAGCAGGCGATAATGACCAGCACGGAAAGGGAAAGCTGGATCCCCACCACCCCTTTTGCTGCACCGGCCGCGTTCTCTGGGCGGGCAGCGATCTCCCGGATCAGGAGGGTATCGGTTCCAAAGGTGGTTACCACATTAGCAATCATCAGGAGCGAGGCGATGAAAGCATATTGCCCCAGGCCTGCCTCTCCAAGCCCACGCGCGACGATGATCGTCAAAGCTGCTGCAAAGACCTGGCTAGCCACCCGGCTGCCCAGCATCCAGGAAGAGTTCCCCATGGCGACCAGGCGATCGTCAGGCAGCGCAGCTTTCGACGCCTGGGGAAGTCTCTTGCTCCGTGTACGTGCTTCCCATACCGAATCCATAAGGCCTGAAAGGACAGAAAATAGACTCATGCGCTGTTTGCTAAACCGAAAACGAGGTTCAAAATCGTTCCCAGTGGTTAATACTCCGCTTGGTCCCTTGGTAAATACCTCATCGTTAAGATATAAAAATCTCCTAACCGGTTGAAAGGCGGCCTGTCTGCAAGGTGATGCTCCAACCCCCGTAACCAACCGTAGATCCTCGGCCATTTCGTGGCAAATCCTTTATGGTCGACGGGAGGTGTAAATACAGAAAGTCCTTGCAGCCGGATTGGTTTGAAGTCTTTGCCAAATGCCCGCCTGACATCTCCCGGGAAGTAGTAATAGGCGGGGAACAAAACCCCTTCCACATTAGCTATTGTCCCTCCAGGCCTGAACCGGCGGATAGCCGTTCGCAGATCGCCACGCAGAGCAGCGCTTAGCTCCCATAGGCAAATCCGTGGCATTATGACCCAGGTGATATACGCACCTGGCTTGAGCACAACCGGCAATTTGCGAGTGATGTCCCCCAGATCACGAGTGCAATTCAAGCCACCCAGGTTGGAAAAAATACCATCGTAAGGCCCGCCAGTGATCTTTTCCAAATCCGTAAACGAGCACTGTTGGACTGTGATCCACTCATGCAAGCCCTGGGCTTCCACCTTGCGACGGATTGTTTCCACCATCCCGGGTGCGATATCCGTAGCATGCATGTAGTAACCCTGTTTGGCGAGGTAGACTGCGTCAGCTCCCGTACCGGCATTTATTTCGAGCAGGCGTCTCCCGGGCGGATGGTAGGCCAGCAGGTGCCTGTATACCTTGTCACGGATGTAGTCAAGGTTCGGGTGGTCGCGTCCAAACTCGTCATAGAGGCGCGCTTTCCTAGAAAACGCTTCAGCAACGGGATTGAAATCATCCATCCTTGCACGCTTCATCTTGAGGGCTGGGTTGGGCGGCTACGGATGGGGAGAGCGTAGTTTCCACTGGAATTATGCCATGGTGTGGCTTGAGGGCAAGTAGTTCTAACCATAGCCGGTTCACGGGTAGAGTAGCCAGGTAATACACGAAAGCGGTTAACGCTTTCATCCGCTGGTATTTATCAAGGGAAGGGTTTTTGAGTTTTCGCCAATTTCTCCTGGCTTTGAATTCCCCATGTAGGACGGAATGAAGCTTACGATAAAATCCGGTCGAAAAAGGTCCTTTATACAACATTGCCATATCATTCGAATCGGTCCAGTTCTGTTTTATAGATAGTTGGGCGCGAACCCTTTCATAGAATTTCGTTCCCGGTAATGGATATGAAACCGACATACCGATGTCATCGGGGATTAAGTCTCGCACCAATTGGAACGTCTTTCGGATGTCTTCTCGGGTCTCACCGGGATAGCCGAATTGGAGGAAAAACCCCACCCGGATGCCCGCCTGCTTCAAGCGCTGTCTGGTTTCCCGGATCTGGTCCACTCGCGTCCCCTTTTCCATTGCATCAAGGATCTTCTGAGAGCCCGATTCTGCTCCCACCCATACCGTCTGGCAGCCGGCTTGTCTCAACGCGTCGATCTCGCCTGTTCTAAGTAGCAGATCCACCCTGCTAAGGCATTTAAAGGGGATGGCGGCTCCTTCTTGCTCGATCAGCCTGGCGAAGCGTGGCAGCCAGCCTGGTTTCAGGCCGAGGATATCATCTGCAAATGCGATATGGTCCGGGTGGTAGGTTTCCTTCAGCCATTTCATCTCTGATACCACGTTTTCCGGGCTGCGGCTGTTATATCTTTGTCCCCAGATTGGCTTTGCACACCAATTGCAATGGTAGGGGCAACCTCGCGTCGTTACCATATTCATAGAGAAATAACCGTGCCGCTCGACCCATAACCGCCGGTAGCGTTCCAGATCGACCAAATCCCAGGCTGGGAATGGCAGATTGTCCAGGCCGCGGATATCAGGACGACGCGACGTACGGGTGATCCTGGGCTCTCGCTCGCCGCTCAGATCCATCGTGTCCGAATAGAATGCCAGTCCGGCGATCTCTTCCAATGGACGCGCAGCTTTCCCCGTTAGCGCATCGATCAGCTCTTCCAGGGTTTCTTCTCCTTCCCCGATCAAAATATACTGCGCACCGTGTGTTAAATATACTTCGGGATGGTCACTGGCGTCCGAGCCGCTTAGTATAACGGTGCAGCCTTGCTTGCGTGCCATGGCGATCATTTTGAAGGCCGCCTGGCGCATTCTCAGCAAGCACATTTTCGAGAGGTAATTGAAATTATCTTCGTAGATTACCGCAAAACGTGGCCGGTGGAGGTTCAGGGCTTCATCCCATGCCTGTTCTGATTCGGCCAGCATGGCATCGAATAGAGCCACCTGGTAACCGGACCTGCGCAGGTAGCTGGCAGCGTAGAGACTTCCCAGTGGCGGGTAAGGCTGCATAGCTTTCAACAATTTGGGGTCGAAGCGCAGGTAGTAAGATTGGCCAAAAAGGATCTCGCTCATTTTCACCCCCTTTGATTCCTGGTCTCGGAGAATCTGTTCAATCTGCGCTGGTAAGCGGCCATGGCTTTTTGCCCGTGGTTCTCGAAATGCCCTTTACACCAATCAGGGCAGAAATCGCTCTCTGCCTTATCTGGGTGCAGGCGTTGGAGTTTTACGATCTTCCTGTGCATTTCCCAATTTTCCAGCCAATCACCAGGCTTAAGACCCAGCAGCCGTTCGCCTGCGATGACGGGCCATGACCGGGGTTGTTCTCCTTTTGTTATGATAGAGCCAGGCGGTCCGATTGCGTTAGGGAGGTAACCTTCAGTCCAGGGGTTCGATTCCCGCAGGCGTTCGTATATATCCATACCTGAAAGAGGGATCATCTGGGCGAGCTCATGCGCTGTGTATAGATTTTGCTGGGTTAAGGCCAGTGAGTTTGCCGAGAGGATATAGTTGGGGCACAAGATAACCTTTTTCAGCGCAGCCCAGCGAACCAGGGTAATAATACCTGCCCTGCATACCCATACCCGTCCCGGCTCGGCAACCACAAGGTAATCGATATCGGTCCGGTTTTCGATATTGTCCATCACCAGCGACCCTGTTATGGCGACCATTCGAACGAAGGGCAGGCGGGCGATCATCCGCCCATAATGTTCAGCTTTAGGCCATAATTTTCTGGCGAATCCAGTCCTGCGAATCCGGGTTGCAGCTACCTGTTCCCGGCCGCGGAGTAGATAAAAATCTCCTTTCCTTTTCATGTAGTCCGGCGCTAAGCAACCACTCTCCAACGCACCTCTGACTTCGCCTATCTCAGCTGGATATCCGATCAGGTAACGGTGAATCTCATCCATCTTGAGGGGATATTCGAACACATCCGCGTAGGCAACCGTTCTCAAGATAGCCTGTTCGACGGGAGAAAACCTTTTATCTGCGAACCTGAATGGTATGGGCGGCGCCCTCCCAATTCTAGACGGATTGAACAATATGCTCCTCATTTTGCCCTCGTAGCTGGAGATTGCGAACCTCCCGCTTGGACCCGCTTCTGAATAGATTTCTTGCGGTAAATAGATAAAGTTTGCTTTATCGTGAATCCGGATGTGAAGCATAGTCCCGTAAAAAATAAAGCCGCATAGGCAGCGATGACGTAATTTCCCATGGAAATAGCCAACAGCACAGTGGCTGAATTAACCAAGGCCAGCCCAATTTCGACAAACACCAGCGGGTCCAGGCCGATTTGATACTTTCGCCGTTTCCAGTCCTGGCCTCGAGCGGAGATGCCAAACTTGGGTGTACGTTCGAAGACACCTGACCGGTTGAGCAGCACGTGAACTGCCGCTCTCAATGTATTTGCCATCATGCCTGCCCCCAAGACTGACATGAACAAGATAGCTGGGAGCATGCGCCACCAGGGTCGACCTATGCGTTGCTGTGATACGATGTTCAAGAAAGAAGGCGCGAACGCAGTCAGGTTGAAGAGTGAAGTAATGCCAAACAATGAAATGAGCATTGGGTATTGTTGCGAGACGAGCAGGATCAACGGGTAAAGCAGGCTGAGCGTGAACAGAAGAAGGTGGACTGCATACCCAGTCAGGTGTAAGGTTGCTGCCAGCTTTTTGACAAAAGGCTCTGGCGCGTCCCATACCTGGGGTAAGAGTTTCAAGGCGCATTCAAAGCTACCACGCGCCCAACGATGCTGCTGCCGGCGGTAAGCTGTAAAGCTCATCGGCAGCTCTGCTGGGACATCGATTCCGTCAAGGTAAATCGCTTTCCATCCTTTGAGGAAAGCCCTATAAGAGATATCCAGGTCTTCGGTCAGGGTATCCGTTTTCCAACCTCCTGCATCCAGGATAGCTTGCTGTCGCCAGATCCCTGCCGTCCCGTTGAAATTGAACCAAAACCCAGAGGCGTGTCGAGCGAATTGTTCTACTTTGAAGTGTGCATCGATGGAAAGGGATTGTAGTAGTGTAAGGATGGAATAATCCCGGTTCAAATGGCTCCAGCGAGTCTGGAGGAAAGCGGTGGGCTGACTACCATGGTTTGAAGCGTTCACTAAGTATGGCAGAGTCTGGATTAAGAAGTCAGGCCTGGGAAGGAAATCTGCGTCAAAAATGGCCAGGTATTCCCCTCTCGCCTTTTTAAACCCTTCTGCCAGCGCGCCCGCTTTATACCCCGTGCGGTGATTTCGCCTCAGGTGCGTGATCCGGACTCCCCGGCTGCATAACCGGTTTACCGTTTTACTGACCAGTTCGACGGTCGCATCTGTAGAATCATCCAGAACCTGGATCTCGAGTAAATGTCTTGGGTATTCCAGCCGGGCGGCAGCCTCGATCAGACGTTCTGCCACATACAACTCGTTATAGATAGGCAGCTGGACGGTGACGGATGGCCAATCTTCAACCTGGGCAGGTTTGCTTTCCGAGGTTTTATGCATCATTGTTACACTGGTCATATAGAAGAAATTGATCCCGTAGATAAACAACAGGCCGATGACGAAAAAATAGATGGCTGCGATAGGCACAAGCAGGTAGTCAATCATCGGAGGTCTTCTTTAAGGACGATAGGTATATGGATCCCCACAGCCCCCAGGTGAACCAAAGCCATAAGCGGCCTGCCGGCAGTAACCAGGTGTAGTAATCGAAAAAACCTACCACTGTTACGGCAGCAAGCAAGCTGCTGACTGTGATTAAGGCTGGAGAAACGACCAGGCGTTTACGGTTTATCCACATGCCTGCCCAAGGACCGGTGAATGCAATTAACAAAAAGACAGCTCCGAGGATGCCAGTTTCTGTTGCGGCAGCCACCAAGACGAAGTGGGCCGGTTGGTAGTGAACGGGGAAGTCCGGGAAAGCCTCTTTCAAGGCGATTGGGGAAGTCCCTAAACCGCTGCCGGTTAAGGGCCGGCTGAAAAAGATCTGGTTGGAGGCGGCTATTAGCAGGGTTCGTTCCCCAATGGCCTGGTTTTCTTGAGGTATGTTCGTGAAAGACCCGCCTCTGTTCAAGCGTACCCCAATCAAGCCGGCGTTATGCCAGGCAAATGGCAGCAGTATCAACAGGCAGGAGGCTAGCAGCGAAACATAAGCCTTCAGAAGCTCTTTTTTGGCTGTACGCCAAAGCCAGACAGCCATGAGCAAAGAACCGCAGGCTATTGCTAACCAGGCAGAGCGAGAAAAGGTCAGCATTAGGCCAAGCGATCCCAGGGAAAATACGCTACCGATGAGAACCGGGTGGCGGGGGCGGGCGGAGCTGAACCAACCAGCTATCAGAAGCAAGCCAAATGCCAGGCTCCCGCCGAGAATGTTTGGGTGATCGGTCAAACCGTATGCACGCAGGGAGCGGACCCCCTCAGCCCATACGATGCTAACACCGCTCCAGGCAGGGTCCAGGTCTAGTTCTCCCAATCTCCCCAGGCCAAGTGAACGCTGCTGTAGCACCTGGGTCACACCAATGACCGACTGGATGAAAACCTGGGCGAATACCGGCAAAATAATCATATCTAGCGAATGGATTTCATTCAACACGTACAAAGCGATACCTGCTAAAAGAGCGAGCCGAAGGGTGTGATAGGAGGATAGTAATGGATCGACTGAAAAGAGGCTGCTCAACGACCCAATTCCGATCAAACCAATGATTGGTAGAGATAAGAAACCTGGCCCCCATATTAGCCTGCGCCGTTCGAAGGCCAGGCTCGCCAGCCAGAATATCAGCGTAAGCAACAAAACCAGATCGCTGATATATATTAATACGTAAATATAGTCTATATAGATTGGTGGATTTGGTCGTTCGATGATGGTAAAACGGTACCGGAGGGGGAGGGCGATCAAAGTAACCGACATACAAGCGCGCGCCAACCAGCTAAATAATTTATACCAATTCTGCCTGGCTGATCGAGAAGTGGTAATCATCAGACGCGCTCCAGAAAGGAAATTGATATATTCTACCTTATTGATAAATTTTCGCAATTATAAAGAGTGTCGTTTCCTACGAATGAGAAGCTATCGGCTTTGGTTTGGAAGCTGTCCATTCAATTATGTCAATGTTTATATTAATTGTATAATATACCTATGAGCAGGTCTATCCTTGCCAACGTACGGGCCCTGGCTCATCGCCTCACGGGGGTAGAACGCTATACATCCGAGCTAACCAGACGCCTGAAAGGAAAAATCGTCACGGTAGGCCCAGGTTTAAGGCTCAGCGGTGTTTTGGGGCACGCGTGGGAGCAGGTCGAGCTACCCAGGAAGGTAGGGTCGGAGGACATCTTATGGTCACCTGCGAATACCGGACCATTAAGTGTTTCGAACCAGGTTCTCACGATTCACGATCTTAGCCCGCTAGAGCACCCCGAATGGTTTAGGCCCTATTTCGCAGCCTGGTATGGCTTCTTGCTGCCGCGCCTCGCCCATCGCGTTAGGCTGCT
>CAZAQS010000183.1:0-9719 GCA_964486825.1 uncultured Anaerolineaceae bacterium | reverse complement strand
GAACACGCCAATTCGATGAGATTCTTCGCTGATGTCCCGTTCGGGTGGAAACTCTTCTGAGCTGAGGAAAGGCCAGGCGCGCGTGTATGGATGGGTATGTAGCCGGTCGTTGAGCAACCTCATCACCTCCGCTGCTGCCCCGGATGCGTCCAATATCGTCTCAGCGATCTCCTTTGGAGAAGAGAACGCACCACATACATATACACCCGGGCGAGTGGTTTGCAGGGGAGTGAATTTATCCGTCTCGCAAAAGCCGTACTCATTAAGTTCAATGGAAAGCATATTAGCGAGCTGGCGGGCCGAATCGGGTGGTTGCAACCCGGTAGCCAGGACGACCATCTCGAAGCGTTCCTGGCGCATCTTCCCACCTGGCGCTTGATAATTCAAAATCAGGTCCTGGTTAACCGGGTCCTCATGGATATCCGATACCCTGCAACGGTTATAACCGATTCCGTGTTCCTGGCGGGCCTTTTGGAAGTAAGCGCTGTATTCTTTATTGAAAGCCCGCTCATCCATAATGAACACGCTACAGGAAACATCCTTGCCCAAGCGCTGCTTTGCCAGCATAGCTTCCTTGGTTGCGTACATGCAGCAAATGGAGGAGCAATAAGGGTTAGCCTGATCGCGCGAACCGATACACTGCAGCCAGGCGATCGATTTGGGAGATTTCCCATCCGATGGGCGGGAAATACTACCTTCACTAGGGCCAGAGCGGCTTGCCAGTCGCTCGTATTGCATGGATTCCAGAACATTTGCGTATCGCCCAGCGCCCAGTTCCTCGTGCGCACTTGCCTGGTAAACCTTAAAGCCCATTGCCAGGATGATGGCGCCGATTTCCACTGTGAGCAAGTGAGGCTGCTCGTTCAAATTGATCGCTTGTGTCGGGCAGACTTCCGCGCAGTTACCACAGTCATCGCAATACGGCCCCCGGTCGATCACGTAGGCGTCAGGAGCAGCCCTCGCAGAAACTTTATAGGCGGCTTTTCTCTTGGTCATTCCCAACTGGTAAGTATTGGGAAGCTCTACCGGGCAAACCTGGGCGCACAGGTCACAGTTGATGCAGCGTGCAGGATCAACATAACGCGGGTCCTGCACCAATGCTGCGGTAAAATCACCCGCCTCTCCCTGCACGTCCATAATGCGGGTATTGGTCAAAACTTCGATATTGGGGTGTTGGTTGTTTTGGATATACGCCGGGGAGATGGAAGGCCTTGTGCATCCATAACCATGGTCGGGCGTACCACGGCACAACACGCAATCATGCTGGGGGAACATAAAGCCAAGTTGCGCCACCCGTCCCCCCAGGTTTGGCGTCTGCTCGACCAGGTATACTTTTAATCCCGCATCAGCCAGGTCCAGCGCAGCCCGCATCCCCCCTATTCCACCTCCAACCACAAGCACCGCCGCTGGTTTGGCCCGCACCGTTTGTGGTCTACTCATCTGCATCCGTACCTCCCCCGGCTTTTATGAATTTCATTGTTGGAGAGCCGCGCCGAAATTTCATTTGGTCTTATCTTATCTAAATTATAGATATCGTTTCTAAAAACACATATGTCTTTTGTCAATAGATTTCGAGCCAAAAGTACCCTAATAGGATTAGCCGGTGGAAGCTTTATACGCAACCCCCGAGCCGGACAACCACCGCAGAAAACCGGGCTTCACAGCTACCTCTGCCGTTCGATTAATCACCCGGCCTCGTTTATTCGATCCAAAACCCCAGATTAATCTTATTGGGTCAGGTAACCTTCCGCATAAATCACTTTATTGAGCAAGATTTGCACGGTCTTCCAAACAGCCACTTGCTCTGGATCGGTCATATCGACATCCTCAAAGGAGGGTTCCTCCATATTAGCGATCCTGTCTGCAATCTTGATATAAAGACCGCCTAGTGGAGTTGAGTCATCGCGCATCTCAATGATGCGGATCATTTCTTTAAGCTCTTCATCCAGCGGGTCGGCAATCATCATTTGCAGACCTACCCCCATCAACATAGCCCCGTACACCCGGTTGATCAACCCGCGATTCTCCTTGGGTACAGCATTGGAGACGTTGGAAAGGCCGACGGAGATAGCTGGTGGCGGGTCCCAGGCGTATTGCAAGGTCCGCACCGTCTCGATCAAGTGCGGGCAATATTCCTGGCAACCAGAAACGGTTAGAACAAGCGGATCGATAATCAAATCACTGACCGGAAAATCGATCTCCAAGGCACGCGGGATCAAGATCTCCAGGGCGATATTTACTCGCTCATCTGCGCCTACCGGGATCCCGCTCTTCCCCATCGTCAGGGCGATTAAGCGGGTGTTGTACTGTTTCGCCAGCAAGGGGACTCTCTCGAGCCGCTCGGGTTCGGCTGAGGTGGAGTTAATGATAGGTTGGGCTTTGGTAATTTTCTTTAAACCCGCCTCAATACCTAGCAGGTTCGTGCTATCAAAGCTGAGCGGGACGTCCACGACGGCTTCTACCGTCTGCACCATCCAGGGGAATACTTCTTCCCAGTCTTTCTTGCGTGGCCCCATATTCAAGTCTAGCGCTTTTGCACCTGCTTCCACCTGCGCTACAGCAAGTTCTTGGAAGAACTTTGCATCTTTGGTTGACAGTGCTTCTTTCACTTTATCTGAAATTATGTGGATGTTCTCGCCAATGATATACATTGTTCCTGTCCTTTTCTATTGTCTGGGAACCAGACCCACCAGGCGCGCAGGCCCGTGGGGTCACTCATATCTGCCGATCAATTCCGCCACCGTTGGGAACCTGGATAAATCCGTGTGCGGAAGGAATAAGGCAGACATAAAAGCATCATAAAATGTGTTATCTGCAGAAAGCTCGATATAGGTCATCCGAGCTGCGATATCTTGCACTTGCTCACGTGCATCCCTGTCCAGTAAGACGTAGTATGCTCCCCGGACCGAGGTATTACCCAGGAAGTGGAACTTCTCCCAGGGCATATCCGGAAGCAATCCAATCTGTATGGCTTTTTCGACGTTGATATACTTGCCAAAGGAGCCGCCGATCAAGATCTGCTCAACAGCTTCCAGCGGGACGCCCACGCTATCTGCCATGACAGTGAAACCGGCATAGATGGCAGCTTTAGCACGCAGCAGGTTGTCGATATCCACGTGCGTGATAACGATATCCCTGCCGTGCTCGGTTTCCTTGCCCCAGGCGACGACATACTCCATACCATGCTCACCTTTGCGAACACGGGTGCTTTCCAGTTGTTCATTGATCTGCCCGCCTTTGTCGATGACGCCGGCCAGGAAGAGCTCCGCCAGAAGCGAGATCAAGCCGCTACCGCAGATGCCGTGTGGTTTAGCGTTTCCAATTACCCGGTAGCTGGGCTCGTAAGGATTTCCGGCCTCTGGACCAGCAATCCACACCTCTTCAATGGCCCCACGCGTAGCACGCATGCCGTGCACCACGCCTGCCCCTTCAAAGGCCGGACCTGCCGAGCAAGCGCAGGTCACCAGCCACTCGCTCGAGCCCAGGACCGACTCTCCGTTTGTCCCTACATCCAGGAAGAGTGTAACTTGCGGGGTATCATCCATCCCGGAAGAATACACGCCTGCCGTGATATCGGCTCCCACATAGCTGGCGACTCCCGGCAAGCAATCCACCAGGGCTTCTGGATGTACGTTCAGGCCAACATCCGTTGATGTGAGCAGCGGGATATCGTTAATGGTGGTAACGAAGGGCGCCAGGCGGATATTGGCGGCCGGGATTCCTAACAGCAGGTGGATCATGGTGCTGTTTCCGGCAACGGTTAGCTTGACGATCTCGCGCGGATCGATCCTCGCCCGATGGCATGCCCGGTCCACCAGCTCGTTGATCGTTTCGATAACCAGCTGCCGGATCTCTTCTCCGCCGTTGTCCTTGCTGGCGTATACGATGCGTGAGACCACATCCTCGCCCCGTGAGATCTGCTTATTGTATTCTGACACCTGTTGTACAACTTCCCCTGACACCAAGTCGACCAACCACAGCGTTACCGTGGTTGTTCCGATATCGATGGCCCCTCCCCAAATGGGCAGATCGTCTCCAAGATGCCCGGGCTTCAAATCGATCAGCTGCTCGTGCTGGTGCGGGTGTACGGGGTCGCTCTGCACGTTAAGGATTGCGGTAACACGCCAATCCTGCTCTCGCATTACCTTACCAATCTTTCTCAACAGCGACAGAGAAGCGTCTACTTTTTTATACCCACCTGCCTGTCGTAAGCCGGTTTGCAGACGGCTCCAGTCGTCTGTTTGATCGTCCATGCTGGGTGGGTTTAGCGTAAGCTGCAAGCGCTGGATCGATTGAGAGACCCTAAAATCGTAACGCGGTGGAACAGTGATCTGGGAAACGGTCAGATCGGTTGTCAGCCTGCGCTCGATCTTCTCCTGTGGCGGGACAACAACCCGCAGGTCGCTCTCAACGACACTCTGGCAAGCCAATGCATAGCCGTTTCTCAGGTCATCCTGGCTCAGTCGCAGCGTGCTACGCTGCCGTGCCAACCCTTCCGTCACCTGAACAACACACCGCCCGCAACGACCCTGCGCCCCACACGGCTGCATGATATCGATGCCCGCCAGGCGCGCTGCTTCGGTGACCAGGGCGCCTGTTGGAACTTCCACCGTACAGGGAAGATGAGCTCCGTTATGGTTCTCGGAACCCCCTCCGGTAGCTTCAAAAGTGACTTTGTGCAGGGTCATATGGATGGCCCAATCCGCCTAACAAGATCCGCTAGAGGGCTTTCTTCATGAACGCCGGCAGGTCAACCGCTTCCCGAGGGCCGACTCGGATGTCCCAATCGGGGAGCTCGCCTTCCAACTCCCCAGACAGCACTGCCACATGTCCGGGCAGCACAATCCGTTTGCGACTGACTTTATCAACCACATTAAAAGTTTTGACTGACTTGGCTATCCTTTCTGAATCGAACTTGCCGGCTGCCCAGGCGGTCAGCACACTCATACCCTCGGCGTCCGTCACCAGCAACCAGGCCGGCAAGCCAGAGCCTTCCACCTCGTTGGCCACGCTAAAATAAGTGATGCTGAAATTTGTGGTGACCAGCAGTGGGTCTTCTGGTTTTGGATTGTTGATTTCATACAATCCCGGCTGGACCTGGATCGGTTTTTGCGGGTCCGTATAGATATTCTGGCGCAAAACCAACAGCGGGTAAACCAGTTCAGGGGCAAAGTGATCCAAAACCACGAAACCCGCATATTTAGCAATTGCTTGAGCCGCAGAGGCCTCGTTGGACGGGAACGAAATTGTTGGGTAACCTAAAGCCCGGAAATTTTTCTTCAGAGCCAGGCGGCGAATTTGAGTGTTCTTGGTCACCGCACTGCTCATTCCCTGTCCGTCTGGATCGAGCACCAGATCCTCAACGCCCTTGGCTTTGATCTTCTCAGTCAGTTCTGCCAGTCCTTCAAGCGTCGGTGCTGTCACTACCAGGGCAGCTTTATATTGCTTTGCCAGGTCCGCCATTGCATCCCAGTTGCCTTCGTCGGCAGCATAGATCATAGGCGCCTCGCCCTCAACCACTCGCAGCCCTTCCCCCAAAACCGCCGGATCCCGGCTGGACAGGATGAGTGGCTTGTGGCTGGCTTCACGAACTGCACAAATGGCAGCTGCAAATTTGCCCGCGCCGCCTCCGCTTGATTCCACGGCGAAGCCATCCAACACCAGATCTATGCCTACATAATTCGTTGAGTAGGCCTCCGCTGAGGCTACCTGGGCCTTGATTTCTTCCACCGCTAAGCTATCGCTTACCTTGATGAAGATACCTGGCTTGTTATAAAACGTCTTTTCGTGTCGGAACAATACAACTTCATTACCGGCTTTCACTTCAAAGCCGTTTGATTTAAGCGTCACCAGCCGGATCGGTGGGGCGGACGATTCGGCCAATTGGGCTTTCGATTCTTCGCTTACATAAGGACAGGAAGCCAATTCGACTTGCTTGGCAGCCAGCTTCATAGCGAAGGCAAGGCAGGTCGGAAAACCACACTCCTTGCAGTTTGTTTGGGGAAGCATTTTATAGATTTGTATACCAGAGAGGGCCATAGTTGCTACTCCGAATGTATGCTATTTTGATAGGGTGGTCATCGAGCCATGTCTATCGCTTATGCCAGTTCGACAGGCGACATCAATTCCTCGATGGCTGCCTTGACTCGCCGCACGCTTTCCGGGTGGCGGAGGACGAGGATATCTGCGCCTGCTTCCAATAGGGAAATCGCTGTTAGTGTCTCCCAGTTTATGGAGCGCTCTTTCCAATCTCCCCATGATTCAGGAACTCCCACACCTACCTTGGCTTCCTTTGTCTTCCAGGCCTCGAAGCCGGGTGTAACAATCATGGGAAGCTGGGTCATATTGTCGCCTTGCAATGCAGCCAGCCGCAGCCGCTCCATCGCCGAATAGCCGTATTCGATCCCGTAGCCCAAGGCTCCGGTCGTTGGATCCATGATGACGCGGTCCATCGGGAACCCCATATCGCTGATCAAGATATTCAGCTGTTTTGCCAGGTTTACATCCATAGGGGTGCGCGCGCTTACCAGGTGTCCATTTGCCATGGCCGTAGCCACGATTGTGCGATAATTCTTATCCTCGCACAGGCCAAGCAACAACCGTTCACCCTTGGTGTCCTCAGCCACGGCTACCAACAGGACGTTGTCTAGCTCTGCCTGTCCGGGTCCAAAGACAGCCAGCGGTTTCTCAGTAGCTGCCAGGACAGACTTTACAGAGGCTACTGCCTGCTCTGGTGTGGTTGGGTTTCCGTCCGCTGTCGTTGCGCTTAGCGCCAGGATGATCATATCTGCTCCGGCTGTTTCAGCAGCCTTTGCCCATTCGGCCGGATCGTCCATAGACTCGCCCCAGGCTTCCGCCAATAGCGGTGACCAGTCATCTGGACGCCGATCTTTGATCTCTACCGCCACTACCGGCCGGTTAGGCATCTCGCTATCCGAGTGCATGAATGGAAGCGCTTTTTCGCCGCCGACGGTAACGGTCGCAGAGCGGGTGCCTCCCTCCCCAGCGATTGCCCCAATCGTGATTTGCCGGACAGCTCCAGGCCACTTGTCTTTCACAAATTCAATGGGCATGGGTTAACTCCTTTTCTTGCTTTGGTTTATTTGAACTCGATCTTAAATGCATCGTCCGAGCTAGCTCTCGCCTCTTGAAAAACGCTTCCAAAAGGGCTTCTCGGTTACCTTCAGTAGATCTCGCACCAGACGAACCGAGTCAGGACCGCTTTCTCTTTTCATCTAGTTGAGTAAAAAGGTGTGGAGCCTGAAGTCCTTTTCTACCAGGCTCCCCACCTACCCATGCAATTAGAATATCGGATCCATCACGAGCGCCGGGTGGTTGTGTTCCTCCATCCAGGCAAGTAATTCATCTACAGTGCTGGCAGAACGATCATCGGCGATCCTGCTTAGCAGGTCAGGGTCGCCTTCCCGCTCAGCAACCACTGCCAGCTCGTCCGCCATCGTTTCCTTCAACACGCTGCTCATCCAGACCACTCGTTTGAAGCCGCCTTCCGCAGAGATGAACTTGGGGCTGATCAGGTAGAACTTGCCTACACCCATCACACCCGGTGTTTGCAGCCCTCCGCCTGCTATGCCAGCCAGCGTGCTGAAGGTCATACCAGCTGGAGTCATGGAGGGATCTTCCCGGCTCACGACCATAACGCCATTGGCCTCCGGGACGAGCATCACGATGCACTCGAAACAGCCGCAGGCTGTCATCGGGTTCTCCATGATTGAGTACATCGCCACTTCTTCGACCACACCATGTGATCCAACCTTGGCGTAATCGTTGGTTCCCGTCCAATAACCTTTTTCCGAATCGATTAATTTGCCCAGCTTGATCGGCTGGTTTGGACCGGTCGGGTTGATGCTAAAGGAAGCCTTGCAGTCCAACCAGTTATAAGCACCGCACAGTCCCAACCGCTGCGGGCTTACCACGCAGACATGGTTAGGAGCAAAGGACTGGCACAAAGTGCAGGAATAAAACTCCTCCACCTTGTCATCCGTCAGATCGGCCAGGCGTTTGTTCCGGTAGTCATAGGCCAGGCGGGCCTTTTCCAGCCACTCCGCGTGCAAATTTGGTTCGGTGAAGATAGTGACCTGTACCTTATCCACGATAGCTCCAAAGTCCGAGTGGAAACGTGCGTGCAAAATCTTACCAAAATGCTCCAGGTCGAAGCCTTTTTCTGCTGCCCCATTGGATATACGGATCCAGGCGATGTCCCTCTGGCCGATATGTTGGATCCCGGATGCGCCGTTGACAAAATAGTGAATCTGGCGCTCCAGGACTGGCTCGAAATCCTCCTGCATCTGGCGACCGGCAACCTCCACTACGATGCCCATGTCCATATTGCCCTGGGAGGGAATTTCGTCAAAGTTGGGACCGATCACCTCAACCTTTCCGTCCACCACGCTTTCAAGGGGCGCCATTTGCAGGTATTCGAAGCAGCGGGAACGCTTACCACCGAATTCGACCCGCATATCATTCTTGCGCACCACTTCGCCTTCGAAGGCAGAACCGTAAGGGACCGGTACGGGTACATCTGCTACTTTAACTTTGACGCCACGCACTTCTATGCACTTTTGGATCAACCGCTCAGCTTTCTCCAGATCGTCCTTACCATCGATTTCCTCGAAGGGCATGCTCACGACATGCTCGTAGCTGGTAACCCCTGTTGGTAGGATTTCAGGAATGACGGTATCCGCAATGACAGGGAAGCCAAAGTTGATCGCTCCGGCTGCTGCCGCATATTTCAGGTCATCGACCTCACCCAAGGCCAGTACGAAGGCGAATACGCGATTCTTGTTGTATAGCAGGATATCGCGTGCCATGCCGCCCTTCATACCTCCAAAGGTCAGCGCTGAACGGACTGCGAAGCCGAGGGCGTAGATTGCACTGATCGTATCTGTTCCGAAAGGAACCGTATAGGTGTCGTAGCCGAGCTCGACTCCCTCTTCCATGAGCTGGTGAATGATACTGCGACCGTTCACGTTTCCTGACAGGAAGGTCAGGATATTGCGCTTTTGGAGCTCGCGCACCAGTGTCACAGCTACTTCGTTCGATTTGGCTGCACCGACGATGGCAGCAAATCCGGGCATTCTGCCGTCAACCAGTTGGATACCCCAAGATCTCAACTGGATATCATCGATCGGCCCATTCAAATGCCCGGCCCCATTGCCGCCTCCATTCAAGCCGGCGTATGAAGTCCCACCAGCCAGGTGGAAGCCGGGCAAAGGTTCCGGCTGCAAACCGTAAATGAAGCGAATGGCTTCGATAGTCTCTGCTGCCAGCAGGGTAGCCATCCCGCTGTCCAATGTTTCACCCAGGTAGGGCGTCCACCGATTACTGGAGGGAAGCGGGTGGAGCAGGGAACGGGCATGCTCCAGGATCGGCTCGATCTGTCCCAGCGTCTCAACCTGGGCGCCTGTCATGCCAAACATCATCGGCAGGTAATAAGCCGTATTCGGGAATTGTACCGGCGTGTCCGGCCCTTTATCTGCCAGAGCTTTTTGGAGCATAAGCTCTGCTTCAGTTACCAGGGCATTGGCGCCGCGGATCGCGCGTGTTGCGATATAACGTGACATGGATCTTCCTCCTATACCTTGGTCAGGCCGTACATAGCCGCCCGGCGTTCATTAATTGGGAGAGCTTCCAGTTCCATCATCCGGTCATCCCCACTGCGCCCAAACCGATCCAGAGGGAGAATGCGAAAAAGCTTCCGG
>CAZAQS010000182.1:0-9744 GCA_964486825.1 uncultured Anaerolineaceae bacterium | reverse complement strand
TAGATACAAAAGGGATTTTAGTAGTAGCTTCATCCGGCGCCCCACCAGGAACAACCCCAATGGAGGATTCATATATCGTCTGTGAGCGCGCCATCCTGGAGGCTGCTGTAGAGGCCGGCTTACCAAAAGCCGGTAGGATTAGAAACCAGGCCGGAGGGACAAGCCTGCTCGAAGATGCTCAGACCCAGATCATTGTTCCCATCCGACGGGAAACGGGTGCGGTAGGGGCGTTAGTCTTGGAAAGCAGCCGGGATCGGTTACCCTCCCAGGAGATACTGACCTTCCTGTCTCGTTTGAGCGACCATGCCGCTATCGCCATAGCAAACGCACAGTTATACGGCGAAGTTCAGGCAGCCAACCTTGCTAAGAGCGAGTTTGTCTCATTTGTGTCCCACGAGTTGAAGACTCCCATGACCTCCATCAAGGGATTCACGGACCTCCTGGCCGCTCAGGCGGTAGGGCCAGTCAATGAAGCTCAATCCAATTTCCTTTCCACCATCCGCTCCAATGTAGATCGTATGGCTACCCTGGTTTCCGACCTGGCAGATGTCTCCCGGATTGAGGCCGGTCGAATGCAGCTAGATTTCAATGCCGTCAGCCTACAGGATGTCGTGGGAGAAGTTGTTCGATCCTTCCGTAGTCAAGTGGAGGCCAAGGAGCAAAACCTAGTGCTGGAACTGCCTGATGGTTTACCCAATGCATGGGGGGATCGCAACCGGCTGATCCAGATATTGACCAACCTGTTCAGCAATGCTCACAAATATTCGCCAAATGGAGGCAGCATACGACTTACAGTGAGTTCCGTGCAGAACCAATGGGACAGTGAAGGCGCTTCACAGGTCCTGAATATTACTGTAAAGGATGAAGGTTTTGGGATCAGCCAAGAGGATCGGGGAAAGATCTTCCAAAAGTTTTTCCGCTCTGAAGACCAGAAGATCAGGGATTCGGCCGGGACTGGCCTTGGACTCAGCATTACCAAGACGCTGGTAGAGATGCAAGGGGGTAAGATTTGGTTCGACAGCGAATACCGCCATGGAACAACTTTCCATTTTACCGTTCCTGTTGTCGAGAGCTTCGTCCAGGATGCTCAGTGATCGTAAGATTTCACACTCAGAATTCCTGGTGATCTTCCTCCCCTTCGGTTGGCTCAAGATAGACTAAAGAAACGCCTTTTACCTTGGCAAATGGGATCAGGCGGCGCGGCTGGCTTTTACCAGGCCCAATAATATCGATGACCTCAAATCCTCGTACCGATAACGCATCCCCGATCAGCGAGCGGTGGCAACGCCAGGGTACCGCTTCTGCACACATGATCGCCAGGATGCTTTCCGATGCTGAGTGAATCAACTTTTCCAGGCCTACCACAAAATCCGGCGTACCCATATAATCCGCAAAACCGCGGAAAGAATCGTTCCGCCAGGCGCTGTTCACCGAATCGGGCCTTGGTTTGCGCAGCCCACCCAGCTCAGGCAGGTGGATGTAACCGATACCCTGCCCGGTAAGCGCCTGTGCCAGCGTTTCCTGGTTAAACTGGGGGTTTCGTCGTGAGCGGGGAATGGTGCGCACATCGACCAGCTGTCCAATTTCATATTCCTTCAATAACTCGATAAACTCTTCCAAAGAGCGGGTGGAATGTCCAATCGTATAGATCATGGCAGATCCTCCTTAAATAGTGTACCTCACAAATCTTACCGTGAGGTACACTCATCAAGGAGGATAAGAAAGCCTTCTCAGGCGGGGATGGGAACTTGTGGGAGCGTTGCCATGGCTGCTTCAATTGCCTCGCGCGGGTAGTCATAGTCCTGCAGCTTTCCGCTCAGATAAGCGTCGTAGGAAGACATATCAAAGTAGCCGTGACCCGAGAGATTAAACAGGATCACGCGCTTTTCTCCTTTTTCCTTTGCATCTAAGGCTTCATTGATTGCCGCGCGGATAGCATGCGCCGATTCGGGCGCCGGCACAATGCCTTCTGAGCGGCTAAACCGCATTGCCGCCTCAAAAGTAGCCAGTTGTGGAACAGCCACTGCTTCAATGAGGCCATGATCGTAGAGAGCACATAAAGTTGGCGCCATTCCGTGGTAGCGCAGGCCTCCGGCATGGATAGGTGGGGGCACGAAATCATGCCCCAGGGTATGCATCTTGACGATGGGAGCCATCTTGGCGGTATCACCATAATCGAAGGCATAAACGCCTTTCGTCAGGGAGGGAGTGGAGGTGGGTTCAACCGCCACAAGACGGGTTTTCCGGCCGTTCATCAGGTTTTCCCGCAGGAAGGGGAAGGCTATTCCAGAGAAGTTCGAACCACCGCCAACGCATCCAATTACCACATCCGGGTACTCACCAGCCAGATCCATCTGCTTTAACGCTTCTTCACCAATCACGGTTTGGTGAAGCAAGACATGGTTTAGCACCGAACCCAGGCTGTATTTCTTAGCTCCACCAGAAACGGCTGCCATCTCAACCGCTTCCGATATGGCAATCCCCAGGGAACCCGGGCTGTCGGGGTTTTCTGCCAGGACAGATTTTCCGTACTGGGTGTGCTCGGTGGGGCTGGGAAAGACCTGGGCTCCAAACGACTCCATATAGACACGCCGATAGGGCTTCTGCTGGTAGGATACCTTGACCATATAAACTTCGAGATCCAGTTCGAAGAAGCTACAAGCCATCGATAGGGCAGATCCCCACTGCCCGGCGCCAGTCTCTGTCGTCAGAGCACGTGTGCCGGCAGCCTTGTTATAAAAGGCCTGGGCAACGGCTGTATTTGGCTTGTGGCTGCCGGGCGGCGATACGCTCTCATTCTTGTAGTAAATATGCGCCGGGGTGCCCAGGGCCTTCTCCAGACGCCTGGCCCGGATCAGGGGGGTTGGACGCCAGAGCTGGTAAATTTCTCGCACCTCCTCCGGGATCTGGATATATCGCTCAGTGCTGATCTCCTGAAGGATCAGCTCCATTGGGAAAAGCACCGAAAGGAAGTCCGGTGTAACAGGCTCCTTGGTCTGAGGGTGAAGGACGGCTGCCGGCGCCCCTGGCATATCCGCGTTGATGTTGTACCAAAATCGAGGTAGGTCGGAACCATTGA
This sequence comes from uncultured Anaerolineaceae bacterium, assembly GCA_964486825.1. Lineage (GTDB taxonomy): Bacteria > Chloroflexota > Anaerolineae > Anaerolineales > UBA4823 > CAZAQS01. The sequence continues at coordinate 6,665 of CAZAQS010000182.1, read as the reverse complement.
GTAAAAAGCGAGTTTCTGTATTCATAGCTGCCTCCTTATAATGACATAAAATTTTAGACTAATTCCTTCCTTATCCAGGGATGAGAGGTTACTATAGAAAACAAAAACGCGCTCATCCCATATGGGGACGAACGCTTTGTCCGTGGTGCCACCCCGATTAAGCTGGTCTCCTGGCGATCTACCTGCCATTAACAAAAAACCGCCGATGATGCGACGGATTGTTTGAGGCCAGCCTCACTCGTTTTTGGGTACGGCCGTGCTGATAACCGGCTTATACCCTCTGCCTGGATAACGGTGGCATCTCCGGCTCGAGCTATTTGGTCCCGAAAAACCTTTCACCCTGCAACTCCAAGGTCCATTCAACGCTGCCGTACGTACGGGGTTTTCACCTGTTCCCCGCTCTCTGGGACGCCGCTACTGCGTTTACTCGTCCTCTTCACAGTCATTCAATATCGGATTGTTATTAGGCTGGTTTATATCACGCCTGGCCTAATTCTGTCAAGGGATATTTTGATGATCCAGGTACGCTCGGAAGCGGTCTATTTGCGGACCAGTAGCATAAAGGTAAACATAAATTCATTGACCTCGTCCACCTCTTGAAAGTGGCTTTCTGCTATATCCCAGTCTTCGATCACGAAATTCGGGAAGAAAGTGTCAGCATCAGTTACCGTATGGACACGCGTCAGGTAGATACGGTCCGCCTTCGGGAGGGCTTCCGTAAAGATCTCGCCACCCCCGATCACGAATGCTTCTTCATCGCCTTGCCTTTCAGCGATACGTAAAGCCTCCTCGAGGGATGCTGCGGTCAGGCAACCGGGAGCTACAAAGCGAGCGTTACGGGTGATGATGACAGTTATTCTGCCGGGAAGAGGCCTGGCGATCGATTCATAAGTCTTTCGCCCCATCACGATATGGTGGCCCATCGTAATCTGCTTGAAGCGACGCAGATCGGCGGACAGGCGCCAGGGTAAGCCTCCCCGGTAGCCAATGCCTCCCTTCTCATCCATGGCCACGATCAAGGATACAAGCATGTTAGATTTAAATCATACAGCGATCGGCGCTTTGATTGCAGGATGGCATTGGTAGTTCAGGATCTCAAAATCCTCAAACTGGTAATCGAACACAGAAACGGGTTGGCGCTTGATTGTCAACTGGGGCACCGGATACGGTTCCCGTGACAACTGCAACCGGGCTTGATCGATATGGTTCAGATACAGGTGGGTATCTCCACCCGTCCAGATAAATTCACCCACCTGCAAATCACATTGTTGTGCCACCAAATGTGTGAGCAAGGAATACGAAGCAATATTAAAAGGCACCCCCAGGAAAATATCTGCGCTGCGCTGGTATAACTGGCAAGAGAGCTTTCCTTCAGCTACATAAAATTGAAACATGGCATGGCAGGGCGGCAAGGCCATCAGTTCGACAGCTGAAGGGTTATAAGCTACGACCATATGCCTACGGCTGTAAGGCTTCTCCCGGATTTGCTGGATGACGTTCGAAATTTGATCTGTATAAGAACCATCTGGGTTGGGCCAGGACCGCCATTGGTACCCATAAACAGGCCCCAGGTTTCCTTCCTCATCCGCCCATTCATCCCAGATCGTGACGTTATGATCCTGGAGGTACTTAATATTTGTATCGCCGCGCAAAAACCAGAGCAGCTCGATAATGACGGAACGAAGGTGTATCCGCTTGGTCGTAATCAGGGGAAAGCCGTTAGAAAGGTCAAAGCGCATTTGGTAACCAAATACCGATAAAGTACCGGTCCCTGTGCGGTCTTCCTTCCTCACTCCCTGTTCCAAAACATGCGCCATCATATCCAGGTACTGTCGCATGGTTCACCTCCAGTTAGCGAAATTTTTCTTCGGTTACCTCTGAAAGGATCAGGCGTCCCCGTTCAATATCTTTTTGGATTTGGGCCACCAAAGCTTGTGGGTTAGGAAAGCGCTGCTCGTCCCGAAGCCGACTGATGAATTCAAGGCTAATTTCCTTGCCATATAAATCTTGATCGAAATCCAATAAATGCGTTTCCAGGTGGGGAATGAGCTCTTGTTGGTCAAAGGTAGGGCGTACGCCGATATTTGTCACTGCTCCATGGGCCTCTCCACCTAGCCACGCCCTGCATACATAAACACCCGAGCGAGGCAGTAGTTTCTCCTCCCAGACACTCAAGTTAGCCGTAGGGATGCCGATCGTTCGCCCACGCCCATCTCCCGGGACTACCGTTCCCAATACCGTATAAGGCCGCCCTAACATGAGCTCAGCCTTGTCTACCGCTCCCTCACGTATTAAAGCGCGCACCTGGCTGGAAGAAACGGCTAACCCATCCACCTTGACCTGCTCGACAACTTCTACTGTAAAACCAAACTCTTCCCCCAGGCGGCGCAAAGTTGGCAGGTCGCCCTCTCGATTGCGTCCCAAAGCAAAATCGTGGCCTACCCATAAATGGCGGAAACCCAGGTGGTTGTGGATCTCTTCGACAAAATCTCGAGCGGAAGTCCCTGCCACCTGCAAGTCAAATGGATAGGTAATGACATAATCCACGCCCATTTGCCCGAGCAGGTCTGCCCGCTCTTCAGGAGAGGTCAAGTAATAAAAATCTTGGCGTTTTCCGAGAACTTTGGCCGGATGGGGATGGAAAGTCAGTACAACTGCCTGTGCTCCCACTGTATGGGCGCCAGAGGTCAAATTTTTAATAATTTCTTGATGTCCCCGGTGCACGCCATCAAAGGAACCAATCGTCAGCCAAGTGTTTTTCAGGTGAAAGGATTTCAACGATGTTTGAGGTTGCATAAGAACCCGCTATCTCCTTCGGACGCCTGGATTATAAATGATTACCAATCAAGACTGGAAAAATACCTTGCGCGGCTGCCACTCGTTGGTCTCTTCGTCTACCTCCAGGAGAGCAACCAGGTCACCCTGTTCGCTCACCCCACGCGCCCAACCTTTTGTACCCGCCTCAGCCGGGACCCGATGGCCGTGCCGGACCAATTCGACCTGGTCACCATCCAGCTCAACCATCGGCCAATCCGCCAGCGCTTCTGCCGCGGGGATAAGATATTTATACCAATCACCCGCCACAAAAGCTTCCTGCAGGCGCCTCAAAGGAACCGCATCCCGCAAGGTAAAGCGACCGCTTTTTGTCCTCCGTAAGCCTACCAGGTGGGCTCCAACACCAAGGGCATTTCCCAGATCATTTGCGAGAGAGCGAACGTACGTGCCAGATGAGCAAAACACATCCACAACCGCTTCAGGTGGATCCCACTCTAAAAGCTCAAGGCTGTAAACCTGGATCACGCGCGGCTCCAAATTGACCTCTTCGCCCTCGCGTGCCATTTCATAGGCCTTTCGACCGCCAACTTTTATAGCAGAATAGGGGGGAGGCACCTGTTCGATTTCTCCAACGTATTGGTCGAGAATCCCCTCAAATTGTTCTTCAGAAATACTATCCACAGATGCGGAGGCGGTGATCCTCCCTTCTGCATCAAAGGTATCGGTTGAGCTTCCCAGGCGGATGGTGGCCTGGTAGCGCTTATCTGAGGCAGATACGTACTCACTCAACCGTACTGCAGGACCGAGCAACACCACCAGGACTCCAGATGCCCTGGGATCCAGGGTTCCTGTATGACCCGCTCTCCGGATACTGGTACCCCTGCGGATAATCTGTACTACATCGTGCGAGGTCAAACCAACCGGTTTGTCAACCACGAGTACTCCAGATACGACATTCTTGATATGGTCTTCTCGGTTCATTTCCTCTCCCTGCTTATTAATTTCCAAAAAAAGAGATACTTCTCAGAAATAATCGCCAGGTCTCTATACAAGGTTGGCGAGAAGTGCTCGAGTTGCCCGTAATACTTTTTCTTGCACTTCGTCTAAAGTCCCTTCTAATTGGGCGCCCGCTGCCGCTTTATGCCCACCGCCCCCAAAGTCCAGGGCCACTTTCGACACATCTATGCCAGGTTGAGCTCTAAGACTCACTTTAACGCTGCCATTGTTTTGCTCCACAAAGACCATAGCTACAGCAGCTTCATCGATTGAAGAAACGAGATTTATTAAGTCTCCATCATCGCGGCCCGGATAACCAATTGCCTGCCGGTCTTTCCTGGTCAGGCTGGTCCAAACAATAGGGCCATCCCGTTTCAACTTGGACAGGCCCACACCCCACAACCGGGCGGTTTGAAAAGAACGTTTATAAAGAGCGTTGCTGAATAATGTGGGTAAATTAGCCCCAGCTTCCATCAACCTGGCCCCTGTATAAAGCACTTGGGGGCTCATATTGGCGGTTTTAAAGCCAAGCGTATCCGTTATGATGCCAGTAAGCAGGGCAGAGGCTATTTCCAAAGTCAGCGGCAACCCGAGATCATCCAGGTGATTTGCGATAATTTCTGCAGTTGCTGCTGCTCCAGTCTCTACTAAATTATACCTGCCGAAATTCAAGTTTGTAATATGATGGTCAATATTAATATCGGGTACGCTTCCGTCGCCCCCATCACTCCGGCGAACGTTTAGAAGAGCCTCCCCGGTCCTCTCGATATCTGAAGCATCAACTGAAATGACCAGGTCAAATTCCCCCTCAGCCCGCATTCGAATTCGCTTACTACCTTCCAGGAAGCCAAAACTGGCCGGAAGGCCATCCTCCAGAACCATTTGTACATCTTTCCCGATCGCCTCGAGAGCCAGACCCAGTCCTAATAGTGAACCAACTGCATCTCCATCAGGGCGGATGTGAGAAACGATCAATATGCGGTTGGCCTCCTGCAACTGCCGCCGAATAGCCGGCAAAATATCATCATTCATCCATTCCGGTCTCCGGATTCTTCCTCTTCAGTGTCAGATGTATTTTGAGGAGGCTGACCGCTCTTATTCTCTTCTTCACGCAGAGCTGCAAATAACCTCTCTATGTTCTCTGCCTTCTCAAAGGTCGGGTCCCAATAGAAACGCAGTCGAGGGAAAGAACGAAGCTTGATCCGGCGGGCCAGCTCACTACGCAAAAAACCTTGAGCATGCTTGAATCCCTCGAGAATTTCAGGCGCTCTCTCCGATCCCTCTATTGCAGATACGTAGATGCTGGCATACTCCAACTCCCTGTCAACCTTCACATCGGTAACGGAGACGCCTCGGATCCGAGGATCCAGACTTCCCGTTACCAGGATCTCGGATAATTCTTCACGGATCCGCTCCGCGATTCGTTGAGCTCGTACAATAGAAACCACTTACTTCCTCCACCCTAAGCGGCCGCAACTTTCTCGACCGTATAGCATTCTATCACATCTCCAGGAGCAAATTCGGAAAAACCTTTCACCGCAATGCCAAACTCAAACCCCTGGCGGACTTCCCGCACGTCATCTTGCAAGTGCTTGAGAGATTGTATCTCGCCTTCGTGGAGCAAATTCCCGTTCCGCAAGACACGAACTCTAGCATTCCGGCGAATCTCTCCTTCAGTGACCCGACCACCAGCGATATTCCCTAATTTCGAGATACGGAAGAGAGCTCGCACTTCAGCACGACCGATTACAGTCTCTTGGAGAACAGGCTCCAGCATGCCCTTCAACGCCTTCTCTACATCTTCCATCAGCCGGTAGATAATATCATACAGGCGGATCGAAACGCCTTCTTTTTCTGCCAGGCGCCTTGATGCTGCATCTGCGCTTACATTGAAACCAACCACGATCGCTTTAGAAGCGGAGGCGAGCATGACATCATTTTCGCCGATATTACCGGTTTCTGAATGCAGCACATTGATGGCAATGTCGCCACCCCTCAGGTCATTGAGGGAGGAGACAATCGGTTCGAGGGAGCCCTGGACATCGGCTTTTACGATCAGGCGCAGCTCCCGCTCTTCGCCGGCCTGGAAACGATCGAACAATTGCTCCAGGGTTACCGGAGCTTTTTGCGTAGCCTCTTTTTGAGATTTTTGCTGCAGGCGTTCTTCTACAGCAGCCCGCGCTTCACGCTCTGAAGAAACCAGCTTAAACAGATCGCCTGCCTGGGGCACATCGTTCAATCCCATTACAGATACCGGCGTAGAAGGTCCAGCTTTTCGTACTTTTCGGCCACGGTAGTCAAACATAGCTCTCAAGCGGCCGTAGGTATTGCCAGCTAAGACGACATCTCCAACGGAAAGCGAGCCATTTTGCACGAGCAAGGTCACCAGGACACCCTTGGCCCGGTCACGCTCGGCTTCGATAACTGTCCCTATGACCGCCCCATCCGGGTTAGCCAGGATATCCAAATTATCTGCTACCAGTAAGATCGCTTCAAGGAGATCTTCCAGGCCTTCCCTTTGCTTAGCGGACATGGGTACTACAATCGTGTCCCCATCCCAATCGTCTGGGACCAGGCCAATCTCGGCCAGTTGTTGCTTGACTCGGTCCGGGTCTGCATTGGACCTGTCCATCTTATTCATTGCCACGATAATCGGGACATGCGCTGCTTTGGCATGCGCTGCTGCCTCACGAGTTTGCGGCATAACGCCATCATCCGCAGCCACCACCAAGACAACCACATCTGCGCCTTGCGCGCCACGCGCTCGCATGGCTGTAAATGCCGCATGCCCTGGAGTATCCAGGAAGGTTACTAATTGCCCATTATGCTCGACCTGATAAGCGCCGATATGCTGTGTGATTCCCCCAACTTCTCCTCCTGCTACATTCGTATGC
>CAZAQS010000181.1:0-9746 GCA_964486825.1 uncultured Anaerolineaceae bacterium | reverse complement strand
ATGCTGCGCGGACGCTCCTGGATCGAGGCGTGCATCAGGTGGTGATTAAATTAGGCGCTCGCGGCGCCTATGCGCACGATGGATCTACGGGCAGGCTTATACCCGCCTTCTCGGTCAGGGCGGTTGACACAACCGCAGCCGGTGACGCCTTTAACGGCGCATTGGCTGCCGCTCTCGAGAAAGGAATGCCTCTATTTCATGCAGTCCGGTTCGCCAATGCCGCCGGAGCCCTATCTGCAACCCGCCGCGGAGCTCAAGAATCAATGCCTGATGCGGGCGAGATTGAGATTTTTTTAGCCGGCCATAGGAAATATCAGGACTAAAACCAATGTCAGAATTCATGCACATAATCCAAGAACGTAAAAAACGCTGGCTGAACTTCTACGACCCGAGCCGGCCCGAGCGTTTGATCTACATGATCCGTTATGCTCCCGCTAAACAACTTCGCCCATTACCGTGGCCCGAGCTAAAGCGGGAACGGGTGGAGTGGATCTGGCAAAACTACCAGTTCCACTGCCAGCGCATGTTATGGCTGGAAGATGATACCCTGCCCTACCTGGATATGCTGACCGGCACCGAAATTTTCTCGGAAGCGTTTGGCTGCCAGGTCTATTACCCTGCAGATAACTATCCAATGGCTATTCCACTGGTGAAGAATGCAGCCGAAGCAGAGAAGCTGGCCATCCCCAGCTTAGATGCGCCATCGCTGGCGCTGGCTTTTTCGATGGCGGATGAGCTGGCAGAGCGGGCCGGGCCGGAAGCCATCTTCCGCCTGGTGGATATGCAGTGCCCAATTGATGTGGCAGCCATGATCTGGGAAAAAACGGACTTCTATCCTACACTGATCCAAAATCCGGAGGCAATCTCGAGCCTGTTGGAGAAGATCAAAGTTTTACAGTTCAACTTTCTGGATGAGTGGTTTCGCCGCTACGGGCAGGAATTTGTGGCTCATTTTCCAGATTACTACGTTCCTCGAGGTATTTCCCTATCGGTTGATGAGATTGGCTCGGTTAGCAGCCGCATGTTTTTAAAATATTTCTTGCCCGAATTGAACGATTTCTCTCGCCGATATGGCGGACTGGGAATGCACTGCTGCGCAGCCAGCCGCCACCAGTGGAATTTTATAAAGGAGATCGAGGGGCTGTTTCTCCTCAACATCATCCAACCCGAACCGGTTCTGAGAGAGGCTTATCCCTATTTTTCAGATGTCGCTGCTCAATGGCATTATGGTTGGGACCCTGACCCCACCGCCTTAGAAACCTGGATCAACCAGATTCACCCCATGACGCGGTTGGTGATCGACATGACAGCCCAGTCAGAAGAAGAGGCCATCCATCTTTCCAACCGGTTGCAGGAAATCCGGTCAGGTCTCGCATCACCTGCCAGCGGATCGAAGGGTCAGAATCAAGCAGCCACCGTATGATCGAACTGTCTGGCTGCGGAGCTTGCGGTTTGGGTGGATCAGTCGCCATCTGCCAGTTCTCTTCTGCCTCACCGGACACAAACATATGCGGAAATTACCCCGTGGTATCTACACATAATTTTATCTAATTTCTCGGTTTACGACACACCCAATCAAAAATTAAAGAAAGGAGGAAATAGGACCGTGTGAAGGAGATCGACATCGGGACCTGCGTGCTGGAAGGATACCAATACGAACACTAAACCGAAGCTGAATATGGCAGCCACCAGGTTTACCTGGGCCATGTGCAGGTCGGTCCGGATAAACATCCTGTAAAAACCCTCAAAAGACCAGTAATTGGGGAAAGGATAAAGCAGCCATTTCAAATGATCCGGTAAATACAGGCCTGCATACGGTACATGGGCATTCATTGAAGCCCTGGTCAGGTGGCGGCGAGCGCCTCTGTGGGAGCCACCCTGGCGGCACGGATGGCGGGGTAGAGGCCTGCCACTGCGCCGATCATCAGGGTAACGGCGATGCCGCCTGCCATCACCCAGACGGGTACTTCGATGGGCCAGCCTTGCAATGATGCGTAAACCCCCGTCACACCCGATCCGAGCAATATCCCCGCGCCGCCGCCCAGGACGGACAGCAGGAGGGCTTCGCCAAGGAACTGGATGCGGATATGTCCTCGAGTAGCGCCTTGTGAGCGGCGCAACCCGATTTCGGCGCGGCGTTCCAGCACGGAGATCACCATCGTGTTGGCCACGCCGATGCCGCCGACCAGCAGGGCGACGGCGCCGAGCCCTAGCAGCAGGCCGGTGAAGGCAATATCGACGGCAGCCTCCGCGGCCAGCGCATCGGAAGGACGGGACACGTCCACCTCGTTAGGCGCCTGAGGATTGGCAGTCCTGGCCAGCACAGCCCGCACAGCTTCTACGGCGCCCGGATCGGTGCGGACATACAGTGTAGAAATATCACCGTCGAAGTCGAGATAACGCTGTCCTGCCTCCCATCCGATCAGGGCGCCGGTGTCAAGCCTGGGCGCTAGCGGGACAGGTTCCAGGATGCCGATCACCGTGAACCAACCCCCACCAAGCCAGATCTGCAGATTTTCGTGAATGGCGCCGATCCCCAGGCGCTCCGCCGTCCTGGAACCCAGTACAACAGCCGGGTACTGGGCGGTGGCCTCGTTGAGCCAGGTCCCGGAGGCCACTGCGCCCCCCACTGTGTCGAGCAGGTCGATACGCGCTGCATAGACTCCCATTCCGCCGGTTTGGGCAACCGGGATTTTGTCGTTTCGGTACACATTTGCATCAGGGATAAAACCTATTGCGCTGACGGTCTGGACTGCGCCGATCCGATCAACCATTGCGACCGACTCGTCCAGCAAGCTGCCTTGCTCCCCAAAGAAGCCCCTGCCTGGCTCTGCAGAAAGCAGGTTTGTACCCAGTGCATCCAGCAGCCGGTTTAGCTCAGCCCGGCTGGAGGTGGAGATGCCAACCACAGCGACCATGGCAGCGATGCCGATGGCGATCCCCAAGGCGGAGAGCACCCCTCGTAATGGGCGGGCGCGAAAGCCGTAGACTGCCAGTCGCAGTACGTCGAGGGTACTCAATCTGCCAAGACGAAGGGATTCTCTCATACCACCACCTCCGTCCGTTCATCAATCACCTGGCCATCCAGCACGGCTACCTGGCGGGGAAAGTGCGAGGCGACCAGGCCTTCGTGGGTGATCACGACAATGGTCGTGCCGGTCTTGTTGAGATCGAGAAGCACCTGCATCACGGCCTCACCCGAATGGCTGTCCAGCGCACCGGTAGGCTCATCGGCGAGCAGCAGTGCAGGTTCTCTCACGAACGCCCGGGCGATGGCGGTGCGTTGTTTTTCCCCGCCTGACAGTTCGTGCGGCCGGTGGGCCAACCGGTGACCAAGCCCAACCCGCTGCAAGGCTGCTTCGGCGCGCTCCCGCCGTTCACGCAGGTTTGCGCCGGTGTAAAGCAGGCCATCAGCGACGTTATCCAGGGCGGACACCCCTGGCGCCAGGTGGAAATGCTGGAAGACGAACCCGATCCGGAAGGCCCGCAACGCCGACATCTCACGGTCGGACAGCTCAGCGACCTCGAAACCATCGATGACAACCTGCCCGGCGCTGGGGCGGTCCAGTGTGCCCATCATGTTGAGCAAGGTCGTCTTGCCCGACCCAGACGGCCCAACGATTGCCACCAACTCGCCGCAGTGGATGTCCAGATCCACAGCGCGTAATGCCATGACTCCGCCTGGGTATTCGCGGCTAACCCCGCGCAGCCTTACGATGGTCCCGTTTGCCTCGTTCATTAATGAGCCGCTCATCTCGCCACTCCCACCGTTACGCCTTCCGCGATGCCATCTCCGCTGACCTCGACCTGGCCTCCGGCGAACATCCCAGTCCTGACTGGGACGATATAAGTGTTGTCGCCGTCGACGATCTCCACCCCGTAGCCGCCTTCAGCCAGGGCCAGCAGCGCGGAAACCGGCACTGCCAGCACATCTGCGCGTTCCTGGCTTACAAAATCCACATCTACAGGAGCGGCAACCAATGAGCCGAGCGCCTCCTGGTCGGCGATGGTCACGCTCACCTCTACTGCGCCGTTATTGACTACCGCGCCAACCTGTGAGATCTCTCCAACGACGGATTCCCCACCGGGAAGCGTGACGGTAACTTCGCGCGCCTCGGCTGCCAGGACCAAGTCGGCTACCCTGAGCGGGACGGTGACGATCCTGTCTAGGCCGGTGTAGGTGAGCACGGGGTTGCCCCCAACCGCGTCGCCAGGGCGAGCTGTGTGCTCGGCGATGCGTACGGCGCCCGGCATGAACACTACCTGGCCGGGATCGATGATCCCGGTTACAGGGAGGCCGCTGTCAGCCTGCCAGACCCTTACCGCCTCCGCCGTCGCCGGGGTGAAGATGCCGTCCGGCGTATCCTGAAGGGTAGTCGCCACGTCTGGGTTAGCCGCCGGCCCACTTGCCAGCGGGGGGAGCGCTGCAGGGCTCACGACCACAGTCACTTGAGCCGAGGCGCTCCGGCCGCCGCCATCTGTCACCGTGTAGCTGAAGGTATCTACTCCAGTGAAGCCCGGCGCCGGCGTGTAAGTGATGGTGTTCTCGCCGTTGATCACCGCTTTGCCGTGGCCGGGGTTGTCGACATCGGTAACCTGCAGGTCTTCGCCCTGGTCGTTGTCCAGCACCTCCACGGTCACGCGCTGGTCCTGGGAGCTGATTGCCACGTCGGGGCTGGCTGCCGGCCCATTCGGTGAGGCGGGCGACGACACCGGCAGGACCACCACTGTCACAACGGACGAGTCGCTCAAGTCGTTGGAGTCGGTAGTGGTATAGCTGAAAGAGTCCACTCCTGCAAAACCCGGGTTTGGCGTGTAGGTGATGGTGTCATCGTCGTTGATCACCACTGTCCCGTTGGTGGGATCGGTGACCGAGCTGACTTGCAAGCCCGACCCCCGGTCGTTGGACAGTACGTCGATGTTCACGTAGGTGTACCCAGTGTAGCCCAGCTCGGTCAGGTTCTGCTCGAGCTGTAGCACGTCAGCCCCCTGCGCGCCTTCCTCCAGCGTCCGGTACATCGGCACCTCTCCATACAGCGAGACCACCGCTTGCTCATCGACCTTGAACAGGGTTTCACTTCTCTCCACAGTCGATCCGGCCGGAGCGATCCAGGTAATTGTCCCACTCGTGGGGGTACCGCCCGCGGGATTGCCTGTACCGGCAGCGCGCAGCGGAGCCGGATCGCCGTAGCCCAGCTCGCCCGTCACCGTCCTGGTTTCCACCAACGTAGTCTGTACTACCTGGACGGTGGCGGGAGGCAGGGAGTTGGTTGCCGGTTGCGCTGCAGCCGGGATGCAGCCGGCAACCACCCCGGCGAGCATGACCAGCGCGGAGCAGGCGACGAGTAGCTTGTCCTTTGCTACTTTTATCATCTGTTGCCTCCAAACATCATCCCTCCTTGGAAGTCAGCCATACAGATCTGGGCTGCAGCCAGGAACGTCGGGGAAAACGGGTTAATCCCTGCTTCGGATCCTATTATCATTCCGCCACCGCCAGGGCTGGGGTCAGGAAATTCAGTCACGCCATTGTCCCTCATGCACTGGGCAAACTCGAGCTGCATCTCCATGGTTTCCTCCGGATCCCCGGCGCTGCCTCCGGCCATCCCGGCTGGGCGCAGGTCCTGGCAGGCCTCCATGGCCGCCAACATTCTGGGATCGTTAAAGCTCATCCCCTGGTCTCGTCTCAACATGATCCCTCGACCCGGGATTGGGTCAGGGAATTCAGGATAACCGTTGTCCCGGACGCACTGGGCGTAAACCAGGGCCGCGTCCGCCTCGTCCACCGGCGTTGGCGCAGGATTGCTGTCCGCCGCAGTTCCCTCGTTTGCGCTCGCCTGCGTCGCCTCCGCCGGTGCGGTTCCCTGGTTACCGCTTGCGGTGGGGATATCAGCGCCCGCCGCCTGGGAGCAGGCGGTCAGCGCCAAGGCGGATAGCGCAAGCAGCAGCCCGAGCTGCGTAACCCATCTGGATGGGCTTTTCATCCCGGGCTTTGTCCCAAGCATGCTTTGTAATCGATGTTTCATTTCTCACGCTCCTTTTCAGGTTTTTTCACATTCATTCTGAAGATCTTTACCAAACACTGATAAGAATAGCATATGTATCTGAAGCTAATCTAAAGAGAGGTAAGAAAAAACGGCAGGTTTTCCTGCCGTTTTAAATTGAGACAATTATTCGCGTTTAGCTCTCTACAATGGGCAAAGCCATCCAAAATAATACCCCGCTCTGCGTGTTTTCCAGCGCAAAGGCAACACCCATACGGTCCAACGTATTTTTGACAATCGTCAACCCCAATCCGCTGTGTCCTTCAGCTTTGCTGCGAGCCTTGTCAAGGCGGTAAAAAGGTTCGAATAATTTGGACATATGCTGCTCATCGATATGTGTGTTGGTATTTAGTATACAAAGCCTGACCGTTTTATGATCATACTTTTCGCTCCATATTTCGATGCGTTCCCCCTCCGGTGTATTTTGGATGGCGTTGGTGATGACATTTGATAGGACACGTGCGAACATTTTTCGATCCAGCTCGCATTGTAGCTTATCCGAAATGTCCACCGTGATGGTTTGTCCCTTTGCATCAGCCAATATTTGAAGGCCCGGCAAAACGGATTCAACGACAGACTGTAAATGCAGAGCTTCCGGATCAGGCCTGATTTTGTCGTCCCTCAAACGGACGATTTCGAGTATTTCCGAAATGAGGTTGCTTTGGGCCGTCATCATCTTCAAGCATTCCCGCAGATATTTGGGATGGTCTTGATAGTCCCCAATATTCTCCAGCATTCCCTCCAGCAAAGCGCTGGCTGAGGCAATCGGTGTTTTCAATTCATGGGAAGCTGCCGAAAAGAAATAGCGCTGGTTTTCTTCCATCTCCCTTTCCCGTTCGATCTCAGCCTCCAGGTTGGAAATGGTTCGTTTCAATTTTGCGTACATGTCATGGACATCGCCCGTCAATTGGCCCACTTCATCCGGGCGGATCAATGGCGCGGGCACAGGTTCCAGGTTGGACATTTTCTTCGTATCGGCAGCCAGCTTTTTGATGGGCTCCGTCATCCTTTGGGCGAAAAAAGCTGCTCCAACAGTGCCCGAAATGAACAGCAGGATTAACGTGGCTGCTGTCCGGTAGACCAGCTCTTCGTAGATACTGGTATCCATGATCCTGATGCGCATGCTCAGGACGGTGTTTTGATCGACCGCCAGACCGAACATGCGAGAACCCTGGAAGTTGTCGTCTTGATTCCTCGTACTATAGATGGTTTCCCCATCCGTGGTAACGATATGAAATTGGTAGGCCGGGTTTCGCTCTGAAAACAACCGGGCCAGCTCGATCATTTCTTCCCGCGATCTCCCTTGAAGCTGGCTGACCAAAGGCCTCATGCTGTCTGCCAGCTGCTGCCGGCGGCCTATCTCGTACGCGGTCAAAAATTGCCGGGAAAATATGCCGGCAGTAATACCGATAGCCAGGGTGAGAAAAAGCAAAGTATAGATGAACACTTTCCCGAAAATCCCGAGTCCCTTTATCCTCATGCTTCATTCTCCAACCGGTAACCGATTCCTTTGACAGTCTTGATCATATGATTGGGGAGCTTCTTGCGTATGTTCTTTATATTGGAATGTACGATCCCCTCATTGCCGATAAAATCATAGCCCCATATCCTGGTAATCAAGGTTTCATGGGAAACCACTCTGCCTTTGTTTTGTGTCAGAAGCAGCAAAATTTCGAACTCTCGCGGGGTTAAGTGGAGGTCCGTGCCGTCATAATCGGCTTTGTAGGATTCTGGATACAGGGTAAGCTTGCCCGCATAGATTTCTTTCTTCAATACTCCACTTCGCCGCAGCAACGCCGCTACACGTTTCAACAGGATTTGCATGGAAAAAGGCTTGGTTACATAATCATCGGCTTCCTTGGTAAATGCGCTTAATTGATAAACGTCATCACCTAAAGCGGTCATCATCAATACAGGGACATCGGAAAGCCGGCGGATTTCCTTCAATAACTCCAATCCATCCATTCCAGGAAGCAGGATGTCGAGGATGACAAGGTGATGTCTTCTGTCATAGAATAGCTCCAATGCTTCATCTCCATCAGAGGAGGCATCTACAGAATAGCCTGAATTCACTAAAAAGGTTTTGACGGTATTTCGAATATGTTCATCGTCCTCAACAACTAAAACTTGAATATCCATAAAGCAATCTCCAAGGGAATGATACCATCGCAACCTGAAGGAAATCTAAAGGTTATATATATTATTAGAACAGATTGTGTTCGCGATTGACGCCTTTCATGACCCTTAAGGCAGTTTAGCCGCCATATCGTCCAATAATGCTAACAGCAATGCACCCAGCAGCATAAAATTCCCCGATACAGCAGCCGGCGTTTTCCCCCGCGGGTCTGGCCAGTAGAGCGATGCAGTCAACAAAATAATATCCTCGGAACAATCATTGTTTTAGAATAGTCAGCAGTTCAACGGGTTGAATGACATCCAGCGGGGCGGGTTGGTAGTCCTTTACGTTCCGGGTAAGTAAATAATCCGCTCGAATCTGCAACGCCGCCATCATCTGGACCGCATCTTCAAAATCTCTATATGGCAAATTGAGAGCCTGTTCAATGGTATTTTGATCCACGGGGGCAATCTTAAGGAATTGCAGCAGACTGGTTAGCGTAACACGGGCCTGTTCAGGTGAGCGGTCTTTCGCGATCAAGTAAAACAAAGTCGTTATAGAATGAGCTGCAAGCCAACCCTGAATGCTGCCAGTTTCAGCCATGGCTAACAGGCGCGCCGAATAATCGTAAAATTCCTCTCGCTCCTGAAGAACATCCAAGATAATATTCAGGTCGAAGAGAACTTGGGTTTTATCATTTCCCATATTTCTCATCCAAATGTTTTTTATAATCCTCTACAGAAACATTTGGAGATATGGAGCCGGATAGCCGGCGGACGATAGGAGCATCCTCCAACCCGCCACCTTCCTGGGGGATTTGCTGCAGGTAGGCAGAAATAAGCCCCGTCAAGGTTGTATCGTTCTCCCTGGCATACCGCTTGGCATTTTCCAATAGACGGCGAGGTACTCGCACGGTCAGCTTTGTGTCCATTCGCATCTCCTTCTTGCCGTATATAATACTGCATATTAGTACGGCAGTCAAGCGAGCCGGAGGCTGTCCTTTTAAGCCAAAACGTTCTTTGTTTAGCCGCCATTTGGTTACAGGTTCGGCGAACACAGTACGCTCGACTCCTGTCGCGCTCACTTATTGCCCACTTGACCCCGTAGGACAGTGACAACTGGGCAATTTCTCCTCTCAGCCGACTCTCGGCTGCCCTAGACCTGCTAAACAGCAGGTTTTTGCGTTTAATCCCAGCAACCAATCCATCTGATTTTGTACTCCAATTAGAGGATTGTTCATTCTAACAGGGATTGAATGTCGGTTACTAAACGCTGATTTTTTACAGAATACGGATTATTCACCCATTGGCTGACATCTCCGAGGCGTAGGAAATCGCCTGCTCGATTGTCATTTTTCCCCCCTTGGCCCATACCTTAGCAAAAGATACTTGATCAAGCTCCGTATGGATGGCAGCGAGAATACGGTCCCACTCGGCACGGTCTGCTTTATCCAATTTAGCGCCAATCGTTTCATTGATAAACGATGCAGCCGCTAGTAACAGCGTTGCCCGCCTGGGATTCCCCCTCTCGCGAATAATGCCAGCCAGACCGGCAAGGCACAAAGCGATAATGCTCTTATTTCCCAGTTC
>CAZAQS010000180.1:0-9834 GCA_964486825.1 uncultured Anaerolineaceae bacterium | reverse complement strand
CGGTTGCCTCCCAGCTACGGCGGCATTACCTACGAACGCCTGGAGGAACTTGGCTCCCTGCAATGGCCTTGCCCAAATACAGAACATGCCGGTACACAATACCTTCACAAGGGTCAATTCACGAAAGGCAAAGGGACGTTCTTCGCCCTGCCCTACAAGCCGCCTGCCGAGCTTCCGGACGATGAATTCCCGTTCACCCTTACGACCGGCCGGTTGATGTTCCACTTCCATACCGGAACGATGACGCGCCGCTCTGATAAGCTGGTCAACGAGGTTCCTGAGGCCTATATCGAAATCCACCCCGAGGACGCTAAACTGGTCGGCTTGAATGGCAAGAACCGGGTGAAGGTTTCCAGCCGGCGTGGGCAGATCGAACTGCTCGCCCGCGTTACGGAGTATATTACCCCGGGGATCGTCTTCATCCCGTTCCATTTCGCAGAAGCAGCCGCTAACACTCTTACAAACGCTGCTATCGATCCGGTGGCAAAGATTCCGGAATATAAAGTATGTGCGGTAAAGATTGAGCTGGCAGGCTGAATGGCAAATTCGAAACCGGCGCCCTCTTTTACGGGGGAAAGGGAGCGCCGGCTTTAAAAAAGAAACGATCATAGGAGGTGCCCACTAGCCGTCATACGTTAGCGCTCACCCACCTTGTAAGAATAACATTAAATTAGTGATTACAAAAACTAAAAAATCAGATAAGGAGTATCTTGCAATGACTGACCAAATTTCTTTTGACTCTTTACTACCCCCCGCAATGGCCGCTAAAGCCGAAGGGATTGGTGTGAAGAAAGCCGGCCTCGATACGGTTGGTATGT
The DNA here is from genome assembly GCA_964486825.1 of uncultured Anaerolineaceae bacterium. GTDB lineage: Bacteria > Chloroflexota > Anaerolineae > Anaerolineales > UBA4823 > CAZAQS01. The sequence goes on along the minus strand of CAZAQS010000180.1, from coordinate 9,016 downwards.
TCGCTCTTGGCATCCTGGCTGGCGCTTTTATCGCCGTAGGCGCCATCTTCGCCACGACAGTCCTGGCTGGATCGGGCGCGCTCCCCTACGGGGTAGCTCGTCTGTTGGGCGGACTGGTATTCACCCTCGGCCTCATCCTGGTGGTCGTTGGCGGCGCAGAGCTCTTCACCGGCAATAACCTGATCATCATGGCTTTCATGAGCGGAAAGGTTGGGGTTGGGGCGCTGCTGCGCAACTGGGTCATCGTTTACGCGGGTAACTTTGTCGGCTCGATTGTTACTGCTCTGATCATGTTTGTTTCAGCACAGTACACTTTTGGTAACGGCTCGATTGGCTTAACAGCCCTCAATATTGCCAACTCGAAAACCGGGCTAGGTTTCATGCAGGCCATCGCGCTTGGCATCATGTGTAATGCCCTTGTCTGTATGGCGGTATGGCTTTGCTTTAGCGCCCGCTCTACCACAGACAAGATCCTGGCCATCATCCCCCCTATTTCAGCCTTCGTGGCAGCCGGGTTTGAGCACAGCATCGCCAACATGTACTTCATCCCCATCGGCCTGTTCATCAAGAACTGGGCGCCCGCTTCATTCTGGGGCCTGAAAGCTTTGACAGACGGTGGCGTAACTGCGGCAAGCTTTGCCAGCCTGACCTGGGGCAACTTCTTTTTCGCCAACCTTTTACCGGTCACAATTGGCAATATCATCGGTGGCGCCGCCATGGTAGGCTTGATTTACTGGTTCATCTACCTGCGTGCCCCTGCTGAAGCTGTCAAAGCCGCCAGCAAGCGCGCCGTCGCCAAATAAGTAAGCAACTCATCAGACGTTGCGGAGCTTTCGGTTGTGTAAACAGTGACTAGAGTTCGCCTGGGAGGCAAAATATGATATCTCCAGAGTTACTTCGACGCTACCCATTCTTTGGGCTCTTGACTGAGGCCCAACTGAAGGCCATTGCAATGATCGCCCAGGAAGTTAACATTCCAAGCGGGTCACAGATCTTCAAGGAGGGTGAAAAGGCGGACGCCTTATATCTCCTCCTGCAAGGCAGTGTAGACCTGTACTACACGGTGGAAACGGAAGGTTTGCTCGACTTTAGCAAGGAATTCCTGGTAGGTGAGATCAATCCCGGAGATGCCTTTGGGGTCTCTGCATTGATGGAGCCTTACATTTTCACAGCAACTGCTAAAGCAGACCAAAACCTGCGCGTTATCTCCATAGACGCTGTCGCCATGCGAGCTCTTTTAGAGGATGACGCCAAAATGTCGTGCGTGATCATGTACCAGCTGGCTAAAGCTTACGCTGAACGATTGCGCTCCACCCGCATCCAGCTGGCAGCCGCACGGGCCTAAATTCTTCCCGGGTACAACTAGAAGTGAAGCCCGCCTTCAAGATTTGGAGGCGGGCTTTATTTATAGTAGGGATATCCCTATGAACAGCTAGGATTTTTCCCCATTGTCCTCCCTGCTACGAGTCCTTATAGTATCCTGTAAAAGAGTTGAGGTATTCTTGTCAAATTAGGGAGGTAAGCTAATGGCACGTGACCGCACGCCCAAGCATAAATTATCCAGGAGAGAAGGCAGGGATTTATTCGGAACAGGCGGCGAAAGCCTTCAACGCCGCCTGCAGGTGCCGCCAGGAATGCACGGACGCAAACCAAGGCGGCGTGTGAGTGAGTACAGCCAGCAATTACGCGAGAAACAAAAGGTGAAACGGATTTACGGGGTCCACGAGTCTCAATTCGTGCGCTTCTTCCAACAGGCGCTCAAGACGCGCGAGATCACCGGTTTGGCTCTACTGCGTTTACTAGAGCGCCGCCTGGATAACGTGGTTTACCGGCTTGGGCTTGCCCGCACCCGCCCGCAGGCCAGGCAATTTGTAAGCCATGGATTGGTCCATGTTGATGGAGAAAGAGTGAACATCCCCTCCTACCTGGTCGTGCCCGGGCAACTGGTCACACTCAAGCAAGACGCGCAAAAGATTCCAGATGTCATCGGGCTGCAGGAGAACAAACCCGCCATACCCGGCTGGCTGCAGCCTGAGGATGGGGGCGGCCGTGTCTTACGAGAGCCGGAGCGCCACGAGATCGATGACGATATCCAGGAGCAGAGGATCGTAGAGTTTTACTCCCGCTAATCTACTTTCAGTCAGGGATAAGCCAACGCCATCATTGCGAGTACCTGCTCACGTCCTATGATATACTCATAAAAGGATGAGAGCAGCTGGCTTCCCCCAGTTCTTGCAACGCTTACCTTACCTGTCGATTTTTCACCGCATTGTCATCGGCAATTCAATCATTATCGTGGTTGGTGCTATCGGAGGTACCCTGCTGACACGCCTGCTCACAGATAAAGCAGCAGACTTATCTCTGATCATAGGATTTGCGCTTGCCGGAACGATACTCAGCCTCCTGGTAAACTCCTGGATTATCCATTCCGCCTTAAAACCGCTCAAAGATCTACGCCAGCTGGTTGACCAGATCCAGGCTGGTAATTCCCGTTTGAATATCGACAGCCTGCAACAGGTCGATCCGGATCTCAGCCAGTTGGCTAGAGTCCTTCACAGCCTGCTATCACAGTTGGAAGAACGCAATCGCCAGCTACATGCGCTTTCTAATCGTGCGATAACGGCCCAAGAAGAAGAGCGAAAAAACATCGCTCGTAGCTTACACGACGATACTGGACAAGCCTTGTCGATGTTGATCATCAACCTGCAACGGCTGGAGGACCGCCTGCCTTTGGACGAGGCAGAGCTGCGTAGCAAACTAGAAGCCTCCCGGATACTGGCGAGCGGAATATTGACCGAGCTACGCAAGATCGTGTATGGTCTGCGACCTACAATTTTGGATGACCTGGGCCTGGTGCCAGCAATTCGCTGGTATGCCCGCTCAGTACTGGAAACAAATGGCATCCAGGTGCGGTTATCCTTACCAGAAGAGGCTGTTGAGCTATCCAGCCACCTCTCAACCACACTTTTTCGTATCGCTCAGGAAGCCATCAATAATATCATGCGCCACGCCAACGCAAGCGTGGCAGAAATATCTTTGTTTATCGAGCAGGGTAAAGTCCACCTGAAAGTCCAGGATGATGGGCAGGGGTTTAACCCGGGCCAGGCCGCCGGGCAAGCCGTTCCCTTGCAACATTTAGGGTTATTGGGGATTAAAGAACGGGCCACACTGGTTGGAGGGGAAGTCTCGATTGAATCGGCACCCGGGAAAGGCGCCTGTCTTCAAATTTGTGTGCCGCTTCCCTTGGAGGTAGAGTACCATGAAGAACACGATTCGGATCCTGTTAGCCGACGACCATACGATTCTCCGGGATGGAATCCGCTCTCTACTTGAAGATGAGCAAGACATACAGGTCGTGGGTGAAGCTGAAGATGGACACACGGCTGTGAAAATGACCGCTCAGCTCGAACCGGACGTGGTTGTCATGGATATCGCCATGCCGTTATTGAACGGGCTGGAGGCTACCCGGCAGATCAAACGCAGTAACCCGCAGGTAAAAGTCCTCATCCTGACGATGCATGAAAACGAAGAATATATTCGCCAGGTGCTTGCTACCGGTGCAATGGGATATATCCTTAAAGACGCCGCCGCCAGGGAGCTTTTGGGAGCAATTCGGGCCGTGCACCAGGGTGAGGCGGTCCTGTCCCCTGCCATTACCCGGCTGGTTATCGAAGATTACCTGCGCTGGGGAGAGCCCCATCCAGAACCTGTTTCCAATGGGTTAAGTGTACGTGAACGAGAAGTCCTACAACTGATCGCCGAAGGGTATACCAATAAGCAGATCGGCGAGATCCTGTCGATCTCGGTCAAGACCGTCCAGGCCCACAGGAACAGCTTGATGCAGAAGTTGGACCTTCACGACCGGGGCGAGTTGATCAAATACGCCATACAAAAGAAGATTATCGAGATCTAGCCGCCTTATCTCCCTACGGATTCTCCAACTGATACCTGTTTTCCCCTCTCACGAAAAGGCCCTACTGGTTTAGGGTCCTTTTTTCGTTTAATTAAGGCATTTAACCTAGGTAATTGCGGTCTATAGCGGTATGAGAAAAATGCGCATTCATGTATTCTTAATATAGGTTCGATAGATATCCTGCCAGCTGATGTTCTTTTGGAGGAGGCTAATGAAAGTAATTTCCCGCAGGCCATCTCATATTTTGATCACCGTTGTGATACTCATGGTCATCCTGCTGCTGATATTCATAACAGCTCAGGCTCGTGCAAAATCTTCATCGGATGAGCAGGCTGTAGCAGGGCCAAACTGGGCCGCTGCTGAAGCAGCCGCAGCGCTTCCCGCCGCCGAGGTAGCCCCTTCGGCGCCCAACACCGATCCGTGTCTGCACTGCCATATCACGGGTGAAGATAAGGGCATCTGGACCCCTTTGTCTCGCTGGGTGGTCTTCGGTTCCGCGGGGCTGTTCTTTGCGTTTGGAATGTACCGCAGCGCCAGCGTTTGGAGGACCCGTTCACACTGGAAGCCGATTACAACAAGAACGGCGGAATGGGTAGACGAGCGCTACCAGGTTTCTGAGCCTCTCTCGCAGGTATTATCCAAACCAGTCCCATTATATGCGCTGCGCTGGTTCTACTGCCTGGGTGGGATCACAGCCTTCCTCTTTGTGATCCAGGCCGTGACCGGTATCCTACTGGCCTTCTACTATAAACCCACCCCGGAAGCCGCTTACGCCAGCATCCAATACATCGAAACTGAAGTGCGTTTTGGAGCGGGCATACGCGCCATACACCACTGGGCTGCCAATGGGATGATCGTGATGTGCATAGCACATATGCTGCGGGTCTTCATCATGGGCGCATTCAAACCACCTCGAGAGCTGAACTGGGTGACCGGGATTGTCTTGCTCCTGATGACGCTAGTCTTTGGCTTCACCGGCTACCTGCTACCCTGGGACCAGCGTGCTTTTTGGGCAACCACGGTTGGATCTGAAATCGCTGGAGCCATCCCTGTCATTGGGGACCTGGCCCTGGTATTTTTGCGAGTCGGGTGGGATGTAACCGCTTTGACATTGAGCCGCTTCTACGCGCTGCACGTCATCGTTTTGCCGATCGCTTTGCTCGTCTTCATGGTGATGCATTTCTTGATGATCCGGCGTCAGGGTATTGCTAAACCCTTATAGATCAGGAGGAATCCAGTTATGGCAGCAATAACTCCCAAAGAGAACGAAGAAAGCATTCCCTTTTTCCCGGACCACGTGAAAACCGAGGCCAAGGTTGTCGCTGGATTGATCGTGATTGCACTGATCATAGCCACAATCGGTATGCTTAGCCCTGTCGGCCTGGGGGACCCGGCTGACCCGATGGATACCCCATTGCATGTGAAACCGGAATGGTATTTCTTAGCGTTATACCAGCTTCTCAAGTACATTCCGAAGACCGCCGGAGTCGTCATTCCTCTGATCGCAGTGGTCATGGTTACCTTGTGGCCTTTCATCGACCGTAAGCCGGATAAGTCGCGCAAGATCATGAAGATCAGGGCAACGATTGCCGCAGTTGGCGTAATCATCTTCATCCTGGGCACCATTTGGGGCGAGGTAAGCTAGTCATGAGCAAAATCACACGTAAAGAATTCCTGAATCTATTAATCCGGATCCTGGTGGTGAGCGGAGCGGCTGTAGTTTTCGGACCCATCATTGCCTATTTTTTCCCCGCCAACCTGGAAGAAACACCCTCGGAACCAGTGCCTGCCGGCCCCCTGGTCGACTTTCCAGAGGGTGAAAGCAAGATGGTCCGCTTCGGGCGCTACCCGGCGCTGCTGATCCACACCCCTCAAGGATTAAAAGCCTACTCTGCAGTTTGCACCCATTTTGCCTGCCTGGTTAAGTGGGATCCAGAGGTTGGCGAGATTATGTGCCCTTGCCATGATGCTGGCTTCGATCTGTATACCGGTGAAGTCCTACATGGTCCCCCGCCCAAAGGCCTGGAACCAATTGCTGTAGAAGTCGTTGATGGACAAATTTACGTTGGAGGTGCGGGATGACCACAGAAGCCATACCAGGTGGGAGCCAAGCGCCAGTTAGCGAACGTTGGTCCCAGATCAAGAAAAACACTACCCTGGCCCTACCCCGCCTTCGAGACTTCTTCGTCCATTCGGTCCTGCAGCTACGGGTCCTACGAAAAGCTTACCCGGGCGTAATGCACGCCCTGATCTTCTGGGGCGTCACAATCCAGGTGCTGGGAACCGCCATCAACTTGATGCAGATGCAGCTCTTCATACCTTTTGTGGAGCTGCCATTCCCGCGAGGCGGCCTGTACCTGACCTTCGAGCTGGTTATGGATCTGGCTGGAGTAGCCATTATCCTGGGAGTCCTGATGGCCTTGTTCCGCCGGCTGGCGCTCCGGCCAAAAAACCTCGAGACGCGGTGGGATGACAGTTATGCCCTTGTGCTCCTGATGTTGATTCCCATCGCCGGTTTCAGCCTGGAAGGGACTCGCCTGCTCTCCTCCGCTCCAGAATGGTCCAACTGGTCCCCGATCGGGGCGCTAGTCGCCAGCTTGATGGGCTCCCTTGGAATGAGCACAGAGGGAGCCATGCGCCTGCACTTTTACTTGTTTTGGACCCATGCCGCACTGGGGCTGGCGTTATTAGCCAGCATTCCGTTCACCAAGCTACGTCACCTGGTTATGGTCCCGCTCAATATCATCTTCCGCCCGCGCCGCAAAGATGGCATCCTCGAGGTAATCGAGGATATCGAAGAAGCTGAGACCCTGGGCGTTGGGCAGGTGCAGGAATTTGCCCCACACCAGCTGCTCTCCTTCGATGCCTGCGTCCGCTGTGGGCGCTGCGATGATGTCTGCCCGGCTGCAATCTCCGGCATGCCATACTCACCCCGCCAGTTCATCCAATCCCTTAGAAATGTGATGCATACCAACCTGGTTGCGGGCAACGGATCGAACGGTTCAGGCGGCAAGGATCTATCCGAGGCTCTCCCGGAAGATATAGCCTGGTCCTGCACGACCTGCGGTGCTTGCTTGAGCCAGTGCCCGGCTTTCGTTAACCCGGTAGACGAGGTTATTGATCTTCGCCGCTACCAGGTCCTCACCAGCGGGAAGATGCCAAAATCAGTCGGAGACGCCATCCGTAATATGGAACGCCAAGGAAATCCCTGGGGGATGCCGGCCGACGATAGGCTCGCCTGGGCGGATGGATTGGATGTCCGTGAGCTTGCTCCTGGGGATAAGACGGATGTTTTACTGTTCCTGGGTTGCGCCTTTGCATTCGATGATCGCAATAAGAAAGTTGCCCAAAACTTCGTCCGCCTGCTCCAAAAGGCGAATGTCGATTTCGGCATCCTGGGATACGATGAGATTTGTTGTGGCGAGACAGCCCGCCGCCTGGGCAATGAATACCTCTTCCAGGAATTTGCCAAACAAAATATCGAGACGCTTTCCAAGGTCAAGTTCAACCGCCTGGTAACACAATGCCCACACTGCTTCAATACGATCAAGAATGAGTACCCTCAACTCGGCGGAGAATTCCAGGTACAACATTACACAGAATACCTGGCCGAGATCTCCTTACCATGGGAAACAGCGGGAGGCAACGGTAGCAGCCTTAAGGGCACGATTACCTATCATGATTCATGTTACCTGGGTCGTTACAACGATATCTATCAGCAGCCCAGGGGATTGCTGGACAAATCGAACGTTAACCGGGTCGAAATGGATCTCCGCGAAGGTAATGCTTTCTGTTGCGGCGGAGGCGGAGGCCAGATGTGGTTGGAGACGGATCCAAACACCCGCATAAATCACCGGCGGCTCGATAATGTCCTCGCCGCAAAGGCAGATGTAGTAGCTACCGCATGCCCCTACTGCCTGCTGATGTTTGACGACGCCATACGCTCGAAGGGTAAGGGAGATCAGGTCCAGGTGATGGATATTGCAGAAGTGCTTTCCAAACAGCTTGAAAAAGATTGACTTTATCGGAGCTGCCAAGAGGCATAAGGTTGAAGTCGTAGGAGGTAGGCATTGAACAACTATTGGATACTTGAGACACACGGCGATCCTTTAGGGAGCGTCAATAAGTTCGTCAATACCTTGTGGTACAACGGAAATTTGGAGGGAATGCTCGTTTCTAAAAATTCGTTGGACGAAGAAGGCGCCGGTATGCGCTTGCTGGAAGACCCCAAGCAATTCGAACAGGTAAATCCATTCAAACCCTTGATGACCTTCAATGCCGCCAAATTCGTGCCCGATTCGCTAAAAGAAAAGACTAAGGCTCGCCTGGGGGTTGTGCTACGACCGTGCGAAATGCGCGCCCTGTCGGAGATGGTCAAGCACGCACCGGTAAATATTGACCAGTTGTTAACCATCTGTATTGATTGTTTGGGGACTTATCCAGCCGATGACGTGCACTGGCGGACGGAGAGACGCGGCTCCATAGAGGGTCTGAGTTATGAAGCGCTGCAGTTTGCCCGGCAGGGAGGCATCGTTGCCTATCGCTACCGCTCAGCCTGCCAGATGTGCAGCTCTCCAGATGCCCGAGAGGCCGACATCAATATATATGTCATCGGCCTGCCTGTTCGCCAGTACCTGTTGATCCAGACGAAAGAAGAAGAGACTGCCGAGCGCTACCAATTTACGAAAATGACCTCTGGAAAAGCGGACGAGAGTATGCTTAGCCAACGCCAAAAGGTCATCTGGAAGCTGGCAGAACGGCATCAGCGCACCCGAACACGTGTCGTGGATGGTTTAGCCGACCTCATACCATCTGACATCGACGCTTTGCTGGCTCAATTAGGTCAATGTGGGACATGCCAGGCCTGTTTAGAGGCCTGCCCGATATGTTCGGTGGATTTCCCGAAGAAGGGAGGCGACGGCCTGTACCTGCGCCAGGATGTGGTTCGCTGGCTGGTGTCCTGCGCAGGTTGTGGAATGTGCGAACAGGCCTGCGTTAACCACTTGCCCTTAAGCGCCATCTTTGGATATATCCGCCAACAGTTAGCTACAGAGACAAGGCCACCTGGTTATTCTGCAGAGGACAGGCTTCCGCTTTTGTAAG
>CAZAQS010000179.1:0-9836 GCA_964486825.1 uncultured Anaerolineaceae bacterium | reverse complement strand
CCACCCTGGCCTGTTGCCTTACTTTAATGCTGTATGGTGGCCTGACCTGGTACGTCAGCCTGTTGATTTCCGTCATCGTAGGCCCGGTATGTGGCCTGGTAGAGCTTTTCTCCAGACGGGGTACGGATACATTTACTGTTCCCCTATCGGCAGCCGCCTTGATCATGCCTCTGGCATACTTGATCTCGCTAACAGGTTGGTAAATTGACACCCCTTTCGAAAGAGCAGTCCGCCTCCCGGGAAAAGACCCTGCTGGTTGCCTTTTTATTGAGCTCATGGGCGCCCTTGACCACCGGCATCGCCGTAATCCTCAGCAATTCCACCACTCAGGTTGCCGATTTCATCCGCCGCACTGCCGAGCTGGTGGCCTTATTCGTATCCTGGCAAGTATTTCGTTACCTGCTGCGTAATGACAAGCTTGAATTGTCGAGCAGGGCCAAGATAGAAAAGATCGCCGGGCTGAGTGTGGCGCTCGCCTTGGGTTGCTCGGGGATTGTGATGTTCGTCCTGGCTATCTCCCGTATTTCCACCTTTCAGCCAGGCGGTAATGTGTATTTAGGGCTAGTCATTGCAGTTCTGGGATTGGCGACCAACACCTGGTTCTGGCGTCGCTATAAGGGCATGACCCGCGAGCATTTCAGTCCCGTCATCGATTCGCAGGTCCAGCTCTACCGCGCCAAGTCCTTCGTGGACATCTGTGTCATTGCCGCCCTGAGCGCGATTGCTATAAATCCTGGGCATATCGCTACACGCTATATAGACATTTCCGGCTCGGTTGCTGTTTCTTTCTATTTATTATGGAGCAGCGTTAATACTGTTCGCAAGGCCAATTCGCCTCACCTGGCAAGGTAACCGCCATCGATCGGATAATAGGCCCCGGTGATGAAAGATGCCTTGTCGGAGCTCAACCAGACCACCAGCTCAGCTACCTCTTCCGGCTCGCCCAATCGTCCAATCGGATGTAAGGCCACGAGCATATCGCGTGTGGTCTGGTCCTCGATAATTTCCGTGATCATTGGGGTACGGATAAAGCCTGGCCCGACCGCGTTGACCCGGATCCCCTTCTGCCCGTATTCGACAGCTGCGTTTTGGGTCAACCCTACCACGCCATGTTTAGATGTGACATAAGCCGGTGAATTTGCAAACGCCACCCGTCCCAGGATTGAAGCCATGTTGACGATCACGCCACCACCCGAGTTCAATATCGCTGGGATCTCATATTTCATGCAATAAAAAACGCCCGACAGGTTAACCCCAATCAACCTGTCCCAGCCCTCCAGGCTGTAATCCGCGATCGGGTTCTGCTCTCCACCAACGCCTGCATTATTGAAAGCGACATCCAGTCTCCCATACCTCTCGACTCCCTGGATGACCATATTTTGTACTTCACCTGGATCAGATACGTCAGCCTTGACAAAAACAGCCTCCCCTCCAGCTCGTTCGATCAGTTCCACGGTCTCCCGACCACCATCATCATTGATATCCGATACGACCACCTGAGCACCGTCACGGGCATAGTACAGCGACGTTGTCCTTCCGATCCCAGCTGCTGCGCCCGTAACCAGCGCGACTTTCCCATCAAATAATGCCATTATTCCTTCCTTTTCGATAATCGCTTGACTGCATGTGTTTTATCAAGGTAAATGGAGCGATTTCATGCAACTACGAATAATCATATCTGAATTCTATGCATCAGAATTAAGGGAAAACCCTAGCCTTTGAATAAGGGATTTCCCTTAATTTCATGACACCTTCCTGGATTTGGTCACCTGACCAGGTGGTTTACTGGTCAGCCGCCGGAAGCGGACCCCTTTATTTTTCGGTAGGATAAGGCCGTCTGATCCATCCATATAAAAGCAAGAATATCCTTACAGAAAGGCGAACGATCATGGCTACCTTATCCACCTCTATCACAGGTCCCAAACTTTCTGAGAAGAGCATGCGCACGGTGATGCTTGCGATGCCTGTAATATTGATCGCTTCAACCTATATCGCCTTCCAGGTTTTTGACGCCTGGTGGGGATACCCCTTAGGTTATTTGGTGGGGTTTATTTTTTACTGGACTGTCTGGTGCCTTGCCTTTCCAACCTATATCCTGGGTGGTTTGGGTCCAGTTATAGACCTGTTCCGCGAAGGTAAACCCGGCATTAAGGATTTAGGCTGGAAACTTCATCTTCTGCTTTGGTTCTGGATTCTTTTCCCCCTCATCACAATCTTTATCCCTAAAGCCACCCAGATCGGGTTGATTGTTCTGCTTGGTTCGATCTTAATTGGCCTTGTGATCGGGGTAACCGAGGAGCTCTTGTGGCGAGGTGTCTATATTCGCCTGTTCCCAAATAACGCCTGGTTGAACATGGTCTATCCATCCATCATGTTCGGCCTTTGGCACATCAGCCCCCAATCCGTTAGGGCCAGCAGTATGCCAGGTGGTGTCTTTTCATTCGTAGGTTACGCTGTATTCTTGGGTTTGGCTTACGCATATGTCGCCAGAAAGACCGGATCGATACGCTGGTGCACCCTCTCCCACGTTATCCACGATTCGTTGGGCCTGGGTGCGCTAGCGTACCTGGCATGGTTTTTGTAAAGTACTTCACTGTGCAGGCTTTAGGACATGATATCACCCACCTTAAGGAAATGTTCTGGCTAATTTTCTGGAAAGGTTCTCCTGATAAGCCTTGCGCAGATCCTGGTCATTAAACAGCTCTCCGATCTCCATGGCGGTTTCGTACGCTTCAGCCAGCTTTTTATTTGCCTGCTCCTTCTGTCCGGCTGACGCCAGTGCATGCCCTGCCGCAGCTTGCGCCTGCCAGGTGACCGGCCTCATTCCGAGCTGGCGAGCCTCCTTGCCGGCACGCTCCAGGCGCTCTACGCCAGATTCGATCTCCCCATTCGCGACTAGGACCTCACCCAGCACAAGAAACAGGAACGGGTATAGATAACGCATGCTTCGATCCTCTGCGTAAGCACAGGCCTCCTCAGCTAAACGGACAGCCTCATCCAGCTCGTCCCTTGAAAGTGACAGCAGGGCCGCGGCAGCCAGGTGGCGTGGTCGCTCCAGCCGTGAAAACATATTCTGATAATTCAACCCCTGTTGGATGGCTTCTTCTGCAATTTTCATGTCTTTCAGTTTTAGGGCGCACAAAGCCAGATCTGACCATGCCGTACCACCGCCCATCTTGCCCATGGGCGTTTCCAACAATCGCAGGGCATGGTTATGGAACTCTTTGATCTGGTCCTTGAAGACTTCATTGATTTCCAGGTAGACCATACCAAGCGAACCCAGGATGGGCACCACCGCGAATGGTGTATAAGGTTCGAGTGGTAAAACAGCTGCAAGGGTTTTCTTCCCGTATTCGAGCGCTTTTTCATATTCTCCTATACAGCGTGCTATCTCAGTCATCAGGTATCCGGCTTCACCTTGAGCGCTCACCAATCCAATTTTCTCAGCGATTGTAAGGGATTGCTCCAGGTATTGCTTGGCTTGGGCAAGGTCGCCATTACGCAGATGGCACATTGGCAGTGGAAAGGCAAGCATATTTGCTTCTTGCTCCTTTTGGCCGATCTTCCGGGCTAACTCCAAGGCCTTTTCGGCCTTTTCCTGGGCTTCATCGAAACGTGTCAGGATCACCAGGCTATAAGAGACATGTTCAAGTCCCATAAGGATGTCCTCGGGCTTTCCTAACTCCTGGCCGATTTCGACAACTTCATCCATGTAAACGACCACCTGATCAAACTCCGCTCGGATGGTGCAGATCTGGCAGCGTAACAAAGAGTTTTCGGGGATGCTGGAAAGTTCACCATGCCCCCGGCTCAGTTCTTCCGCCCTATCCAGGAACTGTTCTGCTTGCGAGAAATCCCCCATCCCCAAAGCCATCACTCCCGCCAATTTGTTCATAGCCGAGATCTGCATGGGAATATCCCCCGCAAGTTCCGCGATCGAGAGCATTTTGGTATAGGTGTCCAACGCTTCCGGGAAGCGATTCGAGAATTGGTAGACGCCTCCCAGTCCTTCGTATGCCCGTCGAAGCAAACCCGTATCGCCTTGGTCTTGAAGGATCTCAATGGCTTGTTGGAAATAGGCCTGGGCTTCTGCCACTGCGTATGCCCTGGCTGCTTGCTCACCGGCCTGCACCAGGTAAGAGACAGCCTTGTCTGCCTGGCGCGCCTCTACCAGATGACGGGCAATTTCTGCATGAGCTCCAGGATGAAGTTGAATCAAAGCTTCCGCAGCCCGGCCATGCAATTCTCGGCGGTTGCTGAGCAAGATCGAGTTGTAAGCTGCCTCCTGGGTCAGGGCATGCTTGAAGATATACGATTGCCCTTCAGGACGGTTTCTCACTTCTAGCAGCTCCCAACGCTTTAGCTCCCTCAGCGAGGGTTGGATCTCTTCAGGGATATCGACCAATCCTTCCAGCACCTCCAGGGTGAACTCCCGCCCGAGCACGGCAGCAAACTGAAGGATATGCCTGGTAGCCTCATCTAAACGGTCCAATCGGGCGGTGATCAAACCTGCCAAGGAAGCCGGCAGAGCGATTTCGTGAATCTCCTTTGTCGCCTGCCAATGCCCATCCACCCAGACCACAAGGCCTCTATCTAGTAAGGACCGGATGACTTCCTCGATGTAGAATGGGTTGCCTTCTGCCTTTTCAAGGATCATCTGCCTCAGTGTTTCGGGTAGATCTTCGATTTTCAGCAGGTTGGCGATGAGGCTACGCGCCTGGTTTTCATCCAGCGAGTTAAGCACGATTTTCCGAATCCGCCTGGAATAGCTATGTTCAATATCCTCTTTAAAGAGCATAGATGGCTCCCCTTTCTGCGGGCGGAAAGCTGTAATCACCAGGAAGGATTTACCTTCAATCAAAGGCAGCAGCATTTCGAGCAACTCCAGGGAAGTTGGGTCTGCCCAATGTAAGTCATCCAGAAAAAGTATGGCAGGACCGTGGGATAAGATTCCCTCTACCAGGTCCTTGACTTTCTCGAAGATCAAGCCGCGTAGGCGTACCGGCTCCAGGTATTTGACCCGATCGCCAGCCTCATTTTCAAGCTGGATCCCAAGCAGAATGGCGAAAAAGGGGGCTATCTCATCCCCGCGACCCGGAACCAACCTCTCGATCCGGCTGGCAATCTGTGCGTACCGTTCACGGTCAGAACCAGAGCGCTTGAGTTGAAAGAATTCGCTGAACAGGTTCGAGAACAAAGCAAAGGGGGTGGTGGAATCGTAGGATAATGAGCGTCCCTCCATCCAATGAATGCTATGTGCACCATTTTCCACTGCCTTTTGGCGGAAATCTGAGATCAAGCGAGACTTGCCCAGCCCTGCATCCCCGATTACGGTTATCAGACCTCCAACTCCCCCTTTGAGCTCCTGAAGAACAGCCTCAAGAATTGCCATTTCCCCTTCACGCCCGACCAGAGGAGACCCTAAACCGGCGATGCCCCGCATGCTCCCGGCTTCATCCTTCCGTCCTAGCACCCGATAAGCAAGCATCTCCTCATGCCCTTTGAGCTTAAGGCCTTCTACCGGCTGGAATTCGAAGGAAGGCTCAACCAGCTTGTAGGTAGCTTCTGCAATCTGGACGGTTCCTGGCTGTGCCGTCTGCTCCATGCGGGCTGCGATGTTGATAGCGTCTCCAAGAGCGGTATATTCCATGCGCAGGTCCGAGCCCACAGCCCCTACCACCACCAATCCCGTGTTGATGCCTACCCGAACCTCGAAGTCGATTCCCCAACGTGATTTAATATTAGAACCATAAGCCTGGACGGCTTGCAAGATATCCAGGCCTGCCAGGATTGCCCGGTCTGGGTCATCTTCGTGAGCGATTGGCGCTCCGAAGAATGCCAGAAGACCATCCCCCATTAAGCGGGCGACAGTACCCTCATACCGGTAAATCGGCTGGATCATATGCTCGAAAGCGCCATTGATGATCTCTGCCCACTCCTCTGGATCCAGCTTTGAAGCAGCCTCTGTTGACCCTTTTACATCGCAGAAGAGGATCGTTACGATCCGCCGTTCTCCCACCATCAAATGACTTCTACGAGCTGCTTCCAGCTTTTCCATCAATTCCTTTGGGATATAGCGCTGCAAGAAATCAGCGGGTGAAAGCAACCGGCTTTCACGAGCGCGATTTGGTGAAATTTTTTCTCCAGGATTATCTGGCCCTTGTGCATCGCCTATGTCAGGTACTGCTTGCCCGCAGTTCTGACAAAAACGCGCCCCCGGAAGTAAGGAGGCGCCGCAATTTGAACATTTCTGAGGTAATTCCCTGCCGCAGTTGTTACAATAACGTGCATGTTCAGGGTTGATAGCCTGGCAATATGGACATTCCATAACGATTCGCCCCTCTCGAGTCTAAGATCTTATCTTTTGATTTCCCCTTTAGCTATAGGATAAGTTAGTTTGTAGACTTTTTCGATTATTATACTCGTATTTACATTGATGGCCAGGCTCTCCGCTGCTCCTCTCCTGTTGTATGTTCTCTCATGGATCTGGGATTATAATAACTCCCGCAATATGAGGGTGATGTATAAGTTTTGGGGATAGGAATGGTCCGTCGCAGGTTGCTTGCGCTCATGGGGCCGTTATGAGCAAGCTTTATCCCTGCAAACCGAGCTGGAGGCAGATCACCGTGCGGAAGGAGCTAAACGTATGAACCAGGTCGTTGAAACCTTGTTGGAATCGGGGGAACCTTCTATTCGCTACAGGCTCCTTCACCAGGTTTTGGGAAAATCAAAAACAGATCCTGAAGTGCAGGAGACCCAAGAGCAGATCCGCTCGTCCCCTCGAGTCGCGCAGCTGCTCTCACAGCGTGATGCAACCGGCGCTATCCCTTATTCTGCCTATGCGAAGTGGAACGGCGCCCATTGGGTTCTCTCCCTGCTGGCTGACCTTGGTTACCCACCTGGGGATGCCAGCCTGGTCCCGCTTCGTGAACAGGTTTTAAACTGGTTGCTGGGATCGAAGCACCGCTCCAGCATACCAACCATTAATGATCGGGTGCGCAGGTGCGCCTCCCAGGAAGGTAACGCCCTATACGCCTTGCTGGCCCTTGGACTTTCAAATGAGCGTGTGGATTGTCTGGCGCATTCGCTGATTAGCTGGCAGTGGCCCGACGGCGGCTGGAATTGCGATCGCCGCCCCGAGGCGGTGAACTCATCCTTCATGGAAACCCTTATTCCCATGCGCGGTCTTGCTCTCCATGCAAAACTCACAGGCGAGACAACTTCGAAAATTGCAGCCCAAAGAGCTGCCGAAGTATTCCTTTCCCGGCGATTGTTCCAGCGTCGTAGAGATGGAGCGGTTATCGCACATGATTTTCTAAGATTGCACTACCCATGCTACTGGCATTACGATATCCTGTTCGGGCTAAAAGTCCTGGCCGAGGCAGGCTTCGTAAATGATGAACGTTGTCGCGAAGCTCTGGATTTATTGGAGGCCAGGAGACTACCGGACGGGGGCTTTCCGGCTGAAGGCAGGTATTACACCAAACCCAACGCCAGCTCAGGACGCTCTCTGGTTGATTGGGGCGGGGTCAGCAAACACAGGATGAACCCGTTCGTGACCGTAGACGCCCTCTACGTTCTCAAGGAGGCCGGGCGCCTGTGACGGATACTTACCAGGTCGTCATTTGTGGAGCAGGCATAGCCGGGATCAGCGCGGCTTACCATCTGGCAGTCAAGCAAGGTCTCCACGATATCCTGTTGGTTGACCAGGGCGCCCCGCTCAGCCTGACCAGTGATAAGTCCACCGAGTGCTATCGCAACTGGTGGCCTGGCCCAGGAAACGCCATGGTAGCGCTCATGAATCGCAGCATCGACCTGTTAGAAGAGCTGTCCCAGGAGAGCGGGGATGTCTTCCAGCTTTCTCGGCGGGGGTATCTTTATGTCAGCGGCGACAAGGCCGCAATTCCCCGCCTGGTCCGGTCGGCTGAGGCCATCTCAGCCCTTGGTGCAGGACCCTTGCGCATCCACGGGCGTGTCGATGACAGTCCTGCCTATGTCCCCCCTCAACCACATGGGTATGCCGGTAGCCCGGATGGCGCTGACCTGATCCTGGAGCCATCACTTTTACACCAGCATTACCCTTACCTCACAGATCAGGCTGTAGCGGCTCTGCACCTACGCCGGGCAGGTTGGTTCAGCGGGCAGCAGCTCGGTAGCTACCTCCTCGAGCGCGCCAGGCAGGCCGGCGTTCACATTACTCAGGCTCGGATTACGGGTTTCACCCTTCGGGCAGGCCGGGTTCAGCGAGTGCAACTGGAGGATGGGCGCGCCATCACCACACAATGCTTTGTTAATGCTGCCGGACCGATGATCAAGCAGGTAGGCGCTATGCTGGGAACCGATTTGCCAGTCTACACCGAGCCACATCTAAAGGTAGCCTTCAAGGATAGTTTGGGTGTTGTACCCAGGGAAGCCCCCTTGTTGATCTGGAATGATCCCCAACACCTGCCCTGGTCGGAAAGCGAGCGTGACCTGCTCTCAGAAGAGGACAAGGCGCATCCCCTGTTACAGGTCATGCCCTCCGGCGTTCATACTCGTCCTGAAGGCGGTCGCGATTCAAATATCCTGCTGATGTTATGGGAGTACAATGCCCGGCCAATCGAGCCGGTCTGGCCAATCCCCCAAGACCCCGATTACCCGGACGTGTTGTTACGTGGCTTATCGACCATGCTGCCTGGACTAAGCGCATACTTCAACCGCTCGGAACGCCCTTATTTGGATGGCGGCTACTATACCAGGACCCGCGAAAACCGGCCCCTGGTTGGACCTCTACCAGTCAAGGGAGCTTTTCTGATAGGGGCCATGTCTGGCTTCGGGTTGATGTCTGCTTGTGCAGCCGGTGAGCTGCTTGCCCTGCATCTGACGGGTGGTCTCCTACCGGGTTACGCGCCGGCCTTCATGCTGGAGCGCTACCAGGACCCGGAATATATCCGGAGCATCGCAAACCTGGAGGACACGGGACAGTTGTAGGCCTGGCCTATCAGCAGTTGCCTGCAACTGAGTTTTGGATTAGACTCGTGTTATCCATGGACGACGATTCTGCCATCGAAATCCGATCCCCATGAAAGAAATCTTGAAGCTGTTCCCCTTCCTGCGCCCCTACCGGCAGAGAAGTATTCTTGCGTTGGTGTTATTGGTGGTCGTAGTCCTGATGGATCTGGCAATCCCTCGTTTGGTACAAAGGATTATCGATCAAGGCATCACCCAGGGGGATACTCGAACGGTAGCCAGCACATTCATCCTCATGCTGGCGATCTCTGTCTTGAATACCCTGTTTGCAGTTGGAAACAATAACCTATCCGTCCAGGTCGGTGAGGGTATCGCCCGTGACTTACGCGATTTATTATTCAGCAAAATACAGTCTTTCTCCTATGGGAACCTGGACCGGCTAAAGACTGGGCAGCTCATGGTTCGCCTGACCAGCGATACCAGCACGCTCCAGCGACTGGTGCAAGTCAGCCTGCGCATCGGCACACGCGCTCCGTTGCTCATGGTCGGCAGCCTGGTCTTGATGTTCTACACCAACTCAAAGCTGGCGCTGATGATGCTACCTCTCCTGGTAGTGACCTCAGCCATACTGATCTTCTTCATCGCCCGTTTAGGCCCTCTTTTCATGACCATCCAACAGCGCCTGGACCGCCTTAACACGGTACTCCAGGAGAATATTTCCGGTGTACGCCTGGTCAAGGCATTTGTACGTGAAGAATATGAAGAGCAGCGTTTCGAGCAGGCCAACCAGGATTATACCGAGTACCATATTCGTGTGATCCAATTCATTTCTACAATGGGGCCAGCCATGACAGTATGGGTAAACATCGGTATCGTCCTGGTCGTTT